>NZ_JBHIKW010000002.1:0-541807 GCF_042138895.1 Cedecea selenatireducens | reverse complement strand
TCTGGTTTCTGCTGCTTTCTACTCTCAGAGAGCATGACAAAATCATCGGGAACGATTTTGCACAGCCGCAGGCTGCCCGCAGGGTGACGGGCAGGACAGCCCGGCATACAACTGCCAGGCATCAAATAAAACAGAAAACCTCAGCCTGACGGCTGGGGTTTTTTGTTTTTCCAGTAGTAACAATTTGCGAAAAGCTTAGCCTGCTCACAAAAAACACTGTAACAACTGCGCAACAAGAAACTTCACCTCACGAATTTTGTTTCTCCTGCTTTACTGGATCCTGGGTTATTACGCTCGTTCAGGAAGACAGGAAAATATAATGACTGAATCAACAAGTGAAGAGAGTATTGCGCTAACGGCTGCGGATACCCGTCGTCGCGTCTGGGCCATTGTCGGCGCCTCATCAGGGAATCTGGTTGAGTGGTTTGATTTTTATGTTTACTCATTCTGCTCGCTCTATTTCGCACACATCTTTTTCCCTACGGGAAATACTACTACCCAACTGTTGCAAACGGCTGGGGTCTTTGCCGCTGGTTTTCTGATGCGGCCGATTGGCGGCTGGCTGTTTGGCTATATCGCTGACAAACATGGACGTAAAAACTCCATGCTGATCTCCGTCTGCATGATGTGTTTTGGATCGTTGGTAATTGCCTGCCTGCCAGGATACGCCACTATCGGTACATGGGCTCCTGCGTTATTACTTCTGGCTCGCTTGTTTCAGGGCTTATCTGTGGGAGGAGAGTATGGAACCAGCGCGACATACATGAGTGAGGTGGCGGTTGAAGGCCGTAAAGGATTTTACGCCTCATTCCAGTATGTGACGCTCATTGGTGGGCAGCTTACTGCATTGCTGGTTGTGGTTATCCTGCAGCAAGTGCTGAGCGATGAGGATTTACGAAGCTGGGGATGGCGGATCCCATTCGCGATTGGCGCCGTACTGGCCATTGTTGCCCTTTATCTTCGTCGTTCGCTGGATGAAACGTCAGATAAAGCGACTCGTGCGCACAAAGATGCCGGAACGCTATCCGGGCTATGGAAGAACCGTAAAGCGTTCATTATGGTGCTCGGCTTTACTGCCGGCGGGTCCCTGGCTTTTTATACTTTCACCACTTATATGCAGAAGTACCTGGTAAATACGGCGGGGATGCATGCCAATACGGCCAGCGCGCTGATGACCTTTGCTCTGTTTATTTTCATGGTGATCCAGCCGTTCTTCGGCGCGCTATCGGATAAAATCGGACGGCGTAGCTCAATGCTATGTTTTGGCGGGTTAGCGGCGGTGCTGACTGTGCCTATCTTGACGGCTTTGCAAAATGTTAGCTCGCCGTATGCAGCCTTTGCACTGGTGATGGCGGCGATGATCATTGTCAGCTTTTACACTTCAATTAGCGGCATTCTGAAGGCTGAAATGTTCCCACCAGAAGTCCGTGCCCTGGGCGTTGGGCTCTCCTATGCGGTTGCTAATGCTCTGTTTGGCGGCTCTGCGGAATATGTCGCTCTGTCACTAAAATCGATCGGCAGTGAAACTATCTTCTTCTGGTATGTTTCCGGGATGGGAGCGCTGGCGTTTGTGGTTTCTTTGCTGCTGCACCGCAAAGGAAAAGGCATCAAACTCTAGAAAGAAAAAGCCCTGCAGTGCAGGGCTTAAACATTTAAAGAATGCGGCTTATCAATCGGTCGATACGGATACGACGCAGGCGGCGAATCAGCTTACGAACTTTCACCGGATATTCGGCGATGCTTTGCAGATCGCGATAATGTTGAACGACCGTCGTATGGGTGCGGATAAGCTCCAGCTCTCTGGTACGAATGCCTTCCAGCTCTCTTTTCGGATCGTGGATCAGCAGGGCATTCTCCAGGTCCAGACGCCAGGCGCGCGGGTTAAGGTTATTCCCGGTCAGCAGCATCCACTCGTTGTCCACCCACATTCCTTTCAGGTGATAGCTGTTATCCCCGTCTTTCCACAAACGCACAATCAGTTGCCCGGTATTCACATAATACTGCAGGCGGCTAAGGAAGCGGCGCAGGTTAATCTCGTAGAGGTAAGGCAGGGCACCGATAATCTTAAACGGCTGATCTTCGGGAATATAGAAATCGTTGGCCGTTTTGTCGCCAACGATAATCTCAACCTGTTTGCCATCTCGCAGTAGCTGAATGATATTACGCACCAGCACCGCAGGCAGGTTGAAATACGGCGTGCAGATAGTGAGCTTTTGCTCGGCACACGGCATAAGATGGAAGATAGTTTTATTCAGCAGGCTGGATTTCCCCAGCCCAACCAGCGGCGTAACCGACAGCTGATCGTTGTCCGCATCACCCTGGAAGATAAAGCTGGCATCCCGCAGCTCCTGACGGAACAGGCGAATGTCGTTTTTGATTTCCGGGCTTTTTGGGCGTTCGGCGACGTCCAGTCGATGAACCGCGCGGCCATTCACCAGATTCTGGTTCACCCAACCATACATAATGTCCGCTAACGAGCGATTGCGGATGACCTGATAGCGGTCATAACGATACTTATCATGCTGATGCAGATAGACATCATTGAGGCTGGCACCGCTGTAGAAAACGCTGTCATCAATGATAAAACCTTTGAAATGCAACACGCCAAGCGCTTCGCGAGTATTGACGGGAACGCCGTAGACCGGAATATTTACATCCGGAAACTGCTCTGCCATGCGGTGATACCAGTCCGCATTGGTGTTGGTTGCGGCAACACCAATACGTCCGCGCTGAGCACGGTGCCAGTCAACCAGCACGGTAACTTCCAGGTCCGGCCGCTGCTGTTTAGCCTGATAAAGCGCGGACAGGATCCCATTGCCGCCGTCATCCTGCTCAAGATACAGCGCAATGATGCAGATGCGTTGCGTTGCGCCCGCTATTTTTTTCAGCAGCGTTTCGCGGAAGTCCGCAGGGGAGAACAGGGTTTCTACATCATCAACTGATTGAGAAAGCTTCGGTAACTGGGCAAGGTGTTGTTGATGTTTATTACGTTTAAATTTAGACAACATCACAGTGCTTATCTTCTCTTTTCATTGGATGGCCTTCTGCAAAATCCAGACGTCAGAACCTGCTGATAATACCACTACTGCCACGCAAAGTGAGTATGTTTTCCAGTACCTTACTCACGAATCTGCGCTTTCGCCCAGTGGGAGCATCAGGCTCACAATGCCATCTTCCAGCTGAATATCGACGCTGAAACCCAGTTTACGGGCCAGAGCAATCATGCCCTGGTTATTCGGCATCGTGATGCCATTTAGCTGCTGAATACCGTGTTGTCTGGTGTAGTCGATGAGTTTAGCCAACAGGCGGCGGCCCAGCCCAAGCCCTTTCAGGTCGGAGCGCACCAGCACGGCAAACTCGGCATCCACGTTATCCGGATCGGAAATTGCACGCGTGACGCCGAGGATCTCATCGCTGCCTTTCATTCGACGAACGGCAACAAACGCCATTTCCCGATCGTAGTCGATCTGCGTCATATTGGCTAAATCTTCGTGGGTAAATTCATTGATCTCGCTGAAATAGCGATAGTAGAGATCTTCTTTTGTTACCTGGGCAATAAAGCGCTGCAGCTGAGGTTCATCTTCAGGAAGGATCGGGCGGAACAGGCAGCGATCGCCATTTTTGAGCTGCACAATCTCTTCCAGTTGATGAGGATAAGGACGAACGGCCAGGCGGGAATCCGCATCTCCGGTAAATTCGGCTAACTCAAGTGTGACATCTAACAAAGTAAAGTCACTGCCGGAGGCTAACAGCGGGTGGATATCAAGCCGTACTATCTCCGGGCAATCGATGATCAGGTTAGAGACCCGCACCAGAACCTCGCTGATGCCGGCGATGTCCAGCGGGCGTAATGCGCTCCTGCTGCGGATCTTGCCGCTTTTAATCGCCTGAATAACAAGATAGCGGGCAAGATTCATGTTTAAAGGAGGGAGAGCCACGGCAGCCTGTCGCTCGGGCCGCCATTCTACGCCGCCTTCCCCCAGCATGATCAATGGGCCAAATACCGGGTCGTGCTCAACGACAACCCGAAGCTCCTGTGCCCCCGCGCGGTTTGCCATACTTTGCACCAGCAGGCCATGAATCCGCGCCTGTGGCCAGGTCATTTTTACACGGTCAATAATGGCTTCTGCTGCCTGCTGAACCTCACTGGCCGTCCGTAAATAAAGCATTACCCCCTGAACTTCCGACTTATGGGGAATATCCGGTGAGCGAAGTTTTAACGCCACGGGATAGCCAATTTGCTCGGCGATGTGCACGGCTTCCGCACTGTCACTTGCAATCCATGTTGGCAGCGTCGTTAAGCCATAGGCTTCAAGTACGGGCCTGACTTCATGAGTATCGAGCGTGGTTGCTCCCTGATGCAGCGCCTGCTGGATCAGGTGGTGAGCTTCGCCGGTGTTAGCCGTCAGGTTAGCGGGTAGCGCGGGGATCTCGCGGAGCTGCTTCTGATTACGGCGATACTCCACCATATGCATAAACGCCGTTACCGCCCCTTCTGGGGTTCGGTAGGTAGGGATCCCGGCATCGCTAAACAGGCGTCTGGCCTCCTGGGAGGAGAACTCACCGCACCAGTTGGTAAAAATGGTCAGGTATTTCCCGCGAGGGTGCCGCTGTAGCAAATCGATCAACGCGAGAGCGCTTGCGGTTCCGGGAGCGGCGGCGCTGGGAGAATGAATCACCATTAGAGCATCAAAATCATGGCTATCCAGCAATTTTTCTACGGCCAGCAGATAACGGCCGGGCGTTGCGTCATCACGGAGATCTATCGGATTTCCGGCTTCAACACCTGAAGGAAGCACTGCTGCAAGCGCCTTTGTAGTTTCTTCGCTTAACGTCGCCAGCTTGCCGTTTCGCAGCCATAGTTCATCCAGCGCCAGCGCCGCAGGAGCCGCCCCATTACTGACAATCATCAGTCGTTCGCCGCGCAGAGGGCGCATATGGCTGAGGGTTTCAACGGCGGAAAACAGTTCATGCGTGTCCTGAACACGCAGTAAACCAGCCCGCTGAATTGCCGCATCCCAGGCGGCATCCAGGCCAGGATGCGTTTTCAGCAGGGTTTGAGCTTTGCTGCTGCGTCCGCTTTTGATGACCAGAATAGGTTTATTACGTGAGGCACTTCGCGCGGCAGAGACAAAGCGACGGGCATCGCTAAGATGTTCAAGATAAAGCAAAATGGCGCTGGTTTTGGTATCTCTTGCGAGGTAATCAAGCAGCTCATCCACGTCGATATCCAGGCTATCACCGAGGGCGATAAACCAGGAAAACCCCATTTCACGTTGCTGCGCCCAGTCCAGAATGGTGTTTGAAACTGCGGCGGACTGGGAAATAAACGCCAGTTTGCCCTTTTGAATCGGTACCGGCGAGAAGCTAGCGTTCAACCCCTGCCAGGGCGCTAAAAGACCAAGGCTATTGGGGCCTAGCAGACGAATTTGCCAGCGTGCCGCGCAGGCCAGCAATTCAGGCAGTTGCTCGGGGGGAGCTGATAAGATAATGCAGGCTTTGCAGCCTTTGCTTCCCAGCTCGTCTAGCAGCGTCAGGTTACGGCCTGAATGGGTACAGATAATCGCGAGGTCGGGCGCAAGCGGCAGGCTGGCGATATCCGGCCAGGCCAGCACCCCGCAAACGGCTTTATGGGTTGGCGTGACCGGCATGACCGGGCCGTTGAACCCGCCGGCAAGCAAATTACGCATCATTAAATAACCGGCGCGATCGGGCTTTGCCGAAGCGCCGATGACGGCAATCGATTTTGGACGCAGCAGCGCTTCCAGGCCTCGTTGACTCACGACTCTCTCCCCTGAGTGATGTTCAGGAGAGTCTAAACGTTTTCTTCAACTTCTGCTGTGACGCTGCCCTGATGATGCGGTTTCCCCGCCAGATAACGCTCACGGAAAAGGGTAAAGTGCTGCGTTAGCCCTTCAGATGCATCGGTATCCCCCGCCAGTTCAAGCAAGGCTGCGGCGACTTCTGCGGTACAGTACTGGCCCTCGGCGTGCGCTTCTCGCAGGCGATAAGCAGAGGTAATGCTCAGGTCAACGGAAATCACCGGCAGCGCGTCGAGGTAAGGGCTTTTACGGAACATTTTGCGCGCTTCGGTCCAGGTACCGTCAAGCATAATAAACAGCGGTGGTTTCCCGGTGACTGGCGGCGTGGTCAGAACTTCCCGCTCTCCGTTAGCATAGGAAGCGGGAAAAACGACCATCGGCTGATAGTTCGGATTAGCGACAAGTTCCAGCAGCGCCTCTGGTGGCTCCGTGCGTGACCATTGAAACGCCTCTGTGTCCGGCAAAACATCGGCGATTAGCCGGCCAGTGTTGCTGGGCTTCATGGGCTCAGTGTCGAACATGACCAGGCAAAAGCGGCTGCGCGCATTTTGCGGCTGAAGCGTCTCGCACAGGCAGTTTTTCAGCGGCAACAGGCAACGCTGGCAGCGACGAACGCGATTACCACGGGCAAGAAATGGGCGAGTTGCACGGGCCAGGCGAGCAGCACGAAGGCGGAGAACGGCGTTTTCTGTCATTAATTAAGGCAGCTTAGCTAAAAACGCTATTCTAACGTAGATATAAAAGAGGGGGCTAAAAAATGCCCCCGCAGGATCAGATATTTTCGTCCAGCCAGCTATCGAACGGGGCTTTTGGCATCGCACCATTCAGCATGTCAACGACCTGGCCATTCTTGAAGATCATAATGGTTGGGATGCTGCGAATACGAAAACGGGCGCTGAGCTCCTGTTCAGCCTCGGTATTGACCTTAACAAAACGGACTTTGCCGCTGCGCTCTTCGGCTACATCCTCAAATATTGGTGCGAAGTTAACGCACGGCCCGCACCACGGAGCCCAAAAGTCCACCACGACCGGCAGCTCGTCTTTCAGAAGTTTATCCAGCGTAGCCGTAGTCGCATTGACGACTTCTCCGTCAAACAGTTCATGACCGCAGCGACCGCACTTTGCGCCGTCATCAATACGGTCGTCAGGAATGCGGTTAATGGCCTGGCAGTCGGCGCAAACGGTATTCATAACTAACCTCAAAGAGAATGGTTGAAAATCGGTGTCATGCACCGTGGATGTTTCAAATATGTTACATATTATCGGCGAAGATGGGGAGGCCAACAAAGTGATTTATTCGATGAGTACAATAGTTATTAGCTTTTAAGCAAAGTTAATGGCTAACCCATGCCACATCAGGTAATCTGCGCGCTTCGCGCTCAGCCAGGTGGAGGAAAAATGAACGACGAATTTAAAGGTAAAAGCGGCAAGGTCAAAGTGATGTATGTCCGCGGTGACGACGATAGCGAAAAACGCAGCCAAAACCCGCGTACCGGGAAAGGTGGTGGGCGTCCTGCCGGTGCGTCACGTGGTGAAGGCGGCGGTCGCCGTCCGGCTCGTCACGATGATAAACCTCGCGGCGGGCGCGATCGTAATGAACGTAGCGACAGAGGCGATCGCGGTGAAGCGGCGTCCCCATGGCGCACGGTTTCCCGTGCCCCGGTAGACACTTCACTGTCGGCTTCTGACAATGAAGGTGCAACAAAGCACATCGTTGATCCGGAAGTGATTCGTCGCCAGCGCGCCGAAGAAGCCCGTGTCTACGGTGAGAATGCTTGTCAGGCGCTGTTCCAGAGCCGCCCGGAAAGCATCGTGCGTGCCTGGTTTATCCAGAGCGTTACGCCTCGCTTTAAAGAAGCGCTGCGCTGGATGGCGGCTAACCGCAAGGCTTACCACGTTGTGGATGACGCCGAGCTGGCAAAAGCCTCCGGCACGGAACACCACGGTGGTGTTTGCTTCATTATTAAAAAGCGTAGCGGCATCAGCGTGCAGAGCTGGCTGAATAAAGCCGGGGAAGAAGACTGCGTACTGGCGCTGGAGGATGTGGGTAACCCTCACAACCTTGGCGGGATCATGCGTAGCTGTGCGCACTTCGGTGTGAAAGGTTTACTGATTCAGGATGCTTCTCTGCTGGAGTCCGGGGCGGCAATTCGTACCGCAGAAGGCGGTGCAGAGCACGTTGTGGCGATCAGCGGCGAGACGTTTGGTGATGGGCTGGAAGCTTTCCGTAAAGCAGGCTACACCATCGTGACGACCTCAAGCCATCAGGGTACTCCGCTGTATAAAGCTGAGCTACCTAAGAAAATGGTGCTGGTGCTGGGCCAGGAGCGCGATGGCGTTTCCGACACCACCTTTGAAAATGCTGATATGAGCGTAGCCATTGAAGGTACCGGCAATGTTGAAAGCCTCAATGTATCCGTAGCAACCGGCGTACTGCTGGGTGAATGGTGGCGCCAGAATAAGGCGTAACCCGTTCTCCTGTTATAAAAAAACCAGCTTAATTGCTGGTTTTTTTTCGTCCAGAACTTAGCCATTTTCCTGTGGCAGCTGTGGCATCCAGTCGATGGGCTTTTCCCCGCGCTCTACAAGATATTCATTTGCCTTAACGAAATGCCCACAGCCCAGGAAACCGCGATGCGCCGAAAGCGGGGAAGGGTGTGGCGCGGTCAACACGTGGTGACGCTGGCGATCGATAATGCTGCCTTTGCGCTGAGCGTGAGCCCCCCACAGCAGAAACACCACGCCTTCACGGTGTTCATTAATGAGAGCGATAACCTTATCGGTAAACGTTTCCCAGCCAAATTTGGCGTGGGAATGCGCCTTGCTTGCCTCGACGGTCAGCACCGTGTTGAGCAGCAAAACGCCCTGGCGCGCCCAGCTTTCAAGATAGCCGTGGGCTGGGCGGGTAAAGCCCGGCACTGAGGCTTCCAGCTCTTTGTACATATTGACCAGGGAAGGTGGCGGTGCAATGCCCGGAAGCACGGAGAAAGAAAGCCCGTGCGCCTGCCCTGGGCCGTGATAGGGATCCTGGCCAAGGATAACGACTTTGACATCGCCCAGCTCGGTAAACCGAAAAGCGTTAAACACATCCTTCTGCGGGGGATAAACGGTCACGCCCGCAGCGCGCTCTGCGGCAACGGCGCTGAGCGTATTGATAAAGTAGGGCTGCTGTTTCTCTTCTGCCAGCACGTCGTGCCAGGTGAGGTGGGTAGTCATCTCGCTCTCCCGCGAATCTGTAATGTCCGCTAGCTTAACTGCTTCTGCCCCATGAGCAAAATAGTGCGTTGCATCAATGGGCTACGGTACTAAATAAAGTTGAAAATTTACAAAAATTTTAATGACACGCCGTACGTCTAAGTTGATGTAAAACAAATAAAACCAGTAAAACCCTTTTTTGTGGTGTGGATTTAATTGATTTAAATCAAAGAATCGCGCCTGGCGGGCTGATATAAGAACAACAAAGCAACAAAGGTTTTACCAATGAGCCAGAGAGCTGGCCCAAAGAATCAGCACATTACCCTAAGGGAGAAATAAAATGATTACTGGTATCCAAATTACAAAAGCGGCAAATGACGAACTTCTGAATTCTTTCTGGCTGCTCGACAATGAAAAAGGTGAAGCTCGCTGCGTATGCGCGAAAGCGGGTTTTGCAGAAGATGAAGTTGTTGCGGTCAGCAAACTGGGTCAGTTTGAATACCGTGAAATTCCGATGGAAGTAAAACCAGAAGTTCGCGTAGAAGGTGGTCAGCACCTGAACGTTAACGTTCTGCGTCGTGAAACGCTGGAAGATGCGGTTAAGCATCCGGAAAAATATCCGCAGCTGACAATTCGTGTTTCCGGCTATGCGGTTCGTTTTAACTCTCTGACCCCGGAACAGCAGCGCGACGTGATCACCCGTACTTTCACTGAAAGCCTGTAATTCAGTTCCCGCCGTAATAAATAAAGAGCGCCTTCTGGCGCTCTTTTACGTTAGTAAAAAATCCGCACCGCACAGTAAACCAGCATCAACGCCAGAATAATATTCAGCGAACGTCCAAAGCGTTGAAAGACCTTCTGGAACAGATGGCCAGCCAGCGCCCAGCAAAGATTCCCCAAACACCCTATTGCCGCCAGCACCACGCTCATTCCCACGATGCCGCTTATCTCCGCCGTATACGGCAAAACAAAGGTCGACAGGGCTGTGATGCCGTAAAGAATAATTTTTACGTTTAAGAACTGCAGGCCAAAGCTGGCCCAGAAGCCGACCGGCTGAGCTTCAGTCGTCGAGCCCGGCGGCTGGCTGGTGGCAATCTTCAGCGCCAGCCACAAAATGTAAACCGCGCCCACCCAGCTAAGCACGCGGGTAAACCGCGGATCGAGGCTGACGAGTGAGAAGGCGATGCCCGCACACAGCAGCATGATAATCAGAAATCCAAGGCTCATTCCCGCCAGCACGCGGGTGCTTTCCCGCAGCCCGTGGCTGGTGACGGTGCTTAACGCCAGAATATTGTTGGGCCCTGGCGTCAGGGCGGTAATGAGGGTGTACGTCCAGAAAGCGCTAAAGAAAATGGCGACCACTTGAGTTCTCCTGTGTTTTCGCTGAGAGTACGCAAACCGGAAGCTTTAAAAAAATGAATGTTTCTATACTCAGAGTTCGATGGTTTCGATGTAATGGAGGCTGAATGGATTTACGTCGGTTTGTCACGTTAAAAACGGTGGTTGAGGAAGGCTCGTTCCTGCTGGCCTCCCAGAAGCTATGCTGCACGCAGTCGACGGTCACTTTTCATATTCAGCAGCTTGAACAGGAGCTTTCGCTGCAGCTGTTTGAAAAAATTGGCCGACGGATGCGTTTAACCGAAAGCGGCAAAAAGCTCATGCCTCACGTCTATGAGCTGACGCGCGTCATCGATACCATCAGGCAGGCCGCCAGGCAGGGCTCTGAGCCAGAGGGTGAACTCAGGGTCGCAAGTGGTGAAACGCTGCTGGCGTACAAGATGCCGCGCGTGCTACAGCGTTTTAAGGAGAGGGCGCCTCGAGTCAAACTCTCTCTGCAGTCTTTGAACTGCTACACGATTCGCGACGCGCTTCTGGACGATCGGGTCGATCTCGGCGTGTTCTACCGCGTGGGGAATGACGAAGCGTTGCATATGCAGGCGATTAGTGAGCCTTCGCTGGTGCTGGTGGCGTCGCCGGCACGCCAGGAGATTGACTTCCGACATACGGACATGCACATCCCGGTCAGTTTTGTGATCAACGAGCCGCAGTGCGTGTTCCGGCAGATCTTTGAAGAACAGTTGAGAAAGCGCAGGATCACGCTGGAAAACACCATTGAGCTATGGAGCATTGAAAGTATTAAGCAGTGCGTGGCCGCGAATCTCGGTGTGAGCTTTTTGCCTCGTTTTACCGTTGAGAAAGAGCTTTTGTCCGGGGAGCTAGTGGAGCTGCCGTTCAGCGAACCGTTGCTGACGATCAATGCGATCTGTGCGCATCATGCGGGGAAGGTGATCAGCCCGGCGATGAAGATTTTTATGGAATGCCTGCAGGAGAACGCTGAGTCGGGGCAATAAAAAACGCCGGGGTTTTCCCGGCGTGGATGTTATTCGTCGACTTTTGTCGATTCTGTCGCAGCAGCCGCACTTGGCTTGCGGCGCTTGCCGACGTTTTTCTTGTCACGGTGACGTACTTTAACGCGCGGCTTCTCTTTGTCTTTCTCTTTCTTCTTCTCTTCGCGCTTGGCCAGTACTTTCTTCGATGGCTTACCGGTCAGCTTCTCGCTTGGCGCGCGCGTGGTTGGGCGCAGTTCATCGAAGACGCGGGACTTCAGCGGCTCTTTCATGTAGCGGGTAATTTTACCCAGCAGCAGATGATCGTGTGCTTCAACCAGTGAAATCGCAGTACCTTTCATACCAGCACGACCGGTACGGCCGATACGGTGCAGGTAGATATCCGCGGTACGTGGCAGGTCAAAGTTGAATACGTGGCTAACGTCAGGAATATCGATCCCACGGGCAGCGACGTCGGTGGCAACCAGGACATTAACGCGGCCGTCGGTCAGACGTTTGATGGCTTCGTTACGCTTGGCCTGCACCATTTCGCCTTCGAGATAGCAGGTGTTGATGCCCGCTTCGCGCAGCCAGGCAACCAGCTCATGCACACGATCGCGCTTACGTACGAAGACGATAGAGCGGGTGGTATCAGGCTGGTTCAGCAAGTGAACCAACAATTTTGTTTTGTGCTCAACGTCATCAGCGCGGTAGTACCACTGATGGATCTTCTTGCGTTCACGGGTGGAAGGCGTGGCGGAAACCTCCACCGGATCTTCCAGCAGGCGCTCAGCAAAGTCTTTAACCGCGTTGCCTTCCAGGGTTGCGGAGAACAGCATGGTTTGCTTGCGCCAGCGGGTTTCTGCCGCGATGGTTTCAATATCCTGAGCAAAACCCATGTCCAGCATGCGGTCCGCTTCATCAAGGATCAGGGTTTCAACCGCGCGGCAGTCGAAGTTCTCTTCCTTAATGTATTGCAGCAGTCGGCCGGTGGTGGCGACCACAATATCCTGGTTCTCGCTGAAAACCTCAGCGTGGTTCATATATGCCACGCCGCCGGTGATGGTCGCAATATCCAGATGGGTATGCTTTGCCAGCTCACGCGCGTGGTCGGCAACCTGCATCGCCAGTTCACGGGTCGGCGTCACGATAAGAATTCGCGGCGGGCCGGATTTTTTACGTGGGAAGTCGACCAGATGCTGTAGCGCTGGCAGCAGGTAAGCTGCGGTTTTACCGGTACCCGTTGGTGCTGAACCCAGCACATCGCGCCCTTCAAGTGCAGGAGGAATGGCCGCAGCCTGGATTGCTGTCGGGCGAGTAAAGCCCTTCTCCTGGAGCGCGTCCAAAAGGCTTTCATCAAGTTCGAGTTCGGAAAAAGTGCTTACAGTCATGGTCTACCTCTATTTGGGACGCCGATTATAGACGTTATGCCCGCGATCTTCATCTGTTTGTGTCTTTCCGTGGTCGCTCGTTTCACTTATGCTACGGCGGTTTCTTTGCAAGGTAGATAAGATGTCGGATCAAAAAGCGGTATTACGTCGGGATGGTTTCACTTTCAAACAGTTCTTTGTGGCACACGATCGCTGCGCGATGAAAGTGGGGACCGATGGGACGCTACTTGGCGCGTGGGTGCCGGTGGTGAACGTGAAAAGCGTTCTGGATATTGGCACTGGCAGCGGATTGCTGGCGCTGATGCTGGCCCAAAGAACCGCCGATGACGTCACGATTGAAGCCGTTGAACTGGATCCGGTGGCCGCCGGGCAGGCGGCAGAAAACGCGAAAGGCTGCCGCTGGGCTTCGCGTATTAACGTGCACTGTGCCGATATTCGTGAATGGGCGCAGCAGGCAACCCAGCGCTACTCGCTGATAGTCAGCAACCCACCCTTCTTTGAGCAGGGCAGCAACTGTGCGTCTGCGGAACGCGCCCAGGCTCGCTACACGACGACCCTGGATCATCAGGCACTCCTCAGCAGCGCTGAACAGTTGATCACCGAGGATGGTTTTTTCTGTGTGATTATGCCGGAAACCGCAGGTACGGCGTTCAGCGAGCTGGCGAAATCACAGGGCTGGCATGTACGCTATCGCACCGACGTGGCCGACAATGAAACCCGCCTGCCGCATCGGGTAATGCTCGCACTTTCCCCAACGGGCGGAGAATACTACAACGACCGCCTGGTGATTCGAGGGCCAGACCAGGCCTACTCTGAAGGCTATTGTAGTCTGACCCAGGATTTCTATCTGTTTATGTAAAGCGGCGAGAGTACGCTTGGGCCGGATTCAGCCAGCTGTTCCGGATAATCAAGCGTGTAGTGCAGGCCACGGCTCTCTTTACGCTGCATGGCGCAGCGCACGATAAGTTCGGCAACCTGCACCAGGTTTCTTAGCTCGAGAAGGTTGTTTGAAACCCGAAAGTTGGCATAGTACTCATCAATCTCCTGCTGCAGCATAGTAATCCTCCGCAGCGCTCGCTCGAGGCGACGGGTGGTACGCACGATGCCGACGTAATCCCACATAAATAGCCGCAGCTCATGCCAGTTGTGCTGGATGACGACCTGTTCATCAGGGTTGTCTACGCGGCTGTCGTCCCAGGCGGGAAGGTTTTTGCTTTCACGGACATACGGCAAGCGCTTGAGAATATCTTCTGCGGCGGACCAGCCATAGACCAGGCATTCAAGCAGTGAATTTGACGCCATTCGGTTTGCGCCGTGCAGCCCGGTATAGGTTACTTCGCCGATAGCATACAGCCCGTCAACGTCGGTACGCCCATGCTCATCAACCATCACGCCACCGCAGGTATAATGTGCGGCAGGTACGATGGGAACTGAGTCTTTGGTTAAATCGATGCCCAACCCAAGCAGTTTTTCATAAATAGTAGGGAAGTGCTGGCGAACAAACGCTTCTGGCTTATGGCTGATATCGAGGTACATGCAGTCTGCACCCAGGCGTTTCATTTCGTGATCGATAGCTCTGGCGACGATATCTCGGGGGGCAAGCTCTGCGCGCTCATCAAATTCCGGCATGAATCGTGAGCCATCAGGGCGCTTCAGGTATGCGCCTTCCCCACGTAACGCTTCCGTAAGCAGGAAGTTTCTGGCCTGGGGATGGAACAGCGCAGTCGGGTGAAACTGGTTAAATTCAAGGTTGGCAACGCGGCAGCCCGCACGCCATGCCATAGCAATACCGTCACCAGAGGCTATATCCGGGTTGGTGGTGTATTGATAAACCTTCGAGGCGCCGCCGGTGGCCAAAACTACTGCCTTCGCCCGGCAGGTTTCGACCTTTTCAAGATTCCGGTTCCAGACCCAGGCTCCGACCACACGGCGTGTGCCCGGCAGGCCAATCTTGTCAGAGATAATTAAATCGACGGCGTTGCTGCGCTCGATGACCCGAATGTTTGGGTGATTAAGGGCTTTGCTGACCAGCGTGGTCTCAACTTCTTTGCCGGTTGCATCGGCTGCATGAAGAATACGGCGATGGCTATGGCCGCCTTCCCGCGTCAAATGGTAGCTCTCTTCACCATTGGCCAGGGTGTGGGTATCGAACATGACGCCCTGGTCAATCAGCCACTGAACGCAGTGCTTCGCATTGCTGGCGACAAACTCTACCGCATCGCGCTCACAGATTCCGGCTCCGGCAATCAGCGTATCGTCGATGTGGGAAGCAATGCTGTCGGTTTCATCGAAAACGGCGGCGATCCCCCCTTGAGCGTAAAAGGTAGAACCTTCGCTGATTGGACCTTTACTTAACACGATGACGTTGCTGGTTTCAGCCAGACGTAGCGCGAGAGAGAGGCCGGCAGCGCCGCTACCGACGATTAATACGTCACAGACCAGATCGCTATTTGAGTTCATGATGTTTAATTTACTAAACAGGAATGGCCGCAGCATAGCACCGGGTGGGAGCATGAACACTCTTTTTTTGTTTGAGCGTTGTGTTAACTAAACAAAGCAGCCGATGAATCTCTCGGGGAGAGATGAGTCAAATTCTATAAATAAATCCCCCATAGGTGCGGTAAACGGCAGATTAAATGATGAAATACCTTGATTCATGCGATACTCTGCTCGCTAACTTTTTAAGCATTGATTCAGAAGAATCGGCGTTACCGTTTTGCGAAGCGGAACTTATAATGAAAAGATGCAATCCGCTAAACATGACAGAAAAACAAAGGCGTAACGGAACTTTGCTGGCCTCGGGCACTCCAACTCAAAGCTTGCTCAAAAATGCAGGGTTCGAGTGGCATTTCGATTACGCGTGGAAATTGGGTTTGGGGAGACATTACCTCGGATGAGCGAGCAGTTAACGGATCAGGTCCTCGTCGAACGGGTCCAAAAGGGAGATCAGAAATCATTTAACCTACTGGTGGTGCGCTACCAGCATAAGGTTGCGAGCCTGGTTTCCCGTTATGTACCTTCGGGTGATGTTCCCGACGTGGTGCAGGAATCTTTTATCAAAGCGTATCGCGCACTGGATTCATTCCGTGGCGATAGTGCCTTTTATACGTGGCTGTATCGCATTGCGGTCAACACGGCAAAAAATTATCTGGTTGCTCAGGGGCGCCGTCCACCTTCAAGTGATGTGGACGCTATCGATGCGGAAAACTACGAAAGTGGCAGCGCATTGAAAGAAATTTCGAACCCTGAGAACTTAATGTTGTCTGAGGAACTGAGACAGATAGTTTTCCGTACTATTGAGTCGCTCCCGGAAGATTTACGCATGGCAATCACGTTGCGGGAGTTGGATGGCCTGAGCTATGAAGAGATAGCCGCCATTATGGATTGCCCGGTAGGTACTGTGCGTTCTCGTATTTTCCGCGCAAGGGAAGCTATTGATAATAAAGTTCAACCGCTTATCAGGCGTTGACGATAGCGGATTACTGGAAGGGTATTTAGGCATGCAGAAAGAACAACTTTCCGCTTTAATGGATGGCGAATCTCTCGATAGCGAGCTGCTCAACCGTTTGTCTAACGACAGCGAACTGCAGCAAAGTTGGCAGAGTTACCATCTGATCCGCGACACGATGCGCGGAGATACCAGCGAAGTGCTTCATTTCGATATTTCTGCCAACGTGATGGCGGCTATCGCGAATGAACCAGTGCGTAACGTCGCGCCGCTCATTACTGAATCACAGCCGCAGCCTCAGCAATGGCAGAAAATGCCGTTCTGGCATAAGGTGCGTCCGTGGGCAAGCCAGCTGACGCAGATGGGCGTTGCCGCGTGCGTATCGCTTGCGGTTATTGTGGGCGTGCAGCACTATAATGGTCAATCTGACAGCTCAGCTCAGCCGGAAACGCCGGTGTTTAACACCTTGCCGATGATGGGCAAAGCCAGTCCGGTAAGCCTGGGCGTGCCGTCTGAGACCACGGCGAGCAACAGCAGTCAGCAAGTACAGGAACAGCGTCGTCGTATTAACGCTATGCTGCAGGATTATGAATTGCAGCGTCGTTTACACTCCGAGCAGCTCCAGTTTGAACAGGCGCAAACCCAGCAGGCCGCTGTGCAGGTGCCAGGAAACCAAACTTTAGGAACGCAATCGCAGTAATGAAGCAACTTTGGTGTGCCCTGTCTCTCGTGGCAGGCGGCCTGTTGTTCACCTCCAACGCCTCGGCGGACACTGTTTCGTCCGGGGCGTTGTTGCAGCAGATGAACCAGGCGAGTCAGTCACTCAACTATGAGCTGGCGTTTATCAATATCAGCAAGCAAGGGATTGAGTCTCTTAGTTATCGCCACGCACGTCTTGATAATCGCCCGCTTGCTCAATTCCTGCAAATGGACGGCCCGCGTCGTGAGGTCGTGCAGCGCGGCAACGAAATCAGCTACTTTGAACCTGGGCTTGAGCCATTTACGCTCACCGGGGATTACATTGTCGATTCTCTGCCCTCCATCGTTTATACCGACTTCAAGCGCCTGACGCCGTACTACGACTTTATTTCCGTCGGGCGGACGCGTATTGCCGACAGGCTATGCGAAGTGATTCGCGTCGTGGCCCGCGATGGTACGCGCTACAACTATATTGTCTGGATCGATACCGAAACCAAGCTGCCGCTGCGCGTTGATTTACTGGATCGCGACGGCGAAACCCTTGAACAGTTCCGGGTTGTCTCTTTTTCCGTGGGCGATCAGGCGAGCGGCCTGATGCAGAATTTAGCGAAGGCGACATTACCGCCGCTGCTGTCCGTGCCGGGAGCGGAAAAAGCGAAGTTCTCTTGGGCGCCTTCATGGCTGCCGCAAGGGTTTAACGAGGTTTCGAGCAGCCGCAGGCCTCTGCCAACCGTCGGCGTGCCTATTGAATCTCGCCTCTATTCTGACGGCCTGTTCAGCTTCTCGGTGAATATTAGCCAGGCGCCGTCGCAGGGCACCAACGGCGAGCAGCTGGTACGCACCGGCCGCCGTACCGTGAGCACGGAAATTCGCGATAAAACCGAAATCACGGTTGTCGGCGAACTACCTCCGCAAACGGCAAAGCGCATTGGCGATAGCGTCAAGTTCAACGGAGCTGCGCAATGATCAAAGAGTGGGCGACGGTCGTCTCATGGCAAAACGGTGAAGCGTTACTGCACTGTGATGTGAAAGCCTCTTGTAACAGCTGCGCTTCTCGCTCGGGATGCGGCACTCGCGTATTGAATAAGCTGGGGCCGCAGACCAGCCATCTTTTGACTGTTCCAAGCGAACAGCCGCTGGTGGCGGGGCAAAAAGTGGAGCTGGGCATTGCGGAAGGTAGCCTGTTAGGTTCGGCTCTTCTGGTTTATATGTCGCCGCTGGTCGGGCTATTTCTGTGTTCCGGCCTGTTCCAGACTCTGTTTGGGACTAACCTGGCTGCGATGTGCGGTGCTTTGCTCGGCGGTGTTGGCGGCTTTCTGCTCGCGCGCGGTTTTTCCCAACATTTCAGCCGTCGTGAGAGCTGGCAACCGGTGATTCTTAGCGTTGCGCTTGGCCCGGATGCCCTGCGCGTCGACACCGCTTCGCCCCCGGCTGAAAATCAGTAAATTCCCTTCGACTGACCTCTCTTTGCACATCCTGCGTATGGCTTACCGAAGCTTGCAGGATGAGCAGTTTCCTCACTTTCTGGTTGTAGTGTAGAATGCGGCGTTTCAGGCAGAAGACAGTCACTGACATCCTGCTCCGTACAGCGCGAAGCGCCGAGCTCACAGGCCATTTGTAAGGCATAAAACCTCTAACTATGAAGAATATACGTAACTTTTCTATTATTGCCCACATCGACCACGGTAAATCGACGCTGTCTGACCGTATCATCCAGATTTGCGGCGGCCTGTCCGACCGTGAAATGGCCGCGCAGGTCCTCGACTCCATGGATCTGGAACGCGAACGTGGTATCACCATCAAAGCGCAGAGCGTCACCCTCGACTATAAAGCCAGTGACGGTGAAACTTACCAGCTCAACTTCATCGATACCCCGGGGCACGTTGACTTCTCTTATGAAGTTTCCCGCTCGCTGGCGGCCTGTGAAGGCGCGCTGCTGGTGGTTGATGCCGGGCAGGGTGTTGAAGCTCAAACCCTGGCCAACTGCTACACCGCGATGGAAATGGATCTGGAAGTGGTTCCAGTTCTGAACAAAATTGACCTGCCGGCAGCCGATCCAGAACGCGTGGCCGAAGAAATTGAAGACATCGTGGGCATCGACGCCACCGATGCCGTGCGCTGCTCCGCGAAAACCGGCGTTGGCGTACCGGACGTATTAGAACGCCTGGTGCGTGATATCCCGCCACCGGAAGGTGACCCGGATGCGCCGCTGCAGGCGCTGATTATCGACTCCTGGTTCGATAACTATCTGGGCGTTGTTTCCCTGATCCGCGTGAAAAACGGCACCCTGCGTAAGGGCGACAAAGTCAAAGTCATGAGTACCGGGCAGGTGTACAACGCCGACCGCCTTGGCATCTTCACGCCGAAGCAAATTGACCGTACCGAGCTGAAGTGCGGGGAAGTAGGCTGGCTGGTCTGCGCAATTAAAGACATCATGGGCGCGCCGGTGGGCGATACCCTGACCCTGTCCCGTAATCCGGCGGATAAAGCGCTGCCAGGCTTTAAAAAAGTGAAGCCGCAGGTTTATGCTGGCCTGTTCCCGGTTAGCTCCGACGACTACGAAAACTTCCGTGATGCGCTCGGCAAGCTTAGCCTGAACGACGCCTCCCTGTTCTACGAGCCAGAAAGCTCAACGGCGCTGGGCTTCGGCTTCCGCTGTGGCTTCCTGGGCCTGCTGCACATGGAGATCATTCAGGAGCGCCTGGAGCGTGAATACGATCTCGATCTGATCACCACCGCGCCGACCGTAGTTTACGAAGTGCAGACCACCAGCAAAGAGGTTATCTATGTCGACAGCCCGTCCAAGCTGCCGCCGTTAAACAACATTGAAGAGCTGCGTGAGCCAATCGCTGAATGTCACATGCTGCTGCCGCAGGAGTTCCTCGGGAACGTGATTACGCTGTGTATCGAAAAACGCGGCGTGCAGACCAACATGGTGTATCACGGCAACCAGGTTGCGCTGACCTATGAAATCCCAATGGCAGAAGTGGTGCTCGACTTCTTTGACCGTCTGAAGTCTACCTCCCGCGGCTATGCGTCGCTGGATTACAATTTCAAACGTTTCCAGGCTTCCAACATGGTGCGCGTTGATGTACTGATCAATGGCGATCGCGTTGATGCGCTGGCGCTTATCACACACAACGATAACGCGCCGTATCGCGGGCGTGAGTTGGTTGAGAAGATGAGAGAGCTTATCCCTCGCCAGCAGTTTGATATCGCGATTCAGGCGGCCATTGGCAACCACATCATCGCGCGTTCAACGGTGAAACAGCTGCGTAAAAACGTACTGGCAAAATGCTACGGCGGTGACGTGAGCCGTAAGAAAAAGCTGTTGCAGAAACAGAAAGACGGTAAGAAGCGTATGAAGCAGGTCGGTAACGTCGAGCTGCCTCAGGAAGCGTTCCTCGCCATTCTGCATGTCGGCAAAGACGGCAAATAATCTAAGGAGTTGGCATGGCGAATATGTTTGCTTTGATCCTCGTGGTAGCCACGTTGGTGACGGGCATTTTATGGTGTCTGGATAGGTTTATCTTTGCACCTAAGCGTCGTGAAAAACAGGCGGCAGCGCAGGCTGCCACCGGTGATGCACTGGACAAAAAAACGCTCAAAAAAGTGGGCCCGAAACCGGGCTGGCTGGAAACGGGCGCGTCCGTGTTCCCGGTGCTGGCGATCGTGCTGGTGGTGCGTTCATTTATTTATGAACCCTTCCAGATCCCTTCTGGTTCGATGATGCCGACGCTGTTAATCGGCGATTTTATTCTGGTAGAGAAGTTTGCCTACGGAATTAAAGATCCGATTTATCAGAAGACCTTAATTGCAACCGGGCACCCTAAACGCGGCGATATTGCGGTATTTAAATATCCTGAGGATCCACGCCTGGATTATATTAAGCGCGTTGTAGGGCTGCCGGGCGACCGCGTAAGCTACGATCCGCAGTCGAAAGAAGTCACCGTTCAGCCAAACTGCAGTTCCGGCCAGGCCTGTGACAATGCGCTGCCAATCACCTATTCCAACGTGGAAGCCAGTGATTTTGTGCAGACATTTGCCCGCCGCAACGGCAGCGAAGCGACCTCCGGTTTCTTCCAGATGCCGAAAGACCAGACCCGTGATGACGGCGTTCGTCTGAGCGAACGTAAAGAGACGCTCGGCGAAGTCACGCATAACATCCTGACGGTGCCAATTGCCCAGGATCAGGTAGGCATGTACTACCAGCAGTCCGGTCTGCCTTTGGCCACGTGGATTGTTCCACCGGGTCATTATTTCATGATGGGTGATAACCGCGACAATAGCGCAGATAGCCGCTATTGGGGCTTTGTTCCGGAGCAAAATCTGGTCGGTAAAGCGACAGCGATCTGGATGAGTTTCGAGAAACAAGAAGGTGAATGGCCAACGGGTGTTCGTTTGAACCGCATTGGCGGCATTCATTAAACAATTAATCCCACAAACTAACGACATCCCCTGTCGTTGTGTATAGAATATTCCCGCCTTTAAAGATTGGCTCCCGAAAGGGAGCCACGGCACACGAAACAGCGTTGGTTTCCTTTTTTCAGGTCTGTTCCGTGTGCTGAATAGTTGACGCATTCATTAATTTTGGTATCGCATGAATCCCATCGTAATAAATAGGCTGCAGCGGAAGCTGGGCTACACTTTTCAACATCAGGATCTGTTGCAACAGGCATTAACGCACCGCAGTGCCAGCAGCAAACACAACGAGCGTCTTGAGTTTCTGGGTGACTCCATTCTCAGTTATGTTATCGCGAATGCGCTGTATCACCGTTTTCCTCGCGTAGACGAGGGTGATATGAGCCGCATGCGCGCGACGCTGGTGCGTGGCAATACGCTGGCGGAAATCGCCCGTGAGTTCGAACTGGGCGAGTGCCTGCGCCTTGGGCCAGGTGAGCTGAAAAGTGGCGGCTTCCGTCGGGAGTCGATTCTTGCCGATACCGTGGAGGCGCTGATTGGTGGCGTCTTCCTCGACAGTGATATTCAGAACGTTGAGCGTCTGATTCTCTCGTGGTATCAGACCCGTCTCGACGAAATCAGTCCAGGCGACAAGCAAAAAGATCCGAAAACGCGCTTGCAGGAGTATCTGCAGGGCCGCCATCTGCCGCTGCCGTCCTATCTGGTGGTGCAGGTGCGTGGCGAAGCGCACGATCAGGAATTTACCATTCACTGTCAGGTGAGTGGCCTGCCTGAGCCGGTCGTAGGGACAGGTTCAAGCCGCCGTAAAGCGGAACAGGCTGCAGCTGAGCAGGCGCTGAAAAAGCTGGAGCTGGAATGAGCGAAGAAAAAACATATTGCGGCTTTGCGGCCATCGTTGGCCGTCCGAACGTCGGCAAATCCACGCTGCTAAACCAGCTGCTTGGGCAGAAAGTCTCTATTACCTCGCGTAAGGCGCAGACCACGCGTCACCGTATCATGGGCATCCATACCGAAGGGCCGTATCAGGCGATTTACGTCGATACCCCAGGGCTGCACATGGAAGAAAAACGCGCCATCAACCGTTTGATGAACCGTGCCGCGAGCAGCTCTATCGGTGACGTTGAGCTGGTCATTTTCGTTGTCGAAGGCACCCGCTGGACGCCGGATGACGAAATGGTGCTGAACAAACTGCGCGACAGCCGTGCGCCGGTGATTCTGGCCGTTAACAAGGTCGACAACGTACAGGATAAAAGCATTCTGTTGCCGCACCTGCAGTTCCTCGGCAGCCAGATGAACTTCCTGGATATCGTGCCGATTTCTGCGGAAACCGGAATGAACGTCGATACCATCGCCGGGATCGTTCGTAAGCACCTGCCGGAAGCTCTTCATCACTTCCCGGAAGAGTACATTACCGACCGTTCCCAGCGCTTTATGGCATCTGAAATCATCCGTGAAAAACTGATGCGTTTCCTGGGCGCTGAACTGCCGTACTCCGTGACCGTGGAAATTGAGCAGTTTGTGACTAACGAGCGCGGCGGCTACGACATCAACGGGCTGATCCTCGTTGAGCGTGAAGGGCAGAAGAAGATGGTGATTGGCAACAAAGGTGCCAAAATCAAAACCATCGGCATCGAAGCCCGTAAAGACATGGAAGAGATGTTCGAAGCCAAAGTGCACCTCGAACTGTGGGTTAAGGTGAAATCCGGCTGGGCCGACGACGAGCGTGCGCTGCGCAGCCTCGGTTATACCGACGACCTGAGCTAACCTAATGGAAGGCTGGCAACGGGCTTTTGTCCTGCATAGTCGCCCCTGGAGCGAAACCAGCCTTCTGCTCGACCTGTTCTCCGAAGAGTCCGGACGCGTCCGCCTGATAGCTAAAGGCGCGCGCTCCAAACGTTCTAATCTGAAAGGTGCTTTACAGCCTTTTACCCCTCTGCTGGTTCGCTGGGGCGGCCGTGGCGAAGTTAAAACGCTGCGCAGCGCCGAAGCGGTCTCTCTGGCACTCCCCCTTAGCGGTATCACGCTCTACAGTGGCTTGTACGTGAATGAGCTGGTGGCTCGCGTTCTTGAGCAAGAAACCCGCTTTTCCGAGCTGTTCTTTGATTATCTCCACTGTATTCAGGCTTTAGCCGGAGCCATCGGCACGCCGGAGCCTGCGCTGCGCCGTTTTGAGCTGGCGCTGCTGGGGCATCTGGGTTACGGCGTGGACTTCCTGCACTGTGCCGGCAGCGGGGAGAGCGTGGACGACACCATGACCTACACTTATCGCGAAGAAAAAGGCTTCATTGCCAGCGTGGTGATTGGTAACAGCAGCTTTACCGGCCGCCAGCTCAGAGCACTTGCCGAACGCGAATTTCCGGACGCCGACACGCTGCGTGCCGCCAAACGCTTCACCCGCATGGCCCTCAAGCCTTATCTGCAGGGCAAGCCCCTCAAAAGCCGCGAGCTGTTCCGCCAGTTTGTGCCTAAAAAAACGCCACCTAAACCTTCGGATAGCTCACAGTAATCACAGAACGTAGCCAGGCTTTCCCCGGCAGGTGTACACTGCCCGGCATCTGTCTGCGAACTCTGAGGATTGTCATGGCTGAATTACTGTTAGGCGTCAACATCGATCACATCGCTACCCTGCGCAATGCGCGCGGTACGGCGTACCCGGATCCGGTTCAGGCCGCGTTTATCGCGGAGCAGGCGGGAGCCGACGGCATTACCGTGCACCTGCGCGAAGATCGCCGCCATATCACCGACCGTGACGTTCGCGTCCTGCGTGAAACCCTCGATACTCGCATGAACCTTGAAATGGCGGTCACCGAAGAGATGATCGGTATTGCCTGCCAGACTAAACCTCATTTCTGCTGCCTGGTGCCGGAAAAGCGTCAGGAAGTGACCACCGAAGGCGGCCTTGACGTCGCCGGTCAGTTAGACAAAATGCGCGATGCCTGCCAGCGTCTGGCCGATGCGGGCATTCTGGTGTCCCTGTTTATTGATGCCGACCATGCGCAGATTGACGCCGCGGTTGCCGTAGGCGCGCCTTACATTGAAATTCATACCGGCTGCTATGCGGATGCAGAGGATGAAGCCACTCAGGCCAAAGAGCTGGCGCGTATCGCCGAAGCCGCGAGCTATGCTGCTGCTAAAGGATTGAAGGTCAATGCTGGCCATGGCCTGACCTACCACAACGTCCAGGCCATTGCTCGTATTCCTGAAATGCATGAGCTGAACATTGGCCACGCGATTATCGGGCGTGCGGTGATGAGCGGTCTGAAAGAAGCCGTGGCTGAAATGAAACGCCTGATGCAGGAAGCGCGTCGCTAATGGCGATTCTGGGCCTCGGCACGGATATCGTGGAGATTGCGCGCATTGAGAGCGTAATCTCCCGCTCGGGCGACAGGCTGGCGAAACGCGTGCTGAGCCAGAACGAATGGGCTCAGTATCAGGCTCATCAGCAGCCGGTGCGTTTTCTGGCTAAGCGTTTTGCGGTAAAAGAGGCGGCGGCTAAAGCGTTTGGCACCGGCATTCGCAACGGGCTGGCGTTTAATCAGTTCGAAGTGTTTAACGACCCGCTTGGCAAGCCTCAGCTGCGGTTTTGGGAAGAGGCGCAGCGGCTGGCGGAAAAAATGGGCGTGCGCTCGGTGCACGTTACGCTGGCGGACGAACGTCATTACGCCTGTGCGACGGTGATAATCGAAAGCTAGAGTTTATCCGCATGGTGGAGCAGCACGAACTTATCCCACAGCTGCTCTTCATTTTCTTTGTGCGCCGGGTCGCTGATAATCGTCCCTGGAATGGGGCAAACTTTCTGGCAGGTCGGGGTTTCGTAGTGGCCAACGCATTCCGTGCAGCGGTCGGTATCGATCTGGTAGATAGAATCTCCCATCGAGATAGCCTGGTTCGGGCACTCCGGCTCGCACATATCGCAGTTGATGCACTTCTTCGTAATTAATAACGCCATTTCAACCTGTTACCTGAACCCGCCGATCTAAAAGATATATTCACATTTCGCGCTCGAAAAATTGCAAAAGCATGTATATTTAACCAGTATTAAATTTGGTTAAACGAAGCTGCTTAAGCAAGGAAGTTTCGATGGCGCGCACTTTACCACAAAAGCAAATCATCCCCAATGACACTGAGCCTTTAAGTTTTGTGCTTTGTGTACTTTCAGTACGTGTTATCATTGAACTATTGGTCACGATAAACACGACAGGATCGTACTTATGGTACAGAGAGAGCAACTGCGCGAAGCATTCTCCCGCAGGCTGGCGCAGGCCTGCAGCGAAGCAAACCTCGATGAGTTTGGGCGCGGTATGGCAATAGCGCGCGCGCTGGGCGTTTCCTCCAAGGCCGTCAGCAAGTGGCTTAACGCTGAAGCTATGCCCAGGCAGGACAAGATGTACGAACTGGCGACCTTTCTCCAGGCCGATGTTCTGTGGCTCCAGCACGGCAGCGAAAGTGGCTATGTTGCCGAAGGGCGTGAAAATGCCGCCCATTCAGAAGAGACGGCAATCTACGATTTCCAGCCGCGCGAAGAGCAGGGGTTCCGCATCGATGTGCTGGATATAGAAGCCAGCGCCGGGCCGGGGCGGCTGATTTCCAGCGAAGTGACTGAGACAATCAACCATATCGTTTACGACAGCCAGGAGGCGCTGGAACTGTTTGGTCACCGCCCGGCCTCGACGATCAAGGTGATTACCGTCACCGGCGACAGCATGTCCGGCACCATCGAACTGGGCGACTATATCTTTGTGGACATCGGCAAAGATTATTTCGACGGGGACGGGATTTACGTGTTCCTCTATAAAGGGCAACTGCTGGTGAAGCGCCTGCAAATGACCCACGACTGCCTGCTGGTGCGTTCGGACAACCCCAAATATGCCGACTGGCGCATCAGCGAAGAGAACGAACAGAATCTCAAAATCATTGGCCGGGTGATGTATAGCCATTCGATTCGCCGTCACGCATGAATCCTTTCTCTCCTGCTGATGTTTCGAATCCCGCGCAAGCGGGTTTTTTTTACTTTGTATTTTAGATGGTTAGCTTACTTTTGCATTTTTTTATCTATAATTCGTACTTTTGGTTCTTGACTGATTTGTACCATTGGTTCAATATCAATTCATCGGCAGGACGCACCGACTCACAAGGCAAGTGAACGCTCCTTAACATCAGGCCCTGAAAAAGGGCACATACACCAAAGCAAGAAGCTTTGGGATATCGCAGAGATATCACCAAAGTTGATTGACAGGAGGTTGTATGGACGCACAGACACGCCGCCGCCAGCGCCGCGAAGCTAAGCAGGCCGCCTGGAAAGCCGCTAACCCGCTTTTCGTTGGGGTGAGGGCAAAACCTGACGTAAGGCCCATTCTCTCGTTAACCCGCAAACCTACGCCCCGGCCTGATAAGGCGCTGGAGGTCATTAACATTTATGGTCTGCAAATCATCCAGCAGGCTGAATACCATTCCCGGCTGCGTCAGAAGCTGGACGCCAGGCAGAGAAGTGTTTATCAGGCCGCGCCGATGACGGAGTCCGGCTTACCGCAGGCTTCCGGCAGGCAAACCCGACGTGGGAAATCTATCCCGCTGATTTAATACCGCAGTCCTTCTTTACCCCAACGGCAGTTCGACACTTCAACCGAAGGTTCCCCCATGAATGACCAACCCGCAAATCTGGTCACGCAGTCTTTTGCGTGGCTGGCGGCGCTTGCCGCCGGTCTGGGTATCACGACACAGGATATGGTCTACATGATATTCGGACTGCTTAGCGTACTGATTTCACTGGCTTCGTGGCTGGGAGGCAGGCTGGATGCTCGCCGACAGCGCCTTGAAGACCAAAAGCGCACCCGCATCCTCCAGACGTTGGTGGATGACTTGCAGAACCGAAACCGAGCCGAGCAGATTGAGATTGTCAGGGCAGTCAGCAAGGTACTGAAAAAGGCAGGCAGCTAATGGCTCTTTCTCCCGGACTCAGAAAAGCATTATTCGGATTGTCAGGGGCGGGCGCTCTGACCATCGCCGGCACGCTACTGCCCGAGCTTGAAGGCGTGAGCTACAGGCCGTATTACGATGTCGCCGGGGTGCTCACGGTCTGTTACGGCCATACCGGCAATGACATTATTCCCGATAAAACGTACAGCCCATCAGAGTGCCAGACCTTACTTGATAAAGATCTCCGCCCCGCAGCACAGGCGGTATCAAAAGCGGTAACCGTTCCGGTTAGTGAGTACCAACGCGCGGCATTAATCAGCTTTACCTATAACGTTGGGACCACCGCCTTCCTGCGCTCCTCCGTGCTAAGGGCGTTAAATGCCGGAGATTACGGGCAGGCCTGCGCCGGGTTGAAAAAATGGATTTGGGCGGGCGGCAAACAGTGGCAAGGGCTAATCAACCGTCGCGAAGTCGAGTACCAGCTTTGTCGCTGGCCGGAGGCGGAAAAATGAAGCCGGTCACCCCGATTGTGCTGGTGGTTTTTGCTCTGCTTATCGCGAGCTGTTGGTGGTTTCATCAGCGCTATGACGCTCAAAAGCAAAGGGCTGAGTCAGCTTTGCAGCAGCTTGCTCAACAGAAAACTGAACTGCAAAACCTTGTGCAACGCCAGCGGGCTGTCGCCGGGCTTGATGCTCACTATAGCGAGGAGTTAACCCATGCCAGGCTCACCATTGAAAATCTGCAGCGTGATGTGGCCGCTGGTGCTCGGCGGCTGCGCGTCAGCGCCACCTGCCAAACAGTGCCTCGCCCCACCTCCACCTCCGGGCTGGATGATGCAGCCTCCCCCGGACTTACTGACGCCGCTGAACGGGATTATTTCCGTCTCCGGGAGCGTATCGAAACGAGCAACAAGCAGCTAGCGGGGCTGCAGGAGTACATCCGCAATCAGTGCCTGAGATAAGCCTCGAATTTTCGAGGCTTTTTTATTCCTACGTCAAAGAGGTCATTCCTATGTCTACATCCCTGAAGTACCCGATTGTTCTGGTTCACGGCCTGTTGGGTTTCGACAAAATCGGCGGGATCTATCCCTATTTCTACGGCATCAAAGAGGCGCTGGAGAAGGCCGGGGCTAAGGTTTACATCGCCACGCTTTCCGCGCTGAACAGCAATGAGATGCGCGGTGAACAGCTGCTTGAGTTTGTTCGTAAAGTGCAGGCCGAAACCGGTGCGGCGAAAGTTAACCTGATCGGCCACAGCCAGGGCCCGCTGGCCTGTCGTTACGTCGCGGCGACCCATCCGGATCTTATCGCCTCGGTGACCTCCGTGAACGGCGTTAACCACGGCTCTGAAGTCGCAGACCTGGTTCGCCTGGCGCTGAAGCCGGGGCGCTTGCCGGAGTCTATCGCCAATGCAGCGCTGTCGGCCTTTGGCCAGCTGCTTTCTGCCCTGGCCGGTGAGCCTCGCCTGCCTCAATCCGGCGTCGACGCTCTGGATGCGTTGACCAGCGAAGGGGTGGCGGCCTTTAACAAGAAGTACCCGCAGGGGCTTCCGGCAGAGTGGGGCGGCCAGGGTAAAGAGCTGGATAACGGCGTTTACTACTACTCATGGAGCGGGATTATCGACTACAACCCGCTGCATCAGGGGATGAACAACCTGGACCCGCTGCACGTCGCCATGCTGGCATTTTCCATCCTGTTTACCAACGAACGTTTCCAGAACGACGGCCTGGTCGGCCGCTACAGCAGCCATCTGGGCAAGGTGATTGGCTCGGATTATTCAATGGATCACGTTGATGCCATTAACCAGCTGGCCGGCGTGGTCGCCAACAACACCGACCCAGTGAAACTGTACGTCGACCATTTGGCTCGCCTGCAAGCGAAGGGACTGTAAGCCTGAACCTAACCGCCTGCGGGCGGTTTTTCTTTGGAGAAATCAATGAATGACACCACGCGTCCAGGCTTTCTGACGCCGTTGGGGGCATCGCCACACTACGACGATGCACTCGATGCGGATCTTACAGGCTGGATAGTCGGCGTATCAGGCCTGCCGCCGGAAATGGTGATGGCGAAGTGGAGCGATCCACCGCCCGCCACGCCGGAAGCTGGCATTACCTGGTGTGACTTTTTTACCAACGTGAAGCAGGCTGAAACGCCTTTCTTCCATTCGCAGGACAGCGACCAGAGCGTGCTGCAAAGCACCGAATCCGTTGACGTCACCTGCAGCTTTTATGGTCCAGGAGCCCAGGCGGTGGCTGCTCTATTTCGCGATGGCCTGAACGTGCCGCAAAACAACGCCGAGCTGAACAGGCTGGATCTCACATTTTTGCAGTGCGGTGAAATCACGCCGGACCCTGAATTTATCAACAACCAGTGGCTACGCCGCTACACCCTCACCGTGACGCTGATGAAAACCTCCCCGGTGAACAAAAGCTGATGCAGGCCTACAACGCTCAAACGCTCTCTTCCGCGATGTGGGGACGGAACACTATTGTGGTGCGCAATACGTCATCTGGTGACCTGGTTTCGGCAAGCGGCGGGAGTCTGGGCGGGGGATATTCAGACACCTTCGGTTGAAGCGCCGTCTCAGGGCGGCAAATTCTTTGGTTTTGATATCAACAATCACTATATCGCCGGTTTTGACGACGGCGCATGGGAGAGGAAACTCTAATGGCTACAAATCAGTGTAAACCTTTTACAACCCGGCCTGACGCCAACGTCACGCCGTAAAATGAATGGGAAAATTTGCCCGCGCTGTTAAGCGGCTTTGCCGGCGGTAAGGCCAGCAGCGCTCAGGTGAATAAAGCGTTGCGCCAGGGAACATTTTGCGCGGCTGGGTTAGCACAATTTATCTCAGAAGTAGCCGATGCAGATGTGTTGGATGACGGCGACATTAACAATTTTGCCAGCATATTGAAAAATGCGGTCACCCAGGTGGCAAAACAAGCCACCGTTACGCTTTCAGGCCGGCCATTTGACCCGGAGCAATATCCCAACCTTGCGATTGCCTATCCCAACGCCGTTATCCCAGATATGCGTGGGCAGATGATAAAAGGTAAGCCCGTTAACGGGCGTGCTGTCCTCTGCGCTGAAGCTGACGGTATTAAATTGCATAACCACACGGCGAGTGCAGCGGCTACCGACTTGGGAACTAAAGGAACAGATGCGCAAGGTCAGCATTCTCATGCTATTCAAAATTACCCAGCTTATGAATGGAAGGTACCAGTGAATAACGGGATTTATGATGGGAATAAATACCACAGTATCTTCAACGGATGCTGCCGGTAGCCATGGCCATACCGTCACTGTTGATGCTGTCGGTAATACAGAAAACACCGTAAAAAATATGGCATTTAACTACATTGTGAAGCTTGCATAATTTTCCGGTTATAAATCTGGATAAATAATTATGTCATTTAAAATGAATGAAGCAGCACAAACTATTAAAATTTATAATCTGCGTGCAGATACCCAAGAGTTTATCGGTGCTGGTGATGCTTATATAGCGCCACATACTGGGTTACCAGCATATTGCACAGACATTGAACCGCCGAAAATTCCAGATAATCATGTGGCGATTTTTGATGAAAAAAAATTGCTCTGGACTCTGGTAGAGGATCATCGGAGCAAAACTGTTTATGACACCAGAACAGGCAATGCAATCACTGTCACAGAAATTGGCCCTTTACCTGACCACTCAACCTCTTTATCTCCCGATGGGGTCTATCAGAAATGGAATGGTAAGGCCTGGTGTTTCAGCGTAAAAAATTAATGTTGGATAGGCTATCCAGCATTAGCTTAGATCTCTTTTGTATATAGCAGGTGTTCCAGCATACATGGAGTTAGCGGGAACATTTGTTGTTACAACGCTGTTCGCAGCAATAACGCTGTTATCTCCAATAGTTATGCCGGGCAACACGACGGCACCTGCGCCGATCCATACGTTTTCCCCTATGTTTATCGGAGCTAGAATGTTTACACCATGTCGCAAAGCCGGTTCTACATGGTGACTGACCGTGGTTAACGTTACGTTGGGGCCAATCATGGTTCCTGTTTTTATTGTTATCATCTCATTATCAAGGAAGTTACATCCAACATTAACAAGCACTTCACCGGAAAAATGTATATTTCCAAATTCAAAATAAAAAGGCGCTACTATAGATGATTTATTATCAATTTTAATTCCGGCCTTAGAGAGTATCTTGTTTTTCTTTCTCCGAGACGAATATGATGTATTGAAAAATAACCTGGCTTTTTTGGGTTCTAATTTTTTCTTGAGCAAGTAAAAATAATATCTAATCATTTTTGTGTTTAAACCTTAGCACCAATATCGTGCATTTTTCCCAGTATTTTCGAGCCCACTGAGTATCTATGAAGAAGAGGATGTGGAGGGATATGATACGCGGTTTTGCGCCATCTGTGTATTTTCCCCAGCAGTTTTTGCTAGCAACACCTGCCAGATCTGCTATTTGGTTACAAGAGTATCCTGGCTCGATTTCTCGCGCTTAAAGTTGTGCTGGAGTGGGGCGAGTATTCTTCGACTAGCCGTATAATTAACCTCTTAAAAGCCCCCGAAAGAACTCCGTGTCAAATCGGTTTGAGCAGGAAGGCCGTTACGGCTGCATGACAATTGGTACCACGCTGATTTTCTGTTTAGCTTTGAGGTTGATGCTAACCGCTTTGCGATTTCGGCACGAATTTTTCCCAGTTCAACGGTGGTCAGATCGTTTGTGCTCATCCTTCTTCCTTTCGGGTTTGGTTGTGGCTTTTCTACCTTCCTTATGTGATTAACGATAGCGCTATGGATGTTACCTAAAACGAAGGTTTTTTATATGTGATCGTAGATTGAGAATTAACAGCTCTGATGTTGAGTAGCCGGAAACATTGGGTGATATTATCATCCAATAGTATTATTGATTGCCGGGAGTTCTATCCCTGTGTCAATTTCTCCCTAAACCAGCTTCCTCACCAACGCCTCGCTCTGGCGAATCCGCTCCGGCGCGTTTTCCAGATCCTGCTGCACCAGCGCCATAAATAGCAGGTCTGTCAGCATCATCTGGGCGCTAGTGGAGGAGATGGCCGCGCTACGCGTCGCCTGTTCTTCTGCGATGGTGTAGAGACACAGGCTGGCGCGTTGCTGTAAAGCGTTAGGCGTGAATCCGGTAATGGCGAGGATTTTCGCGCCTGCGTTAAGCGCTTCATCGGCGGCCAGATTTATCTCCCGGCGCTCGCCCGAATAGGAAATGGCGAGCAGCACGTCTTCCGGCGTCATTGCCTGTACGGTTGCCAGTAGGGCATGCATATCCTGCTCGGCGACGGCGTGAATGCCAATCTTCATTAACTTCCACGAAAAATTCTTCGCTACAAGGCCAGAGGCGCCTATTCCCACCAGCATCACGCGCCGCGCATTGCGCAGCAGTGAAACGCTCGCCAGCAGCTTCTCTTCCGCATTGATATCCAGCGTGGCGTGCATCGCCGCGATATTCTCTTTAATCAACTTCTCCCCAACAAGCCGCAGCGGGTCATCCCCTAAAATTTGGTTATGCACCGGCACGGAGTTAGGATTTTGGCCGCTGGCGAGCGCTTCGCTGATGGCCAGCTTCATCGCTGGAAAGCCTTTGAACCCGAGCTTCTGCGCGAATTTTACGACGCTGGACTGGCTGACGCCGGCTTCTTCCGCCAGCTGCTGTGAACTGAGATGGCGTGCACGATCGGGCTCGGCGAGCAGAAAGTCGGCCAGCTTGCGGTCACTCTGGGCCAGCATGGCGTAACGGCTTCGAATGCGCAGTAAACAGTTCATTTCACCTCCGGGACGGCAATTCCGATAACGACTTGCCTGTATAAGCATCTGAGCGAATTATAAATTCCATTATAGAGCAATGTTACCGAATTAAATATTCTGATGTGTCGTGGGCTGCGGGCCAGGATTGCTCGCGGAAAACCATGAGGCTATCTGTTAGGCTTTAAGGGAGCATAATTTTGTGAACGCGAGTCTTAAAGGAGCCCGTATTGACTACCCACCACCCGCGCCGCGTCGTCTTTTTTGATTTGGATGGCACCTTACATCAGCAGGACATGTTCGGCAGTTTTCTGTTTTACCTCCTGCGCCGTCTGCCGTTGAACGCGCTGCTGGTGGTTTTACTGCTGCCTCTGGTCGGAGGCATGATGCTTATTCAAGGTAGCGCTGCCCGCCAGCCGATGAGCCTGCTGCTGTGGGGCGCGACGTTTGGGCGAAGTGAGGCTCGCCTGCAGCAACTGCAGAGCGATTTCGCAGTCTGGTTTCGCAAGAAGGTGAAGGCATTTCCCGTTGTCCAGCAGCGGCTGACGGACTATTTGCACAGCGCGAATGCTGACGTCTGGCTGATTACAGGCTCGCCTCAGCCGTTGGTTGAGAAGGTCTATTTTGATACGCCGTGGCTGCCGGAGGTGAAGGTGATTGCCACGCAGATTGCACGAGGCTATGGAGGGTGGATTGTTACCCTTCGCTGCCTCGGCCATGAAAAAGTGGTTCAGCTGGAGCAGCACATAGGAGCCCCGCTGCGGCTTTACAGCGGCTACAGCGACAGCCATCAGGACAATCCGCTGCTGTATTTCTGCGAGCATCGCTGGCGCGTCACGCCGCAGGGAGAGTTGCAGCAGCTCGAGTAGGGCGTTTTGAATCCGTTAAGCGGTGTGTATAATGCGCCGCCCACTTATGCCGCGGAGAGCGTTGTGTCAGAGACAGAATTTACCCATGAACACTGGATGCGTCATGCCCTGACCCTCGCTCAGCGGGCGTGGGATGAAGGTGAAGTGCCCGTCGGCGCGGTGCTGGTGCATAACAACCAGGTCATTGGTGAAGGCTGGAATCGCCCTATAGGCCGTCACGACCCTACGGCCCATGCTGAAATTATGGCGCTTCGCCAGGGCGGACTGGTGCTGCAAAACTATCGTCTGCTGGATACCACGCTCTACGTCACGCTTGAACCTTGCGTCATGTGCGCAGGGGCGATGGTGCACAGCCGCATTGGCCGCTTAGTGTTTGGCGCGCGTGACGCCAAAACGGGCGCAATTGGTTCGCTGATGGACGTACTCGGCCATCCCGGGATGAACCATCAGGTGCAGGTCAGTGAAGGGGTGCTCGCGTCAGAGTGCTCAGCCATGCTGAGCGATTTTTTTCGCGCTCGTCGTCTTGAGAAAAAGGCCCTAAAGGAAAAGGCCCATAGGTCGGATTAGCCAGCTCTATCGGGGCGACCGCAGGGTAAGCCTCGGCAAATTTGTCCACCTGAGCCGTTTTTTTCTCTTTCTCCTGTAAATACCCTTCCAGACTAAGCTGATACTTGCGGATGTTTTCCACATACGCGTAAGCCTCGTGTCCACGAGCATATCCATAGGTTGTTTTGCTGTAATAAGGCTTAAGGCTAAGCAGCGGCAGGCGTGTCTTCACATCGGCCCAGCTGTCCGGGTTGCCTTTCTGTTTTGCCGTCAGCTGACGAGCATCGAGCATATGGGCATAGCCCATGTTGTAGGCCGCCAGCGCGAACCAGATGCGTTCGTATTCCGGGACTGAGCTCGGCACTTTGCTCATCATATCTTTCAGATAACGGCTGCCGCCGCTGATGCTTTGCTCTGCATCCAGCCTGTCGACGACCCCAAGACTCTGTGCTGTATTTTTCGTCAACATCATCATCCCGCGCACGCCGGTTGGCGAAGTAGCGTGGGTATCCCAGTGGGATTCCTGATAGGAGATTGCGGCCAGCAGCGGCCAGTCGATTTCGTCGGCGTATTTTTCAAACAGCGGCTGAAGGTCCGGCAGAACTGCATCCACCGCATTCAGGAAGGTTCGGGTATCGACGTAATCAAAATCACCGATATGGCCGAGATATTTTTCCTCAAGCCTTGCCAGTGTGCCGTTGCTGCTAATCTGATTGTAGAAATCGAGCAGGGCGGCGCTCATGCTGTCGTCGCCGTCACGCGCCGAAAACCAGGTAACAGGCTGTTCATCGGTCACGTCCAGAGCGACGGCCAGCTGAGGATGTACGCGCTGGAAAATACTGATGGCGATACTATCAGAGATAGTAAAGGCGATATTACCGTCCACCACCTGCTGCAGAAGCTGATTACTGGTCTGTTTGGCGTCAATGCTCCAACTAAGATCGGGATACTGGCTTTCCTTTAGCTTTTGCAGATCGCTCACCACAGCCTGGCCGGAAGAGAGCACCAGCTGCGAAGGTTTGACGCCGCCAAGTGACTTCGGACGTGGGCTGCCCACGCGGTAAACCATTTGCTGCGAAACCGAGTAATAGGTTGGCCCTGCCTGGTAATCGCTGCTGCGGCGCGAGTTATACACCAGCCCGGCGGCAAGCAGGTCGGCTTTGTCATTGTCCAGGTCGTCGAACAACGCGTTGATGTTTGGCCGTACCACGACTTTGAGCTTCACGCCCAGGTAATCTGCAAACTCGCTGGCGAGCTCATAATCAAGTCCGGTCGCCTTGCCGTTAATCATCGTCCAGGTGAGCGGCGATGAAATGGTACTGACGCGCAGAACCCCCCGCGCTTTTATCGCGGCGATACGGTTTTCGGCCTGATTGAAACCTGGAATGGAGGGCCATAATGCCACTGCCAGCAACAAGGTGACGATACCGATAAGCAGATAATTAATCTTTATTCTTTTCAAATAGATAACATTCTGCAGCAGGATAAGCCTTAGCCAACAATAAACATGATTTGTCTGAACCCCGTGAGTGAATGAGGCGCATTTTGCGTAAGAAAACGCCAGTAAGCAACTTTTAAGAATATATCGTTTACTTTTCGTGCAATAAAAACTTCTGCTGTTATTTCTACGCAAACGGTTTCGTCACGGCGGAGGATTCTCTATAATGACGCCCGTTTTCCCCCCTTCGCCCTGAAGACGAGAGATCTTTAATGATGGAAATTCTGCGTGGTTCGCCTGCTCTTTCGGCATTTCGTATTAACAAACTCCTGGCCCGTTTTAACGATGCTAACCTCCCGGTAAGCGACATTTATGCCGAGTATGTTCATTTTGCCGACCTCGAAGCTCCGCTGAACGCTGATGAGCTTGCTCGCCTGCAGCGGCTGTTGAAGTATGGTCCAACTCTCGCAGAACATGCGCCTGAAGGAACCTTGCTGCTGGTCACCCCGCGCCCTGGCACCATCTCCCCCTGGTCTTCTAAAGCCACCGACATTGCCCACAACTGCGATCTGCCACAGATTAAGCGCCTTGAGCGCGGCGTGGCCTGGTACGTTACCGGCAGCACGCTGACCGCCGAACAGCTGCAGGACGTTGCCGCGCTGCTGCACGACCGCATGATGGAGAGCGTGTTTACCTCTCTGAACGATGCGCAGCAGCTGTTTACCCGGCAGCAGCCCGCTCCGGTGCAGAGCGTTGACCTGCTCGGCAAAGGGCGTAACGCGCTGGTGGAGGCGAATATCCGTCTGGGCCTGGCGCTGGCGGAAGACGAAATCGACTACCTGCAGGATGCGTTCAGCAAGCTTGGCCGCAACCCGAACGACATCGAACTGTACATGTTTGCTCAGGCGAACTCCGAACACTGTCGCCATAAAATCTTTAACGCCGACTGGATTATCGACGGGCAGAAGCAGCCGAAGTCCCTGTTCAAGATGATCAAAAATACCTTCGAGAAAACGCCGGATTACGTGCTGTCTGCCTATAAAGACAACGCGGCGGTCATGGAAGGTTCAGCCGTGGGGCGCTTCTTCGCCGATCGTGAGGCGGGGCGCTACGACTTCCATCAGGAAGAGGCGCATATCCTGATGAAGGTTGAAACCCACAACCACCCGACCGCTATCTCCCCGTGGCCGGGTGCAGCAACGGGTTCCGGCGGTGAAATCCGTGACGAAGGCGCTACCGGGCGCGGTGCCAAGCCAAAAGCTGGCCTGGTCGGTTTCTCCGTTTCCAACCTGCGTATTCCAGGCTTTGAACAGCCGTGGGAACAGGATTTTGGTAAGCCAGACCGCATCGTTACCGCGCTGGATATCATGACCGAAGGCCCACTGGGCGGGGCGGCATTCAACAACGAATTTGGCCGTCCGGCGCTGACCGGCTACTTCCGTACCTACGAAGAGCAGGTTAACAGCCACAACGGCGTAGAGCTGCGCGGCTACCACAAACCTATCATGCTCGCCGGCGGCATCGGTAACATCCGGGCCGACCATGTGCAGAAGGGCGAAATCACCCCTGGCGCTAAGCTGATTGTGCTGGGTGGCCCGGCGATGAACATCGGCCTCGGCGGCGGTGCAGCGTCGTCTATGGCATCCGGCCAGTCCGATGCCGATTTAGATTTTGCTTCCGTTCAGCGTGATAACCCGGAAATGGAACGCCGCTGTCAGGAAGTGATCGACCGCTGCTGGCAGATGGGCGAAGACAACCCGATTCTGTTTATCCACGACGTTGGCGCGGGTGGCCTGTCTAACGCCATGCCTGAGCTGGTCAGCGATGGTGGCCGCGGCGGCCGCTTTGAACTGCGCGACATTCTTAACGACGAGCCGGGCATGAGCCCGCTTGAAGTCTGGTGTAACGAATCCCAGGAGCGCTACGTGCTGGCCGTTGCGCCAGAGCAGCTGCCGCTGTTTGACGAACTTTGCCGCCGCGAGCGCGCGCCGTATGCGGTGATTGGGGAAGCCACCACCGAACAGCACCTGACGCTCAACGACAGCCACTTTGATAATCAGCCTATTGATATGCCGCTGGACGTGCTGCTCGGCAAAACGCCGAAGATGGAGCGTAACGTCGAGACGCTGAAAGCCAAAGGTGAAGTCTTCAACAGCAGCGAGATCTCCATTGCCGATGCGGTGAAACGCGTTCTGCATCTGCCGACGGTGGCTGAAAAAACCTTCCTCGTGACCATCGGCGACCGTACGGTAACCGGTATGGTGTCCCGCGATCAGATGGTTGGCCCGTGGCAGATCCCGGTCGCAAACTGCGCGGTCACCACCGCCAGCCTGGATAGCTACTACGGCGAAGCGATGTCTATCGGCGAACGTGCGCCAGTTGCGCTGCTGGACTTTGCGGCTTCCGGTCGCCTGGCCGTAGGCGAAGCATTAACCAACATCGCGGCAACCCAAATCGGTTCCCTGAAGCGCATCAAACTGTCTGCAAACTGGATGGCCGCAGCCGGTCACCCTGGTGAAGACGCTGGTCTGTATGAAGCGGTTAAGGCCGTTGGCGAAGAGCTTTGTCCGGCGCTGGGGATAACCATCCCGGTTGGCAAAGACTCCATGTCGATGAAAACCCGCTGGCAGGAAGGTAACGAGCAGCGCGAGATGACTTCTCCGCTGTCGCTGGTGATTACCGCGTTTGCCCGCGTGGAAGACGTGCGTGGCACCGTGACTCCGCAGCTTGGCACCGAAGATAACGCCCTGCTGCTGATCGATTTAGGCAAAGGCCACAACGCGCTGGGCGCCACCGCGCTGTCTCAGGTTTACCGCCAGTTGGGTGACAAGCCAGCGGACGTGCGCAGCGTTGAGCAGCTTAAAGGCTTCTGGGACGCGATGCAGGCGCTGGTTGCAGATCGCAAACTGCTGGCCTGGCACGACCGCTCCGACGGCGGCCTGCTGGTCACCCTGGCGGAAATGGCCTTTACCGGCCACTGCGGCGTGGATGTTGACATCGCAGGCCTCGGCAGCGATCGCCTGGCCGCATTGTTTAACGAAGAGCTGGGTGGCGTTATCCAGGTTCGTGCCGAAGATCGTGAGGGCGTGGAGGCGCTGTTGGCCGAACACGGCCTGGCGGATTGCGTGCATTATCTCGGTAAGGCCGTTGAAGGTGACCGGTTCACCATCAGCGCTGACGGTCATGCGGTGTTCAGCGAAAGTCGTACCACGCTGCGTATGTGGTGGGCAGAAACCACCTGGCAGATGCAGCGCCTGCGTGATAACCCGGCCTGTGCCGACGAAGAGCACAACGCGAAGGCTAACGACAACGATCCTGGCCTTAACGTGAAGCTGAACTTTGATATCAAAGAAGATATTGCCGCGCCGTTCATCGCAACCGGCGCGCGCCCTAAAGTGGCTATCCTGCGCGAGCAGGGCGTTAACTCCCACGTTGAGATGGCTGCCGCCTTCCACCGTGCTGGCTTTGACGCCATTGACGTTCACATGAGTGACCTGCTGGCGGGCCGCACCGGTCTGGAAAGTTTCCACACGCTGGTGGCCTGCGGCGGCTTCTCTTACGGCGACGTGCTGGGTGCAGGGGAAGGCTGGGCGAAGTCCATCCTGTTCAACGCTCGCGTGCGCGATGAGTTTGAAACCTTCTTCCATCGCCCGGAAACGCTGGCGCTTGGCGTCTGTAACGGCTGTCAGATGATGTCCAACCTGCGTGAACTGATTCCAGGCAGTGATTTGTGGCCGCGCTTTGTGCGTAACCAGTCCGATCGCTTTGAAGCGCGCTTCAGCCTGGTTGAAGTGACTTCAAGCCCATCGCTGCTGCTGCAGGGCATGGCTGGTTCGCATATGCCTATCGCGGTTTCTCACGGTGAAGGTCGCGTGGAAGTCCGTGATGCCGCTCATCTCGCCGCGCTTGAGAGCAAAGGGCTGGTGGCGCTGCGCTTCGTGGATAACTTCGCGAACGTGACGGAAACCTATCCGGCTAACCCGAACGGTTCACCGAACGGGATAACGGCAGTGAGTAACGAAAGCGGCCGTGTGACAATCATGATGCCGCACCCTGAGCGTGTGTTCCGCACCGTGAGCAACTCCTGGCACCCGGCAGAGTGGGGCGAAGACAGCCCGTGGATGCGCATTTTCCGTAACGCGCGTAAACAGCTGGGCTGATTACCCTCACCCCGCCCTCTCCCTAAAAGGGAGAGGGGGAAAAAAGTTGAAAGGCTCCGATCCGTTTCCCTCGCCCCTCTGGGGGGAGGGCCAGGGTGAGGGGCTTTTTTGTCACTAAATCCCGACATATCCACTTTTAATGTGTCTCCAAAAGGAGACGTTTAAGTCATTGATATTTATTGGTTTGGTGGTTGTTGTTAAAGAGTGTTGCAAAATGGCGACACTAAGAATAAAAAACAGTCACAATATATTCTTTGCGTTAATCAATTAATATCAATTAAAACAATATGTTAGTTTCATTTAGTTAAAGTTGGCACGATACCTGCTTAATAACAGCCAGTGGCTCATTCAATCTCTTATGTCAGCGTCTTCTCAGACAGACTACATAAACCGCCGAATGACGCACAAAAAGGTGCCTGCCGTCCAATATTTGATAAATGCCTTCGGGCTTATCATGCTCCGGGCGAAACGTTGAGTAAGGCACCACCTAATTCCTAAGTAAAGGCAGGGTTTTTGACCCTGCCTTTATTGTTTCTGGCAAACTCATCTTTCCACCACGCGCAATCGCGGCTAGCATCGTGTCATACAGGTAATGTGAGATGAAGCTATTGAACCAGTGGCATTTTTTCCCTCGATCTTTGCGCCAGCTTGTCATGATGGCCTTCTTATTAGTGCTGGTACCGCTGCTGGTGCTTGCCTGGCAGGCCTGGCAAAGCCTGAACGCGCTAAGCGCCCAGGCCGCGCTGACTAACCGCACCACGCTGATTGACGCTCGCCGCAGCGAGGCGATGACCAATATTGCTCTGGAAATGGAGCGCAGCTACCGGCAATACTGCGTGCTGGATGACTCCCGCCTTGCTCAACTGTATCAGGGCCAGCGCCAGCGCTATGCTCAAATGCTCGAAGCCCATTCATCTGTTCTACCCGATCCCAGGCTTTATCAATCGCTCAGTCAGTCATTGAGCGACCTTACCGAACTAAAATGTAAAAACAGCGGGCCAGAAGCCGCGGCGGCGAACCAGCTTGAACAGTTTGCTTCGGCCAATGCCGAAATGGTTCAGGCGACCAGGACGGTGGTGTTCTCCCGTGGGCAACAGCTTCAGCAGGAAATCGCCGAGCGAGGCCAGTTCTTCGGCTGGCAGGCGCTGGTGCTGTTTCTGCTGAGCCTTGGCCTGGTTATCATCTTCACCCGTATGATTATCGGCCCGGTCAAAGGCATTGAACGGATGATCAATCGGCTGGGGGAAGGGCGTACGCTTGGCAATAGCGAGGTGTTTAAAGGGCCAAGAGAGCTACGCTCCGTGGGGCAGCGCATTGTCTGGCTTAGCGAGCGCCTGGCCTGGCTTGAATCCCAGCGGCATGAATTTCTCCGCCATCTTTCCCATGAATTAAAAACGCCTCTTGCCAGCATGCGGGAAGGGACGGAACTGCTTGCCGATCAGGTTGCCGGGCCGCTAAATGCCGACCAGAAAGAGGTTGTGGCCATACTCGACAGCAGCAGCCGCCATCTGCAAAGGCTGATTGAACAGCTGCTGGACTATAACCGCAAGCTGGCGGACGCCGCGATAACGCTGGAAAAGGTCGAGCTGGCCCCGCTGCTAGAAATGGTTATCTCTGCGCACAGCCTGCCGGCGAGAGCTAAAATGATGCATACCGAGATTCAGCTAAGCCCGAAAGCCTGCCTGGCAGAAACGACTCTGCTGATGAGCGTGCTGGATAATCTCTACTCCAATGCGGTGCACTATGGCAGTGAATCCGGTACCATTTATCTCCGTAGTTCGCAGGTTGGCGCGATGTTGCACATTGAGGTCGCGAATACCGGCGAACCGATTCCGGCGACGGAACAAGAGATGATTTTTGAGCCTTTCTTCCAGGGTAGTCACCAGCGGAAGGGTTCGGTAAAGGGAAGTGGCCTGGGACTGAGTATCGCCAGGGATTGCATTCGACGCATGCACGGAAAGCTTAGCCTGATTAACGCTAACAGCGCGGAAGTTTGTTTCCGTATCGAATTACCGGTTTTCCCTGAGAATGATTAAAACGATGAAAGTACTTTTATTGCGTGAGCCACGCCGCGGGGCTTTGCCTCGCCTCATTTGCTGGGTATCCGGCGCACTGGCAGGTGCCGCACTGCTGACGGGCTGCGTGGCCAAAAGCGTTTCCAGCAGCCTTGACGAGGCCCACAAACCGCATATCCCGGAACAACAAATTCCTGATTACCTGTCCACGGACTGCGCCGAAATATGGGCGCTGACGGGGCATGACGTCAGCAGCAATCCACTTTACTGGCTGCGCGGCATGGACTGCGCCCAGCGCCTGCCGCCGGCAGAAGCCAGGGCGGAAGCTCGGCAGTGGCCGGCAGAAACCTGGCAGGATACGTTCAAGCGCGGCATTTTGCTCTCTACGGCTAAAATTACCCCGACCGAGCGCCGCCGCTACATGACCCAGCTCGACACCATGACCCATGAGGTGCCGGTGCAGGTCCGTTCTCTGTTTGAGATTTGGCGCGACGGCCAGTCTTCTTTGCTCAAACTCTCGGATGAGCGCACGCGCTACAGCAAGCTTCAGCAATCAACCGACGGCGAGCTGGATACGCTGCGCGAGCAGCAGCAGCGCCTGCGCAGCCAGCTTGACCTCACCACGCGCAAGCTGGAAAACCTTACCGATATTGAACGTCAGCTTTCAAGCCGCAAGCCGGGAAGCAATTTAGTGCCGGACACGCACAGTTCGGACGACAACGATGACGACGCTTCAAACAAATCGCAGCCGGAGGCAAAACCATGACGCAAAGGAAACCCGCGCGCTTATTGTTAGTGGATGACGATCCTGGCCTGCTCAAGCTGCTGGGAATGCGCCTTTCGAGCGAGGGCTATACGGTCACCACGGCGGAAAGCGGCGCCGAAGGGCTGAAGGTCCTTGCGCGAGAAAAAATCGATCTGGTGATTAGCGATCTCAGAATGGATGAAATGGACGGCATGGCGCTGTTCGCGGAGATCCAAAAAGGTCAGCCGGGATTGCCGGTGATCATTCTGACCGCCCACGGTTCCATTCCGGATGCCGTGGCGGCGACCCAGCAGGGCGTGTTCAGCTTCCTGACTAAACCGGTAGACAGAGATGCGCTCTATCAGGCCATCGACAATGCGCTGGAGCATACGGTCATTGCCGGAGATGACATGTGGCGGGATACCATTGTGACCCGCAGCCCAATTATGCAGCGCCTGCTCGAACAGGCTCGCATGGTGGCGCAGTCGGACGTCAGCGTGTTGATTAACGGGCAAAGCGGGACCGGGAAAGAGATCCTGGCTCAGGCGATACACAACGCCAGCCCACGCAGTAAAAAAGCTTTTATCGCCATTAACTGTGGCGCGTTGCCGGAGCAGCTGCTGGAGTCCGAGCTGTTTGGTCATGCGCGCGGGGCGTTTACCGGCGCGGTCAGCAGCCGTGAAGGGCTGTTCCAGGCGGCGGAAGGCGGAACCCTGTTTCTCGATGAAATCGGTGATATGCCGATTCCGCTCCAGGTTAAGCTGCTGCGTGTCCTGCAGGAGCGGAAAGTTCGTCCGCTGGGCAGCAACCGCGACCTGGACATTGACGTGCGCATTATCTCCGCCACGCACCGGGACCTGCCTAAAGCGATGGAGCGCGGCGAGTTTCGTGAAGATCTCTTCTATCGCCTTAATGTCGTGAACCTGAAAATCCCTGCCTTGCACGAACGTGCTGAAGATATCCCGCTGCTGGCGAATCATTTATTACGTCAGTCCGCCGACAGGCATAAGCCGTTCGTTCGTAGTTTCTCGACCGATGCCATGAAGCGCCTGATGACGGCGAGCTGGCCGGGTAACGTGCGCCAGCTGGTGAACGTCATTGAGCAATGCGTGGCGCTAACCTCAGCCCCGGTGATTGGCGAAGCGCTGGTGGAGCAGGCGCTGGAAGGTGAAAACACCGCCTTGCCGACATTTGTCGAAGCCCGCAACCAGTTCGAGCTAAACTATCTACGTAAGCTGCTGCAAATTACCAAGGGGAATGTCACCCATGCTGCACGTATGGCGGGGCGTAACCGAACCGAATTCTATAAATTACTGGCGAGGCATGAACTCGAGGCCAATGACTTTAAAGAGTAGGCTGTGATAGTGTGAGCAACCGATTACTAATAGTAAAAACGCCGCGCGGGGATACCGGTAATACCATGAAAAAAATTGATGCGATTATTAAACCTTTCAAACTGGACGATGTGCGTGAAGCGCTGGCTGAAGTAGGCATCACCGGCATGACGGTGACGGAAGTTAAAGGCTTTGGCCGTCAGAAAGGGCACACCGAACTGTACCGCGGTGCCGAGTACATGGTGGATTTTCTGCCGAAAGTAAAAATTGAAATCGTGGTCACCGACGACATCGTTGATACCTGCGTGGATACCATTATTCGTACGGCTCAGACCGGCAAGATCGGCGACGGCAAGATTTTCGTCTTCGATGTGGCGCGCGTGGTGCGTATCCGTACCGGTGAAGAAGACGACGCGGCGATTTGATGTAGATTTTTACCCTCACCCTTGGGCAGAATCTGTCCTTTACCCCCTCGCCCCTTTGGGGAGAGGGCTGGGGTGAGGGGCATCCGTACTGAACTACATCACCTTGTGCGGGCCAAAACACTCATAGTGAATGCTGTCTTTATCCACGCCAATCTTCACCAGCTGTTCTGCGGCAAAACGCATAAAGTTGATCGGGCCGCAGAGATAAAACTGCATCGCCGGGTCGCTTAATTTCCCTTCAATTTCCAGCAAGTTCATCAACCCCGTGCGGTTAAAGCGCGCCAGTTCACGATCCTCTGCGGACGGCTCGCGGTACCAGACGTGGCTTTCAAACTTCGGCAGCTTAGCGCCAAGCCCTTTCACTTCCTCGTTGAACGCGTGGACCCCGCCGTGTTCGGCAGCGTGCAGCCAGTTTACCTGTGCCTGATGGCCGCTGTTCGCCAGCGTATCCAGCATCGCAAGCATTGGCGTTTGGCCCACGCCTGCGGAGATCAGCGTCACCGGCGTTTCTGGTTTAACGTCCATGAAAAAATCCCCTGCCGGCGAGGCAAGATGCACCCGATCCCCGGCCTGAGCGTGATTGTGCAGCCAGTTTGAGACCATGCCCTTATCTTCACGCTTCACGGCGATACGGTAGCTTTTACCGTTCGGCTGGCGGGTCAAAGAATACTGGCGAATTTCCTGATGCGGGAAACCGGCGGGCTTCAGCCAGACGCCAAGGTATTGTCCTGGCTGGTAATCTGCCACCGGGCCGCCGTCGAGCGGAATCAGTTCAAAGCTGGCGATCAGCGAGCTTTGTTCCTTTTTCTCAACGATGGTGAAGGGACGAGTGCCTTCCCAACCGCCCTGCTTAGCGGCGTTATCCTGGTAAATCTCCGACTCGCGGTTAATGAAGACCTGAGCCAGCACGCCGTAGGCTTTACCCCACGCGTCCAGCACTTCCTGCCCCGGGCTGAACATCTCGTCCAGGGTTGCCAGCAGGTGGCCGCCCACGATGTTGTACTGCTCGGGTTGGATCTGGAAGGTGGTGTGCTTCTGGGCGATTTTCTCCACGGCAGGCAGCAGCGCGGCCAGGTTTTCAATGTTTGCCGCATAGGCGCAAATAGCGTTGAACAGCGCTTCACGCTGGTCGCCGTTGCGCTGGTTGCTCATATTAAAAATCTCTTTCAGCTCAGGGTTATGGCTGAACATACGCTCGTAGAAGTGGGCGGTGAGCTTGGGGCCGGTGGCGGCCAGCAGAGGGATAGTCGACTTAACAACGGCGATGGTTTGTGCGTCTAGCATGGCGGTCTCCATAAACAGCGTAGTGTATAAATTGCATTTTAAATGCATCTTATAGAAATGGCCTTATGTTGTAAATGGGTTATCGTTGTTAACGACTGAGGTCACAGAACATGAAAAATACGCATCTCGTTGATGAAGAAATATCCGGCAAAAAAGCGCTTCTTTTATTGCCTGAAAGCCTGATTTCATGCCTGGGTAATCGTTTGCGTAAAAACCTCTGTCAAGCCCTATCACCGGGAAGGGTTTCGGTTTACACTGTTGCCCGTCGCCCAAAAGGGCCCCCTCATTGCAGTAAAATTTTTACCGTTAGCTGAGTCAGGAGATGCGAATGTTAAAGCGTGAAATGAACATTGCCGATTATGATGCCGAGCTGTGGCAGGCCATGGAGCAAGAGAAAGTACGTCAGGAAGAGCACATTGAACTGATCGCCTCCGAAAACTACACCAGCCCGCGCGTGATGCAGGCTCAGGGTTCTCAGCTGACAAACAAATATGCTGAAGGTTACCCAGGCAAGCGCTACTACGGCGGTTGCGAATATGTGGATATCGTCGAGCAGCTGGCTATCGACCGTGCCAAAGAGCTGTTTGGCGCAGACTATGCGAACGTGCAGCCGCACTCCGGCTCCCAGGCTAACTTCGCGGTATACACCGCGCTGCTGCAGCCGGGCGATACCGTGCTGGGTATGAATCTGGCGCAGGGCGGCCACCTGACTCACGGCTCCCCGGTTAACTTCTCCGGCAAACTGTACAACATCATTCCTTACGGTATTGATGAGTCCGGTAAAATTGACTACGAAGACATGGCTAAGCAGGCTAAAGAGCACAAGCCGAAGATGATCATCGGCGGCTTCTCTGCCTACTCCGGCGTGGTTGACTGGGCAAAAATGCGTGAAATCGCAGACAGCATCGGTGCTTACCTGTTCGTTGACATGGCACACGTTGCGGGTCTGATTGCCGCAGACGTTTACCCGAACCCGGTGCCACACGCTCACGTTGTGACCACCACCACCCACAAAACCCTGGCGGGTCCACGCGGTGGCCTGATCCTGGCGAAGGGCGGCGACGAAGATCTTTATAAGAAACTGAACTCTGCCGTATTCCCAAGCGCGCAGGGCGGCCCGCTGATGCACGTTATCGCGGCCAAAGCCGTGGCGCTGAAAGAAGCCATGGAGCCAGAGTTCAAGGTTTACCAGCAGCAGGTTGCCAAAAACGCCAAAGCGATGGTGGAAGTGTTCCTGAACCGTGGCTACAAAGTGGTCTCCGGCGGGACTGAAAACCACCTGTTCCTGCTGGATCTGGTGGACAAAAACCTGACCGGTAAAGAAGCTGACGCTGCCCTGGGCCGCGCCAACATCACCGTGAACAAAAACAGCGTGCCAAACGATCCGAAGAGCCCGTTCGTGACTTCCGGTATCCGTATCGGTTCTCCGGCTGTCACTCGCCGCGGTTTCAAAGAAGCAGAAGTGAAAGAGCTGGCTGGCTGGATGTGTGACGTTCTGGACAACATCAATGACGAAGCGGTGATCGAGCGCGTCAAAGGTAAAGTGCTGGATATCTGTGCCCGCTTCCCGGTTTACGCATAACCGTTAAGCTGAAATGTAGAAGGCTCCCGATTGGGAGCCTTTTTTATTTCCGCTGGCTGAGCGTCAGCCCGACGTCTCCACCGGGATGAACCGCCAGCAGCGTCTCTTTCGAGTAGCCGCTCTCGCTCATCAGGCAGGCGCAGGCGGCATCAAAAATCGCCAGCGCCAGGATTATCGACGTGGTCGCCAGCATGTTCAGCGGATCCATTTCCTTCTTCACGCCGGTGGATATCACCAGCCTGGCCGCTTTGGCGATGGCCGAGTTCGGATTCTCAGTGACGCTGATCAGCGGTACTTTTCGGGTTTCCAGCCCCGGCAGCAGGCGCGTTAGCTCATCAGAGTTTCCGCCGCGCGAAAGCATAATCATCAGATCGTCTTCACGTAAAAAACCTAAATCGCCATGGGCTGCATCCGTCGCGCTGAGATAAATCGCCGGGCGCTCCACGCAGGCGAGCATATGGGCAATTTTTCTCGCCGCGATGCCGGAGGTGCCTACGCCGGTGACCACAATCTTGCCTTTGCAGTTTCTCAGTTCGGCCAGCAAGGCGAGCCACTGCGGCTCATCCAGATGGTGTTCCAGCGCCGCAAGTTCGCGGCTGCAGGTTTCCCACGCGTTGACGGCCTGTTGCCAGGAGGCGCTCATGCATCCTCCTGCATCAGCTGGCGATACTTCATGTGGTCGAGATACATCTCGTGGAACACTTTGTATTTGCGGTCGTAGTACTGCTTGATGCGGTTGGTTTGCGGCGTGACCGTTTTACCGATGCGGCTCATCACCGACATGGCTTCGGGGAAGGAGTCAAACACGCCTGCCGCCACGGTGCCCATCATTGCGCTGCCCAGCAGCATCGCCTCGCTCTCTTCCGGCAGCAGCATGGCGCAGCCGGTGGCGTTGGCGTGTTCCTGAACGAAGATTGGATTTTTGGTGCCGCCGCCGCTCGCCATGACGGTGTCGATGGTGTAGCCGCTGTGGTTCATGGTTTCGATAATATGGCGGGTGCCGAGCGCGATGGCCTGAATCGTGGCCAGGTATTGCAGGGCCATATCTTCCGGCGTGCGGGAAAGTTTCAGCCCGCTGATGACGCCGGTCAGCGTCGGGTTAGCGCGCGGTGAGCGGTTGCCGTGGAAGTAGGGCAGGATGTGCATATCCTTCGTCAGGAAGGCGATGTTCTCCGGCTCACCGGCCATTTTGCGCAGCAGGGCGTTCAGCTGTTCATAAATAGTCTGGCCCTGAGCCTTCGCCTGGGCAAGCAGCGTTTCATAGCATGGGTGAGACTGAATAATATGGTCGATCAGCGCCCCGGTAGCCGACTGGCCGCCTTCGTTGAGCCAGTAACCCGGCAGCACCGCAGAATAATACGGCCCCCAAACGCCGTTGATAAAGCGCGCCTCTTTTGAAATCGCCATATGGCCGGTAGAGGTGCCTCCGATCAGCGCCACGCGGCGGTCAAAGTCTGCCACTTCACCTGAAACGCCGCAGGCGCCGAGTGTGCCGAGCGTGCCCGCATGAGCATCGATAATAGAAACGCTGACGGCGGTACCGGCAATCAGCCCCATTTCGCTTGCGGCACGCTGGGTCAGGCCGTGGCCCAGCGGTTCGCCCATGGTTTTCACATAGCGACCAATTTTTTCCGCATCATGCTCCAGCAAATCTTCCAGCCCAATCTGACGGAAGTAGCTGCTGTCCCATTTGTCTTCGTGGCCCATATAGGTCCATTTACAAACGGTGGAGCAGAGCGAGCGGGTATCATCCCCGGTGGCGCGCCAGGTCAGGAAATCCGGCAGGTCAAAATAGTAGCCCGCGTTCGACCAGGTATTCGGCATGTGCTGCTTGAGCCACAGTAGTTTTGGCGTTTGCATCTCCGGGGAAATAATCCCGCCCACGTAATCCAGCACGCGGTGGTGCAGGGCATTAATCCTGTCGGCCTGGGTAATGGCGCGGTGATCCATCCACACGATGATGTTTTGTTCGCTGCGCCCGGAAGGGCTGACGGTCAGCGGTTTGCCTTCTTTATCCAGCACCACCAGAGAACAGGTGGCGTCGAAGCCCAGCCCCTTAACCTGAATCGGGTTAATATCGGCCTGGTTTACTGCATCCCGCACCGCGTTGCAGACCGCCTGCCAGATGTTGTCCGAGGATTGCTCGACGAAATCCGCCTGCGGGCGATAAAGCTCTATTGCCCGGCTGGCCTGGCCTACCATTCTGCCATTCAGATCAAAGACGCCCGCGCGGGCGCTCCCCGTCCCTACATCCACCCCAATGAAGTAACTCGCCATAATGATTCTCCTGAACTCAGGCTTTACGATTCTGTAATGCGATAAAGAGGATCAGCACCGCGCCCCAGAGCGCCATGGTCAGATAACTGCTAATCCCCAGCAAATTAAAGCCACTTTCCAGCATTTGCAGCACGATGAGCGCCAGCACCAGGCCGATAACGCGGCCAAAACCGCCGTCCGGGTTAATGCCGCCCAGCACCGAGGCAAGGATGGTCACCAGCAGGTAAGACTCGCCGTACCCGGCTTTGGCCGAGTTGAATTTAGCCATCATCAGAATGGCGGCCACCCAGCCGAGCAGGGCGGAAATAACGTACACCGATATCTGCACTCGCACGGTGTTGACGCCGCTGTAGCGGGTCGCCTGTTCGTTGGAGCCAACCAGGTAGAGACTGCGCCCGAGCGTGGTGTGCTCCAGCAGCACCCAGAGTAAAACGGCAACCAGCAGGAACAGCAGCAGCGCGACCGGTATCCCGAGCAGCGTGGCGTTGCCCAGGTACTGAATCGCCGCCGGGAAGCCGGAAATCACCGTGCCGTTAGACAGCAAAATGTTGAGGCCGGAAATCAGCGTCATGGTGCCGAGGGTGGCAAGGATAGGCGAAACGCCGACCCAGGCGACCAGCGCGCCGTTCAGCGTGCCGATTGCCACCGCCACGGCAATACCAGCGAGCAAAGCCAGCGCGAAGAACAGCGGGTTATCCGGGTGGCTGACGATAATCGCCGCCATCACCAGCGAGCAGGCGTTCGCCCCTGCAATGATCGACAGGTTGATGCCGCCGGTCAGCATCGTCATTCCCATGCCCAGCGCCAGCATGCCAAGAACAGGCAACTGAGAGCCGATGGACTGGAAGTTGGCGAGGCTAAAGAAACGCCCGCCCAGCAGTAGCGAAAACGCGACGGCAACCACCACAATAATCACGCACTGCAGCCGGATGATGGCATCACCGGGTAAAAATCTGGCGAAGGTTTTCATCTCAAAGCTCCCTTGCGAGTTTGCGTTTTTCATTCCAGGCCGTGGCGCTGATGCTGACCAGGATAATCACGCCGCTGAATACGGCGTGCCAGTAAGAGGACACGCTCAGCAGCGTCAGGCCGTTTTGTAAGAAGGCCAGCAGGATAACCCCGAGCAGGGTGCCGGTGAGCGTCCCGCGCCCGCCGCTCATGCTTGTCCCGCCGAGAACCACCGCCGCCAGCACCGTCAGCTCAAAGCCCAGCAGCGAGTTAGGGGCGACGGACTGGGTAATCTGCGCCTGTACCACGGCGGCGATGCCGGCCAGAATGCCCATGTAGCCGTAGACGTAAAAATGCAGCTTAAGCAGGTTCATCCCCAGACGGGACGCCGCCTCGCGGTTGCCGCCCATGGCATAAATCTGGCGGCCAAGGCGGGTGTAGTTCATCAGCACGGCGGTGAAGATAATCACCGCGGCCAGGCACAGCAGCGGCAAGGTTAGCCCATACTGATAACCGTCTTTGGCGGTGAAAGAGAACCAGTTAATGCCATTCATAAACCAGTCCGGGAAGCCGTACAGCCACGTGCCTTTGGTGAGGTAAACCAGCAGGCCGTAGTAAACGTTTAGGGTGGCGATGGTGATGATGATTGCCGGCACCCGCAGCCAGTAAACCAGGAAGCCGTTGATAAGCCCGAGCAGCAGCCCGACGGCGATAGACATCACCAGCGCCAGCGCAAAGTTGCCGCCGTGGGCGATAACCCAGCTTGCCATGACGTATTGGGCAATCGCGGTCATCGCCGGGAACGAGATATCAATCCCCCCGGAAATAAGCACCACGAACAGCCCACAGGCCAGAATGCCGAGAATGGCGTAGCTAGTGGCGACGTCGGTCAGGTTACCGAGCGACAAAAACTCATCGGTGCTGATGCTCAGGCCAACGGCCAGCGCAATCACCAGCAGCCCAAGCCAGAATTCATGTTGCCCGAGCAGGCGGGAGAAACGAGGGTTATTCATTGACCACCTCAGCAATGTCCTGTTCGCTACAGCGATGAGGAGTAAACTCTGCGACCAGTTCGCCCCGGCGCATCACCAGCACGCGGTGGCTGTTGTAATACGCCTCCGGGATTTCATCGCAAATCATCAGTACCGCCAGCCCCTGTTCTGCCAGGGCGCGTGCGATTTGGTAAATGCCTTCTTTGTTGGCGATATCCACCCCCACCGTGGGTGAGTCGAGAATTAATATTTGTGGATTAGTCGCCACCCATTTGGCGATGGCGATCCTCTGGGCGTTGCCGCCTGAAAGTGTTTTTACCGGTAGCCCGGCATCGGAGACTTTAATGTTCAGTTCGCGAATGAGATCGGCCACCAGGGTTCGGGCTTTGGCGTGATCGAGCAGCCCGGCGGGGGTATGGAGCCGATCGAAAACCGTCACGATGGTATTGTCGTAGATCGACTGTTCCATGATCAGTCCCTGGGTCAGGCGATCTTCAGAGACGTAGCCGATGCCGTGTTTTATCGCATCGTGATTGTTGCGAAACCTCACCGGCACGCCGTCGATCAGCATCTCACCGCTTTGCGGCTGCGTCATGCCGAACAGGCTCATGCACAATTCGGTACGGCCAGAGCCGAGCAGGCCGACGATGGAGACAATCTCGCCGCTGCGCAGCGCCAGACTAATGTTGTGGTATTTGCCTTTGCGGCTGAGGCCACGCAGCTCCAGCATCGGCTGTTTTTCTGTCGGTGGCTTTTCCGGGAGAGGGCTGTAGTGGAAGCGCTGCCCGGTCATCAGGAAGGCAAGCTCATTGCTGTCCAGCTCGCTGGCTTGCCAGGTCCCGACCAGCTTCCCGTCGCGCATCACGCTGATGCGGTCGGCGACTTCCATCACCTCGTCCAGCCGATGGCTGACAAACACCACGCAGATACCGTCCGCTTTGAGTTCATTCACCACGCGCAGCAGGCCGTTAACCTCCAGGCGAGTCAGAGAAGCTGTCGGCTCGTCCATGATAACCAGCCGGGCATCGGCGGCAATGGCGCGGCAAATAGCGACCAGCTGGCGGTCGGCTATCGACAGCTTTTCCACCTTTTTGTCAGGATCGAGCGACACGCCGATGCGTTTCATGGCCGCCAGCGCCTGGGCTTTCATCGCGCTACGGTTAACCCACAGGCTGCCGCCGGGCTGGTAGCGGTGCACGGCGATATTCTCGGCCACGCTGAAATTGGGGAACAAAGAGAGATCCTGGTAGATCACCTGGATGCCGTAATGAGCGGACAGCGTGGGCGTCAGGCTGTGGAACAGTTTGCCGTCGAGGGCAATCTGCGCTCCTTTTTCCGGGTGATAGACGCCGGAAATCACTTTAATAATCGTGCTTTTACCGCAGCCGTTTTGTCCGGCCAGGCAATGGACTTCGCCTTTTTTGAGCGTCAGATTGACGTTATCCAGCGCCCGCACGCCCGGGAATTCCTTGCTGATATTCTCAAGAGTGATAAATGCGGAAGTGTCGGTCATGGGTAATGCCCCTGCCTGCGCCCGACGTGGGCGCGACAAAATAATCTTGTTGGAGAAGGCCGGCCAATTGACCGGCGTTCCGGTTTCCCTGGTGTTGGCTTAAGTGCCTTAGAAACCGAGTGACTGAGCGTTATCTTTGGTGACTTCGAGGATCTTGTTAAAGCGGATCACTTTCTTATCCATGTCGACATCGGCCTTGCCCAGACCGTCAATGGTCAGGTCTTTGGTGACGGCTTTGCCCTGCAGCAGCTGGTCGGCCACGGTGACAAGCGCATAACCGGCATCTTTAGGATCCCAGAGCAGCGCCTTTTTAATGTCGCCGCGCATCAGGTAAGGCGCGGCCTGGCCCGGCATCGCGATGCCAACTACCGCCAGTTTATCCTTCGCGCGTTTCTTCTGAACCGCCTGGCCCGCGCCGATTGGGCCGAGGGAACCAAAGCCGATCACGCCTTTCATCTGCGGGTAGGTTTTCATCAGGTCGAGCGTGGTGGAGTAGGATTTGTCGATGCTCTCAGCCACCGGCAGGCGCGAAGTTACTTCAAACATATCCGGGTATTTTTCTTTCTGGTACTTAATCGCGGAGTCTGCCCAGGCGTTATGCAAAGGCACGGTCAGCGAGCCGACGTAAATCGCGTAGCCGCCTTTGCCGCCCATGTCCTTCGCCAGCTCATCCATGTTGGCCTGAGCGTATTTCTCGCTGTCGATGGTTTCGATATCCCACTGGCCGATCTGCTGATCAGGGGATTCATGCGTCAGCACCACGATGCCCTGATCGCGCGCTTTTTTCAGCACCGGCTCCAGCACTTTAGCGTCGTTAGGCACCACGATAATGGCGTTCACTTTCTTGGCGATCAGATCTTCAATCACCTTGACCTGCTGAGCGGGATCGGGCGTAGCGGCACCGGTCTGGTACGCGTTAACGTTGAGTTTTTTCGCTGCTTCATTGACGCCGGTTTCCATCCGGTTGAACCATGGGATCCCGGTGACTTTCGCCACCACTGCGATTTCATACTTATCCGCCGCAACGGCCGTACCGGACAACATGCATGCAGAAATCAGGGTTGCACTGAGTAATGCGAGTTTGAATTTCATAGGTGTACCTTTTTATGAGGGACTGAGGCATGTCACGGAGAGGAGACTAGCAACGAAGGGAAGAGATAATGAATCGCAGTTTTTCTAAATGTGATTGGTGCCCATTAATGTTTTTTTTTGGATCTTTTTTGGTTAAAAAATGGTTAAATATATGATGTTTTTTTATACTGGTCGGGTTTGTTGGTGTTAATTAAACGCCATTTGGCAACTATAAATTAACAAAAATAAAACAATTTGGCTTAAAGATGGCGTGTGGGAGGAAAGAAAAGCCGTCAGTCAGCAAAAGAATGTTACGAATTTGTGAGCTGAAGCGAGTCAAACGGGATGGACGCGGAGACAGATGAAAAAGGCCGCATACGCGGCCTCCGAGTGAGGAAGGGATTTAGCGCTTGTCGACGGAAATAGCGCCAGGGCCAGTGACCGCCAACAGCAGGAATCCTCCAGCTATGCTGATGTTTTTATAGAAGTTTATCATATTCGGCATCACCACATCGCCGGTCATATTCCAGTAGTGATGGCCGATAAGCGCCGTGCCGAGGGTATAAAACACAAACAAAATGGCCAGCGGACGGGTAAAGAACCCGATGATGACCAGGATAGCGGCAACAACTTCCATAAACACCGCAATCACCGCCGCAAGCGTTGGCAGGGGAGTACCAAGATGCTCCATATACGCCACGGTGCCACTGAATCCGCTGATCTTCGGCAAGCCGAAAATAATGAACAGCAGAATCAACGCAATACGGGCAATAAGCAGGATCAGGGCACGAGATTGACCAAAATCGAAATAGCGTAGTGTGTTCATAGCGGGCTCGCCTGTAGTGGACTCAATTTAAAGTTAATACACAACATCCGAGCCTGCCATTGCCGCTGCGCCTCTACCACGCTGTTTGTGTTAGTGAATGTTTTACGCTACCAGCCCGGCCTCGACATATAAATAACCAATCCCCATGACCTGTTGGGCGCGTGTTAGCTGGCCGAAGTTTATTTGCGTAGCGTTGCTTTTTAAGGCGTCGCCATGGTCGAACGGATTAAAACCGATGCGCTGTTTAATAGAGTTCAGCCAGTTCTCGCCAAACTCGCAGCTGCGGCCGTAAAACCAGATTTGATTAATGTTGAGAATATTAAGGAAGTTATACAGGCTAAGCCCAATAGCATTGGCCGAATCTTCCGCCCAGCGAGCCACTCTTTCGTCGCCCGCATGCAGCGCCTGAACCAGCTGCCGGGAAGTTAGCTTTTCTGGATCGTGAAGCTGCGCCTCAGGATGTGTTTTAAGCCAGATACGCGCCTGCTTTTTTAGCGCGCTTAATGAGGCCACGGTCTCCAGGCAGCCGTAGCGCCCACAGTCGCAAGCCATGCCGTCGGGGTTGACGATGGTGTGGCCAATCTGCCCACTGCCGTAGAGATTGCCGCGATAAATTTGCCCGTTGATAACGAACGAAGAGCCGATGCCGTAATCGACGTTGAGCACGCAAAAGTCTTCCCGATTCCCGGCGTTCTGCCATTTTTCCGCCAGCGCAAGCATCACGCAGTCGTTATCCAGCAGCACCGTGACGCCGAGCTTTTCTTCCAGCAGATACTTAATTTCCACCGCTTCGCGCCACGGCGCCTGGGGCATGGTCTGCGACACGCCGGTCACGGGATCGACCTGCCCGTGGATCCCCAGCGCGAGGTTGATGGTTTTCTTCGGCCAGCTTTTGCGCCGCTGATGCCAGATGGCTTCAATGGCGGCTAATAAAGCCTGGGGAGACGGGGCGGAAATTGAGCGGCGCTCGAACTCCTCTATCGGCGACAGCTGCGCGTTGCACAGCTGGCTTTCAATGCTGGTGGGGGTGACGTTCATGCAAAGAATGTAATTCCCTTCCGGCGGGATCTGATAGCTGCCGCCGTTAAGCCCCCGGCTGCTGAGGTTTTCGCTGGAATGGCTGAGTTTTCCCTCTGCCACCAGCTCTTCCAGAATGTTGCTGACCGCCGGAATCGACAGCCCTGTGTGCTGAGCAAACTGCGATTTACTCAGCCGCTTGTGCCGCCATACCAGCTTCATCAGGGTTTGCCGGTTAAGCTGGCGCACCCGCTGATTGTTGAGACCTGACTCCTGCATTTCACTAAACCTCGTTAACTGTATTGCGTGAGCATTAAGCGATTAAATCATAAACGGCTGTTTCAAACTGTTGGCAACACCCAATTCACTGTTATTTGTTTACTGGAGAGTTGCTATGTACGGAGCGGTAAAAGTCTGGCAGGAAACCCTTTCACTCCCCACATGGACCACCGGCGCAGAAGACCCTAACCCGATGTTCCTCGAGCATCGCGTCTACCAGGGCTCTTCCGGGGCGGTTTACCCTTATGGCGTGATTGATACGCTGACCGGCAAGCGCGAAATGCGTGAGTATCAGGCGGTATGGCTGGAGAATGATTTTATTCGCGTCATGCTGCTGCCGGAGCTGGGCGGACGTATTCACCGCGCCTGGGACAAAGTGATGGAGCGCGACTTCGTTTACTACAACGAAGTGGTTAAACCCGCGCTGGTGGGCCTGGTCGGGCCGTGGATTTCCGGCGGGATCGAATTTAACTGGCCGCAGCACCACCGCCCGACGACCTTCATGCCGGTGGACGTCACCTTCCAGCAGCACGAAAGCGGGGCGCAAACCGTCTGGTTGGGTGAAGTTGAACCTATGCGCGGTCTGCAGGTGATGACCGGCTTTACGCTTTACCCTGAAAAAGCGCTGATTGAAATTACCGGTAAAGTCTTTAACGGCAACGCCACGCCGCGCCACTTCCTGTGGTGGGCTAACCCGGCGGTGAAGGGCGGTGACGAGCACCAAAGCGTGTTCCCGCCTGACGTTACCGCAGTGTTTGACCACGGCAAACGCGACGTTTCCGCTTTCCCGATTGCCCACGGCACCTATTACAAGGTGGATTACTCCGCAGGCGTGGATATCTCCCGCTACAAAAATATTCCCGTGCCAACGTCCTTCATGGCCGATAAGTCCGATTACGACTTCGTGGGGGCTTATCATCACGGCGAGCAGGGGGGGCTGCTGCACATTGCCGATCACCATGTGTCACCGGGCAAGAAGCAGTGGACCTGGGGCAACTGTGACTTTGGCCTGGCCTGGGACCGCAACCTTACCGACAGCAACGGCCCTTACATTGAGCTAATGACCGGCGTGTTCACCGACAACCAGCCGGACTTCACCTGGCTGGCGCCGTTTGAAGAAAAAGTGTTTGTGCAAAACTTCCTGCCTTACAGCAAGCTGGGCACGCTGCAAAATGCCAATACCGAGGCTGCAATCAAGCTCGAACGCCAGCAAGGGAAGTTAGCGCTTGGCGTCTATGCGATTTCACCGCTGGAGCAGGCCACGCTGCGCCTTGAAAGCGACGGTCAAATCCTGTGGCAATCTCCGTTGAGCCTGAAGCCGGCGGAAGCCTGGCAACATCAGCTGGCGGACGACTGGCCGCAGCGTCTGACGCTGACTCTGCTTAACGAACGTGGTGAAGCGCTGCTGAGCTATCTTGAGCACATCCCTGAAGAGCTGCCTCTGCCGCAGGCGGCGCAGGCTCCGGCTAAGCCCGAACAGATTGATAACTGCGATGAGCTTTATTTCATCGGGCAGCATCTGGAACAGTATCTGCACGCCAGCCGTTCGGCCTTCGATTATTACCAGCGAGCGCTGGACATTGACCCGCTCGATTACCGCAGCAACGTCGCGCTGGGGACGCTCGAATTTAACCGGGGTAACTGGCAAAAAGCCAAAGAGCATGCTGATGCGGCGCTAAAACGCGCCCATCGCCTGAACAAAAACCCGCAAAACGGCGATGCCAGCCAGCTGCGCGGCTCGGCGAAAGAGCGTCTGGGCGACTACGAAGGAGCCTTCGACGATTACTACAAGGCGAGCTGGAGCGGCAACTGCCGGGATGCGGCCCTTTATGCCCTGGCACGCCTGGCGATGCGCAAAGGGGAAACCGCTCGGGCATTAACGCTGGTGTCCCAAAGCCTGCAGTTCAATGCCTCCAATAACCTGGCCATGGCGCTAAAAGCGCTGGCGCTGCATCAGCAGGGTGAAAAAGCCACCGCGCTGGCGTGGACTGAGCAGCAGCTTGCCGTCTGGCCGCTGAGCTATGCCCTGCATTATGCCCGCTGGGCCATTACCCAAAACGAAGGCGACAAGCAAAAGCTGCTGCAGGTCACCGGGCAGCGTGGCACTAACGCCAGCGTTTTGGCCGGATGGCTGATGAGCTTTGGCGCAGAAACCGCTGCTCGTGAGCTGCTGGCGGTGCTCAACGCCCAGGAAGCAATGCCGCTGCTGTGGCAGGCCTCGCTGGAAGCTGATCCTCAGCGCCAACAGGGCTACCTGGCTCAGGCTCGCGAAAAATTCACCGCCCGCGTTCGTTTCCCTAACACGCTGGATGAAGTGCAGATGCTGATGCGCCTGCCGCAGGATGGCTTTGCGCAGTATCTGCTGGGCTGCTTCTGGTACAGCAAGCGCCGCTACGACGAAGCCCTTGGCTGCTGGGCGTTCTGCGCCGAACAAGTGCCGGAGTTCGCCTCCGTGCAGCGCGTGCTGGCCATTCATGCCTGGAATAAAGAACAGGATGCTAAGCGAGCTGAAACTCTGCTGCAGCGTGCGGTGGATCTCGAACCCGAGAATGCCCGCTTCCTGTTCGAACTCGATTTCCTGCTGAAGCTGAACGGCCGCTCGTCGGATGAGCGTCTGGCCCGCCTTGAGGCGAAACGTGAGGTGGCGCTGAAACGTGACGATCTGAGCGCTGAATTACTCAGCCTGTGGAACCTTCACGGCAAGCATGACGAAGCCGCTAAGGTCCTGGCGGAGCGCAAGTTCCATCCGTGGGAAGGCGGCGAAGGCAAAGTGACGGGGCAGTATCTGATCAACCAGCAGCGTCGTGCCCTGGCAAATATGGCTGACGGCGAATATGGCCAGGCGGAGGAGCTGCTTCAGCAGGCGCTGCGTTACCCGGAAAACCTTGGTGAAGGCCGCCTGGTCGGGCAAACCGATAACGATATCTGGTATCTGCTTGGCCGCTGCGCCCAGCTTCAGCAGCGTAAAGAGCTGGCCAAATCCTGCTACCGCGAGGCGTTGAAAGGCGGCACTTCGTTAGCCGCTGGGCGCTATTACAACGATCAGCCGGTGGATTACCTCTTCTATCAGGCCATGGCCCGCAAGCAGCTGGGGGAACTCGAAGCGGCTCACCAGCAGTTCAGGGCGTTTATCGACTGGGCTCGGGATCACAGGGAAGACGTTGTTGAGGCCGACTTCTTCGCCGTTTCTCTGCCTGACCTGATTGCGCTTAACGGGGATTCGCGCAGGCAGCATCGCCAGCACTGCCTTTTTGTTGAGGCGCTTGGACAGCTTGGCCTGGGGGATATAGCCACGTTCAATCAGCTGGTTGAGGAGTTACTGGCGCTTAACCCGGCCCATGACAAAGCGCATCTGCTGCGTCAGGCCCTTAGCTCCGGCGTGTTCTAACCATAATTCGCGGGCGACGATGAGTGCCCGCTCTTTACCCTACAAATACAAGATGAGGATCGACCATGGAACGTATGCAATCGCAATTACGCATGGGTTACGTCTGGACCATCTGTCTGGTGGCCGCCTGTGGCGGGCTGTTGTTTGGTTATGACTGGGTGGTTATCGGCGGGGCAAAACCTTTTTACGAAGCCTATTTCTCGATTACCGATCCGGCCGTTTCCGGCTGGGCGATGAGTTCAGCGTTAGTGGGCTGTGTCATCGGGGCGCTGCTCTCCGGCTGGTGCGCCGATAAGTTTGGCCGAAAAATTCCCCTTATTATTGCGGCGCTGCTGTTTACCGTCTCAGCCTGGGGCACGGCGGTTGCCAGCAACTTCGACCTGTTTGTTGCATGGCGTATTGTCGGCGGGGTAGGCATTGGCCTTGCTTCGGCGCTTAGCCCGATGTATATCGCAGAAATTAGCCCGGCCGCGCAGCGTGGGCGCTTTGTCGCGGTCAACCAGCTCACCATTGTTATCGGAGTGCTGGCGGCTCAGCTTATCAACCTGATGATTGCCGAACCGGTGGCCAGCCACGCAACGATGCAGGAAATCAGCGCGAGCTGGAACGGGCAGGCGGGCTGGCGCTGGATGTTTGGCTCGGGCGTAGTGCCTGCGGCGGCGTTCTTGATCCTGATGTTCTTTGTCCCTGAATCACCGCGCTGGCTGGTGCGAGCCGGGAAAAGCGAACGTGCTCACCAGATGCTGAGCCGCATCGGCAGTAAAAGCTATGCCGATGAAACGCTGAAAGATATTCAGGAAACGTTAAGCAAGGACACACAAAAAGTATCGTGGTCGACGCTGTGGGAGCCAAAGGTTCGCCCGATCATCGTGATTGGTATGGTGCTGGCGGTGTTCCAGCAGTGGTGCGGGATTAACGTTATCTTCAACTACGCGCAGGAGATTTTCGCCTCTGCCGGATTTGATATTAACAGCACGCTGAAATCGATTGTGGCTACCGGCCTGATTAACCTCGTGTTTACCATTGCCGCGTTGCCGCTGGTGGACAAAATCGGCCGTCGTAAACTGATGCTGTTCGGTGCCGCCGGGCTGACCATTATCTATGCGCTGATTGGCGCGGCTTACGGCCTTGGCATTCTGGGCCTGCCGGTATTGATTCTGGTGCTGGCCGCTATCGCTACCTATGCCCTGACGCTGGCGCCGGTGACCTGGGTGCTGCTGTCGGAAATTTTCCCCAACCGCGTTCGCGGGCTGGCGATGTCGCTGGGCACATTAGCGCTATGGGTGGCCTGTTTCCTGCTGACTTACACCTTCCCTCTGTTGAATGCAGGCCTGGGCGCATCCGGTAGCTTCCTGCTTTATGGCGTAATCTGCGCCGCTGGCTTTATTTACGTGCGCCGTTTCGTGCCGGAAACCAAAGGCGTGAGCCTTGAAGCGCTGGAACAGCAGCTGGCCGAAGGGCGAGTGCATGCCTCGCCAGCGCCTGCGGCAAAGGCGCTGCGTTAATGGACGCGCTGCATCTGCAAAATGCTTTTCTCCGTTTAGCCGTCGCCCCGCAAGGGGCGTCAGTCCTCAGCTTTGAATCTCTGACGCACGGAAAAGCGGTCTTTCATCCCGCTGAACCGGCTCTGTTTCCTATGCTGCCGCTGGCGAACAGGGTGGCCGGAAATGCCTTTCAACTGCACGGCGAGCGAGTTTTGTTGCCTGACAGCCCTGTCGATGAGCATTTCTTTCTGCACGGAGACGGCTGGCTAAAGCGTTGGGACGTAGAGCATCACGATGAAGAGCGTTTGACGTTAAGCCTGCGTAGTCAGCATGCCTGCGGCTTTCACTACCTGGCGAAGCTGACCTGGCGGCTGGCGGGCAACAGGCTGTTAACCCAGCTTGAGTTAACGCACGTAGGCGAGAAGCCGATGGTTTATGGTCTTGGGCTGCATCCGTATTTTGCGCTGGAGCCGGGCAGCCGGGTGCAGTTTTCCGCCAGCGGCTTCTGGCCTGAAGGCGAGCAGCATCTGCCTTTGGCCTGGGAAGGAACGTTCACCGCTCAAACTGATTTTTCCCGCGCCAAAACGCCGGAGAACAAGTGGCTTAACGTGGGGTACTCCGGCTGGAGCGGGCTAGCTCTGATTGAGCATTCGGACATGCGAGTTTGCCTGCGCAGCCCAACGCCTTATTTAATGGTGTTCAGAATGGCGGACCAGCCGTTTATCTGCCTGGAGCCGCAAACGCACCCGGTCAACGCGCATAATCAGGCGGGAATGCCCGGTTTAGTGATGCTGGAGCAAGGTCAGTCAACGAGCCTGTCGATGGAGGTTGAGGTGAGCTAGCGCGCAATATCCATTATTTTGATGTGTGTTATTGCTCTGTTAATGTTTGCTTGCATGCCGGCCGGCTATCCCCGACACTATCGCCTCCAAAACGGGAGGGATCATGGTTTTGCATTCCACGCGCTGGCTGGCGCTCAGCTACTTTACCTATTTCTTTAGCTATGGCGTGTTTCTGCCCTTCTGGAGCGTCTGGCTCAAAGGCGTCGGGCTTCCCCCTGAAACCATCGGATTACTGTTAGGCTCAGGGTTAATCGCCCGTTTCCTCGGCAGTTTGTTATTAGCTCCACGCGTGACCGATCCTTCCCGTCTTGTTTTTGCCCTCCGTTTGTTAGCCCTTGCCACCTTGATTTTTGCCGCCGGTTTCTGGCTGGGTCATACCGCATTATGGCTGCTGCTCACGATGATTGGCTTTAACCTGTTCTTCTCGCCTCTGGTGCCGTTAACCGATGCGCTGGCGGGTACCTGGCAGCGGCAAATGCCGCTGGATTATGGCCGGGTGCGCCTCTGGGGATCGCTGGCGTTTGTCATCGGCTCGGCCGTTACCGGCAAGCTGGTGAGCGAGTTCAGCTCTCAGGCTATTTTGGTGCTGTTGACCATCGGCGCGGCGTCGATGCTGATTGGCATGATGCTGCGGCCTTCAATCATGCCGCAGGGGGAAGTCCGTCATCAGACGTCGGCAGGCTGGCCGGCCTGGAAAGGGCTGATTATCAGCGCGTGGCGTTTCCTGGCCTGCGTTTCCCTGCTGCAGGGGGCGCATGCGGCCTATTACGGCTTCAGCGCCATTTACTGGCAGGGGGCGGGCTATTCCGCTTCGGTGGTGGGCTATTTATGGTCGCTTGGCGTAGTGGCGGAAATCGTTATTTTCGCCCTCAGTAACAAACTGTTCCGCCGCTGGAGCGCCCGCGACCTGCTGCTGCTGTCTACCGTCACCGGCATTATCCGCTGGAGCCTGATGGCTACTACTACCGAACTTCCGTGGCTGATTGTCGCGCAGATCCTGCACTGCGGCAGCTTCACCATTTGCCACCTCGCGGCGATGCGCTATATCTCAGCCCGAAAAGGCGGCGAAGTGATTCGCCTGCAGGCCGTTTATTCCGCGGTGGCGATGGGCGGCGGTATCGCGGTGATGACGATTTTCTCCGGCTTCCTCTACCAGCACCTGCAGGGGGGAATGTTCTGGATCATGGCATTGGTGGCGGTACCGGCGCTGTTCCTGCGGCCAAAAGTGACCGCAGTTAATTCCGCTGCGGAAAGCTAAGCTTCGAGCAGCGCTTTTATACGCTGTTGCTGGTGGTCTCCCAGCGGCAGCGTGGCGTGAATGAGCGGAGGGGAAAACAGCGGCAGGGAAGTGGAATAGGGCGTAATCACCAGCACCACCTCACGCGGCGCGCCCTGGCTTTGAAACTGCTGTACCGCAAGGTACTTAATGTTCAACGGCAGCAGAGTCAGCTCGCGCAACTGCTGCTCAATTTTTTGCTCCAGATCGACATCGTCCCCGGTCAGCAGCAGCACCTGCTTTTCCTGAATATCACTTTCCTGCATCAGCCAGGCGCCGAAAATTACCGCCACCAGGCCCGTTTCCGCATCGGAAAAGTGAATCCCATAATGCTGTTCAAATTCGGCAAGTACCTCTCGCGAGGTTCTCATCAGGCGCGGGTAGAGGCGCGTTATCTCTTCTGGCAGATTGCTATCGATGCCGATATTAAACTGGCTGCGATTAAGCGCCTGGGCGAGGTGAATATAAAGCTGGTCGCTCAGCCCCTGCTCGTCGCTAAAAGAGAGCCCGGCCTGCTGGCGAAACCGCTCAATCATCCGCGCTATCTCGTTGTGTAAACGCGCATCCTGTTCGTGCTCATCATTAATCGGGTCAGGGATCCTGAGCAGCTGAAACAGCAGCGCCAGGAAATGCTGTTCGTCGACGTCCGCCGGACGCATTACCCGGCGCTTCCAGTGGCGCGCTATTTCCTGCGCGACAACAAATTCAGGCCGCAGCTGGCTCCATTCGCGCTGCTGCTGCGTCAGGATGGGGGCGTTGCCGGAATGATGCTGATGCAGACAGTACTGTAAAAAAAGCGTCAGGAACTGACTGTCCCGGCTGTCGTACTGCCTTTTTAAACGCCGGGCGCACAGATTAACCAGCGCCCGTAAATTGGTTTCGTCATACAACGCCTTGATAAGCCCCAGCTGATTTAGCTCAGACTTGAGCGCCGGGCTGAAGTGATGCTGCACAAACTGAGGGCAAAGGCGCAGCGAGCGCCGCAGCCAGTGCAGCAGGCAGAGGCGGCGGTCGAGGGCTGTGCCTTCAATCCGATAGCTGCCGTCCTGCTGCTGAGTCAGGGAGAGACGGTGATAACTCTGGATCTCGTGGCCCGTGTCGGCTATATCTTGCAGGGTTTGCGTCTGGTCCACGCCGTTAACGCCGGCAATCACCTCCGGCGTAACGATCTGTTGCGGAAGATAGAGCATCAGAAGCAGGTGGCAGCGGCGCTGCGAACTGGAGAGCACAGAGGGTGGCGGCGTCAGTAAAGTCATCATCTGGCTGTCCCAATGTGGTGTCAGAAGTTAAGAATAGCTAAAGGTTTCGACGCATATATCGACCTTTTTAGTTTTTCATCACGGAATTTAGGCTGGCTCACAGAATTTAAATCTTGAGGGAAGCATGAGCGACAAAAGAATCAGCCTGAAGGGAGTAACCATGCTGGTGGTAGGGCTTTCGGCGGCGGGCGTGCAGGCACATCCCCACAGTTTTATCTCTATCATTACCACGCCGGTGGTTGAGCAGGGACAGCTGACGGGGCTAAAAATGCAGTGGACGATGGACGACATTACTTCAGCGGATCTGTTGTATGACGCCGGTGACGCTAAACCGGATTCTCCGGTGTGGAAAAAGCTGGCCGCCGAGGTGATGGCCAACGTGCTGGGGCAGCACTATTTTACCGAGTTCTGGCATAACAAAGAGAAGGTGAAGTTTGGCAATTTGCCGCCGCAGTATGGCCTGAGCCGCAGCAATCATCAGGCGGTGCTGACGTTTGTGCTGCCGCTGGCGCACCCGCAGCCGCTGAAAGGGCAGACTTATCGCTTCTCGACCTTCGATCCGACCTATTTTGTCGACATGAGCTACGACCACGATACGGACGTGCATTTGCCGCAGACGCTGGCCTCAAGCTGTAAAATTTCCGTTCATACGCCGAAACCGAGCGAAGAGACGCTGCTGTTCGCGCAGTCGCTGGATAAAGCCGATGCGCCGCCGGAGGACATGGACCTTGGCAAGCAGTTTGCTCAGGAGGTGACGCTAACATGTCAGTAATTGCCGTATCTTCTCCCGTCCGCCGTTGGGCCCATCTGTGGCCGCTGGCGCTGTTTATTCTGCTTGCCGCCGCCGGGCTTTACGCCCTGTGGCTCTACTGGCCGCAAATCCTGCTTAGTTCCGCCGGCTGGCAGCGCTCAATCAATCAGGAATTGAGCGGGCTGCTGCGCCAGGTGGCCGAAAACCCTGCCCGGGCGGGCCTGTCGCTGCTCTCGTTCAGCTTTGTGTATGGCGTGCTGCATGCGCTGGGGCCGGGACACGGAAAAATTGTTATTACGACCTGGCTTGCTACGCACCCTTCAAAGCTCAAAAGCAGTCTGGGGCTGACTTTTGCCGCCTCTTTATTACAGGGGCTGGTGGCTATTGTGCTGGTGGTTGTGGTGCTGGGCGTGTTGGCCCTGCCGTCGCGCCAGCTTCATCTCAGCAGTTTTTGGCTTGAGAAAGGTAGCTATCTGCTGGTTGGCGCGCTGGGCGTTTTGCTGAGCTGGCGTGCTTTACGCCGCTTACGCGTTCAGCTGCGCCGCAAACCTAAATTTACCTCGTTTACGCCGCATCATGTGCATGACGCTAACTGCGGCTGTGGGCATCAGCACGTCCCGGATGAAAAACAGCTGGCAGCGGGGAGCGACTGGCGGGCCAGGCTGATGATCGTCCTGTCCATGGGCATGCGTCCTTGTTCAGGCGCGATTATGGTGCTGCTGTTCAGCAAGGTTATCGGAGTCTTTAGCTGGGGCGTGCTTTCTGCGCTGGTGATGGCGGCGGGCACCTCAATCACGATTTCCGGCCTGGCGCTGCTGGTGCACAGCTTCCGCTCGCTGGCGGTTCGGTTAAGCGGCAATCGGGCGCCGGTACTTTGGCGGCAGGTGGGCTGGTCAACGCTGGCGCTGGCGGGCGGCGTGATTCTGGTGGTGGCGGCGCTTATCATGTGGCTGAGCGTTCAGCCGATGGCGAGAGGCATCCGGCCTTTCTGACCGTACTTGAGAATAAGGGCATAAAAAAATCCCCTCGCCGCAAAGGCTGAGGGGATTTTTGTTTTTGCCTCTTATCTGATAACGAAGGGGAGGCAAAAAAGCTTAGCGCTTCAGCGCCTCGCTCAGTTCATCACGCATGGTTGCCAGCATGGCTTTCACTACGCGCGGGTTACCTGCCACGATGTTGCCGCTTGTCAGGTAGTTATGGCCGCCGGTGAAATCACACACGATGCTGCCCGCTTCACGAGCCAGCAGTTCGCCTGCGGCGAAATCCCATGGCTTCAGGCCAATTTCGAAGAAACCGTCCACGCGGCCAGCGGCAACGTAGGCCAGGTCCAGCGCAGCGGAACCGGTGCGACGGAAGTCTGCACACTGGGTGAACAGTTTGCCAACGATGTTGATGTAAGAAGGAGCGTGCTGCTTCACTTTGAACGGGAAGCCGGTCGCCAGTACGGTGCCGTCCAGGTCGCGAGCGTTGCTGCCGCGCAGACGGTAGCCGTTAAGCTGAGCGCCCTGGCCGCGGGTAGCGGTGAACAGTTCGTTACGCATTGGATCGTAAACAACGGCAACTTCAGTGCGGCCTTTAATACGAACAGCGATAGAAACGGAGAAGTGTGGCAGACGTTTGATGAAGTTGGTGGTGCCATCCAGCGGATCGATAACCCATTGCACGTCCTTATCTTCGCCTGCATGTTCACCGCTTTCTTCGGTGATGATGGTGTGCTGCGGGTAAGATTTGCGGATTGTTTCGATAATAATCGCTTCCGCGGCTTTATCGACGTTAGTCACAAAGTCATTGCTGCCTTTCTGACTGCTTTCTACGGAGTCTGGTGTTTCGTAGTGTTTGGCAATTACATTACCCGCCTTGCGCGCAGCACGCACGGCGATGGTCAACATAGGATGTTGCATCGGTCTCTCTCGCTGGATGTTAAAGAACGGAAATCGCGGCGGAGTATAGCAGAGCGTTCGGAATATGTCCCAGGTATATGATAAGATATTGCGATATTCTTCCCAGGCTGTGAATGATAATGCTGCAAAACGTACGAATCGTGCTGGTTGAAACCTCCCATACCGGCAACATGGGCTCCGTGGCTCGTGCTATGAAAACCATGGGCTTAACTAACCTTTGGCTGGTCAATCCGTTGGTAAAACCTGACTCCCAGGCCATCGCCCTGGCGGCCGGTGCCAGCGACGTGATTGGTGATGCTCAGATTGTTGATACCCTCGATGAGGCGCTGGCAGGATGCAGCCTGGTAGTCGGCACCAGCGCGCGCTCCCGTACGCTGCCGTGGCCGATGCTTGACCCACGCGAATGCGGCCTGAAAAGCATCAGCGAAGCGCAGCATGCCCCGGTCGCTATCGTGTTTGGCCGCGAGCGCGTGGGCCTGACCAACGAAGAGCTGCAGAAGTGCCATTACCACGTCGCCATTCAGGCAAACCCGGAATACAGCTCGCTTAACCTGGCTATGGCGGTGCAGATCCTCGCCTATGAAGTGCGTATCGCCTGGCTTGCTACCCAGGAGCAGCCGGAAGCCCCTAAAGAAGACGAAGACGCGCCTTATCCATTAGTGGATGACCTGGAGCGTTTCTACGTGCATCTCGAAAAAGCGCTGCAGGAAAGCGGTTTTATTCGCCCAACCCATCCGGGGCAGGTGATGAGCCGACTGCGTCGTCTGTTTACCCGCGCACGCCCGGAAAGTCAGGAATTAAACATCCTGCGCGGCATGCTGGCGTCGTTGGAAAACCCGAAAAAATCGGGCCAATAATACTTGAGTAAAATGGTAGGTTAAATAGTTGACCATTTTACTCAGGAATGTCAGACTTGCGTCCTGCTATGTGACAATCACACTTTTAAAAACCCCCGGGTCGAGGGGCTATTTGAGGTTAAGTAAGACATGAGACTGACATCAAAAGGGCGCTATGCCGTAACCGCGATGCTTGACGTTGCGCTGAACTCTGAATCGGGCCCGGTTCCATTGGCTGATATTTCTGAACGTCAGGGTATTTCACTCTCCTACCTGGAGCAGCTGTTCTCCCGCCTGCGTAAAAATGGCCTGGTAGCCAGCGTGCGCGGTCCTGGCGGTGGTTATCTGTTAGGTAAAGACGCGGGCAGCATCGCCGTGGGCGAAGTGATCAGCGCCGTTGATGAGTCCGTAGACGCTACCCGTTGTCAGGGTAAAGGTGGCTGCCAGGGCGGCGATAAGTGCCTGACCCACGCGCTGTGGCGCGATCTGAGCGACCGCCTGACCGGCTTCCTGAACAACATCACCCTCGGTGAACTGGTGAATAACCAGGAAGTTCTGGACGTGGCCGACCGTCAGCACAATGAAAACCATCGCAGCACCCGTTCTCAAGACGCGATTGACGTCAAACTGCGCGCATAAGCAGAAGAACAAGAATTTTAGAATCAGGTTGGGGGAGCGGTGCTCCCTGTCTATAACGGCAGCATATTTTAAGCCTGATTCTTCGCATTGAAGTGATGTACGGAGCTTAAGAGCAATGAAATTACCGATTTACCTCGACTATTCCGCAACCACGCCGGTTGATCCGCGTGTTGCTGAGAAGATGATGCAGTTTTTAACGATGGACGGAACCTTCGGTAACCCGGCCTCCCGTTCCCACCGTTTTGGCTGGCAGGCTGAAGAAGCCGTTGATATCGCCCGTAACCAAATCGCTGAGCTGGTTGGTGCCGATCCGCGTGAAATCGTTTTCACCTCCGGTGCGACCGAGTCAGACAACCTGGCTATCAAAGGTGCCGCCAACTTCTATCAGAAGAAAGGCAAGCACATCATCACCGTAAAAACCGAACACAAAGCCGTGCTGGACACCTGTCGCCAGCTTGAGCGTGAAGGGTTTGAGGTGACTTATCTGGCGCCGCAGAGCAACGGTATCGTTGACCTGAAGCAGCTGGAAGCCGCCATGCGTGAAGACACTATTCTGGTGTCCATCATGCACGTGAATAACGAAATCGGCGTGGTGCAGGATATCGCGGCTATCGGCGAAATGTGCCGTTCCCGTGGCATTATCTTCCACGTTGACGCCACCCAAAGCGTGGGCAAACTGCCTATCGACCTGAGCCAGCTTAAAGTGGACCTGATGTCCTTCTCTGGCCACAAAATTTACGGGCCGAAAGGTATCGGTGCGCTGTACGTGCGTCGTAAACCGCGTATCCGTATCGAAGCACAGATTCACGGCGGTGGTCACGAGCGCGGTATGCGTTCCGGTACGCTGCCTGTGCACCAGATCGTCGGCATGGGCGAAGCTTACCGTATCGCAAAAGAAGAGATGGAGACCGAAATGGCCCGTCTGCGCACGCTGCGTAACCGTCTGTGGAACGGCGTGAAAGATATGGAAGAAGTTTACCTGAACGGTGACCTGGAGCACGGCGCGCCAAACATCCTGAACGTCAGCTTTAACTACGTTGAAGGTGAGTCGCTGATCATGGCGCTGAAAGACCTCGCGGTTTCTTCAGGTTCTGCCTGTACTTCCGCTAGCCTCGAGCCATCCTACGTGCTGCGCGCGCTGGGAATGAGCGATGAACTGGCTCACAGCTCTATCCGTTTCTCTCTGGGTCGTTTTACCACTGAAGAAGAGATCGATTACACCATCGAGCTGGTACGTAAATCCATCGGCCGTCTGCGCGACCTTTCTCCGCTGTGGGAAATGTTCAAGCAGGGCGTGGATATTAATTCCATCGAATGGGCTCATCACTGATCGTTCGTCAGGACGTCGATTTCAGATTCTGGAGAAGTAAAAATGGCTTACAGCGAAAAAGTAATTGATCACTACGAAAACCCACGCAACGTCGGTTCTTTCGACAACAGCGACGATAGCGTTGGTTCCGGCATGGTGGGTGCACCGGCCTGTGGCGACGTGATGAAGTTGCAGATCAAAGTCAACAATGAAGGTATCATTGAAGACGCGCGTTTCAAAACCTACGGCTGCGGCTCGGCGATTGCTTCCAGCTCGCTGGTGACCGAGTGGGTGAAGGGCAAGTCCCTGGACGAAGCGCAGGCGATCAAAAACACCGACATCGCAGACGAACTCGAACTGCCGCCGGTGAAGATTCACTGCTCAATCCTTGCAGAAGACGCAATTAAAGCGGCTATCGCGGATTACAAAAGCAAACGTGAAACAAAATAACTCTAACTAATTCGAGCTTGCTGCCCGGCAGCGGCTCGAAGTATGACGAGTTAAATATCTGATTGAGGTTGTTGTATGTCGATTACCCTTAGCGACAGCGCTGCTGCCCGTGTAAATGCCTTCCTGACCAACCGTGGTAAAGGGTTTGGTTTGCGTCTGGGCGTGCGCACTTCAGGCTGCTCTGGGATGGCTTATGTTCTCGAATTTGTAGACGAACCGCTGGTGGATGACACCGTGTTCGAAGACAAAGGCGTGAAGGTGGTTGTCGATGGTAAAAGCCTGCAATTTTTAAACGGGACAGAGCTCGACTTCGTGAAAGAAGGCCTTAACGAAGGGTTTAAGTTTACTAACCCTAACGTGAAGGACGAGTGTGGCTGCGGCGAAAGCTTCCACGTCTGATCCTGCGCATCTCCCCACCGGCTTTGGCCCGTGGGGATTTTGCTTTACCACCCAGCATTTACCTGACATGAACCCGAGTCTGTTATGGATTATTTTACCCTGTTTGGGCTAACGCCAGGCTATACCCTGAACACCGAGCTTCTGGCTAGCCGTTACCAGGAGCTGCAGCGCCAGTTCCACCCGGACAAATACGCCAGCCGCCCTCAGGCGGAACAGCTTCTGGCCGTTAGCCAATCCGCAACCATCAACCAGGCCTGGCAGACGCTGCGTCATCCGATTGCCCGCGCCGAATACATCCTGTCCCTGAACGGCTTCGATCTGGCTAATGAACAGCATACCGTGCGCGACACCGCGTTCCTGATGGAACAGCTGGATCTGCGCGAAGAGCTGGATGATATCGACCAGGCTAAAGACAGTGACAGGCTTGAAAGCTTTGCCTCTCGCGTAAAAACGATGGTGAAAAACCGCAGCGCGCAGATGGTACAGCAGCTGGATGACCAGCAGTGGGAACAGGCGGCGGACACCGTTCGCAAGCTGCGTTTCCTCGATAAATTACAGAGCCAAATTGAACAACTAGAAGAAAAGCTGCTCGACTTTTAACGCCTGAACTCAGGCCCGATTTTTGGAAGCGATACATGGCCTTATTACAAATTAGCGAGCCCGGCATGATGGCTGCGCCGCACCAGCGCAGGCTGGCCGCAGGCATCGACCTTGGCACCACCAACTCGCTGGTGGCTACCGTTCGTAGCGGCCAGGCTGAAACCCTTGCTGACCACGAAGGCCGCCACCTGCTGCCTTCTGTCGTTCACTACCAGCCGCAGGGACATCTGGTCGGTTTTGACGCGCGCGCGCTCGCCGCTCAGGATCCTGCTAACACTATCAGCTCGGTAAAACGCATGATGGGCCGCTCTCTGGCGGACATTCAGACGCGTTATCCTCATCTTCCTTATCGCCTGCAGGCAAGTGAAAACGGCCTGCCGATGATCGAAACGCCCGCCGGCCTGCTTAACCCGATTCGCATTTCTGCCGATATCCTGAAATCACTCTCTGCCCGCGCCACTGAAACGCTGGAAGGGGAGCTTGATGGCGTGGTTATCACGGTTCCCGCGTATTTTGATGACGCACAGCGTCAGGGTACCAAAGATGCCGCACGCCTCGCTGGCCTGCACGTTCTGCGCCTGCTGAACGAACCTACCGCGGCGGCTATTGCCTATGGTCTGGATTCAGGTAAAGAAGGCGTCATTGCCGTTTACGATCTGGGTGGCGGTACTTTTGATATCTCTATTCTTCGCCTGAGCCGCGGCGTGTTTGAAGTGCTGGCAACGGGCGGTGATTCCGCGCTTGGCGGCGATGACTTCGACCACCTGCTGGCCGACTGGCTGCGCGAACAGGCCGGTATTGCCGATCGCAGCGACGACCGCGTACAGCGCCAGCTCCTGGACGCAGCCATCGCCGCCAAAATCGCCCTCAGCGATGCCGCAACCGCCCGCGTCGAAGTGGCGGGCTGGCAGGGGGAAGTGACTCGCGAGCAGTTCAACGACCTTATCTCTTCGCTAGTTAAACGTACTTTGCTGTCCTGCCGTCGCGCGTTAAAAGACGCGGGCGTTGAAGCAGAAGAAGTGCTGGAAGTGGTGATGGTCGGCGGTTCGACCCGAGTACCTTTGGTGCGTGAGCGCGTAGGGGAATTCTTTGGTCGCACGCCGCTAACGTCCATCGACCCGGACAAAGTCGTTGCCATCGGCGCGGCAATCCAGGCCGACATTCTGGTGGGGAATAAGCCGGACAGCGAAATGCTGCTGCTGGACGTGATCCCACTGTCGCTTGGCCTGGAAACGATGGGCGGGCTGGTTGAGAAAGTCATCCCGCGTAACACCACCATCCCGGTAGCGCGTGCGCAGGAATTCACCACCTTCAAAGACGGCCAGACCGCTATGGCTATCCACGTGCTGCAGGGCGAGCGTGAACTCGTTCAGGATTGCCGTTCGCTGGCTCGCTTTACGCTGCGCGGCATTCCAGCCATGTCCGCTGGCGGGGCCCATATTCGCGTCACCTTCCAGGTAGACGCCGATGGCCTGCTGAGCGTAACGGCAATGGAAAAATCCACCGGCGTTGAATCCTCAATCCAGGTGAAACCTTCTTATGGCCTGAGTGATGGCGAAATTGCCAGCATGATTCAGGACTCCATGAGTTACGCCGAGCATGACGTGCAAGCACGTATGCTGGCCGAGCAAAAAGTCGAAGCTGCCCGCGTGCTGGAGAGTTTGACCAGCGCGTTGACGGCGGATGCCGCGCTGCTAAGCGCCGCAGAGCGTGCCGACATTGATGCCGCGATGGCCGCGTTAAGCGCTGCCGCCGCGAGTGACGATGCCCACGCTATTCAAAATGAAATCAAAAACGTAGACAAGCAAACCCAGGAATTCGCCGCGCGCCGTATGGATCAATCGATCCGTAAAGCGTTGACCGGCCATTCCGTGGACGAGGTTTAATATGCCAAAGATTGTTTTTCTGCCTCATCAGGACCTGTGTCCGGATGGCGCAGTTCTGGAAGCGAAGCAAGGTGAAACCATTCTCGACGTTGCGCTGCGCAACGGTATTGAGATTGAACACGCCTGTGAGAAGTCCTGTGCCTGCACCACCTGCCACTGCGTTGTGCGTGAAGGTTTTGATTCACTCGCGGAAAGCACCGAAGACGAAGACGACATGCTGGATAAAGCATGGGGTCTGGAGCCGGAAAGCCGCCTGAGCTGCCAGGCTCGCGTCAGCGACGAAGACCTGGTGGTTGAGATGCCGCGTTACACCATTAACCACGCACGCGAACACTAACGGGAGTCGCCATGGGACTGAAGTGGACCGACAGCCGCGAAATCGGTGAAGCGCTGTACGACAGCCGTCCGGATCTCGATCCTAAGACGGTGCGTTTCACCGATATGCACCAGTGGATCTGCGAGCTGGAAGAGTTTGATGACGATCCGAGCGCTTCTAACGAGAAAGTACTGGAAGCGATTTTGCTTGTCTGGTTAGATGAAGCTGAATGATACGCGGGCTGCCTTGGGCGGCCCGTTTTTGCATTTTGCCTGTGCTGAACAATGAAGGATTGGAAAATGACTGAAGCCATGAAAATCACCCTTTCCACGCAGCCAGCGGACGCACGCTGGGGCGAAAAGGCGACGTATAGCATTAACAATGACGGCATTACCCTACACCTGACCGGCAAAGACGATCTCGGTCTTATCCAGCGCGCAGCGCGCAAAATTGATGGCCAGGGGCTGAAGCACGTTCAGCTGGCTGGCGAAGGCTGGGACGTAGAGAAGAGCTGGGCCTTCTGGCAGGGCTATCGCGCACCAAAAGGCACCCGCAAAATTGACTGGGCCGTGCTGAGCGAAACCGAGCAGAAAGAGCTGGATAGCCGCCTGAAAGTGATTGACTGGGTTCGCCACACCATCAACACCCCGGCAGAAGAGCTGGGCCCGGAGCAGCTTGCTTCCCGCGCCGTTGACCTGCTGTGTGACGTTGCCTGTGACCACGTTTCTTACCGTATTACCAAGGGCGAAGACCTGCGTGAGCAGAACTATGCCGGGATCCACACCGTTGGCCGTGGCTCTGACCGTGCACCCGTGCTGCTGGCGCTGGACTACAACCCAACCGGTAACCCGGACGCGCCGGTTTACGCAAGCCTGGTCGGGAAGGGCATCACCTTTGACTCCGGCGGCTACAGCATCAAACAGACCGCGTTCATGGATTCTATGAAATCCGACATGGGCGGTGCAGCGACTATTACCGGCGCACTGGCTCTGGCCATCACCCGTGGCCTGAACAAGCGCGTGAAGCTGTTCCTGTGCTGCGCGGATAACATGATCAGCGGCAATGCAATGAAGCTGGGTGACATCATCACCTACCGTAACGGTAAAACCGTTGAAGTGATGAACACCGACGCCGAAGGGCGCCTGGTGCTGGCCGATGGCCTGATTGACGCTGCCGCTCAGAAACCAGAGCTGATTATCGACTGCGCCACCCTGACCGGTGCGGCGAAAACGGCGCTGGGTAACGATTACCACGCGGTATTCAGCTTTGACGAAAAGCTGGCCGCTCGCCTGCTGACCAGCGCCGCCGAAGAAAACGAGCCGTTCTGGCGCCTGCCGCTGGCGGAATTCCACCGCAGCCAGCTGCCGTCTAACTTCGCCGAGCTGAACAATACCGCCAACGCCTCTTATCCGGCGGGTGCAAGCACTGCGGCAGGTTTCCTGTCTCACTTTGTGGAAAACTACCACCAGGGCTGGGTACACGTGGACTGTTCTGCAACCTACCGTAAGGGCGCGGTTGAGCAATGGTCTGCCGGTGCCACCGGTCTGGGCGTACGTGCGATCGCCAATCTGCTGTTAGCTAAGTAATACTGCCTCTCACCCCGGCCCTCTCCCCATAGGGGAGAGGGGGAAGGACGGTCCTGAACTGTCCCCTCTCCCTTCCAGGGAGAGGGTTAGGGTGAGGGTAAAACCTCTTAAGCTTTACCCCGGAATCACAATGTCAGAAACAAAAAATGAACTAGAAACCCTGCTTGAGCAGGCGGCAACCGAGCCGGCCCACCGCCCGGCATTTTTCCGTACCCTGCTGGAATCCACCGTTTGGGTGCCGGGCAACGCGGCGGAAGGTGAAGCTATCGACGCCGACAGTGCGGTTGAACTGCAGCACTGGGAAAAAGAAGATGGTACTTCGGTGATCCCTTTCTTCACATCCCTGGAAGCTCTGCAGGAAGCTGTAAGCCATGAGCAGGCGTTTGTGGTGATGCCCGTGCGCACTTTGTTTGAAATGACGCTGGGCGAATCTCTGTTCCTTAACGCCAAACTGCCGACCGGCAAAGAATTTACGCCAAACGAAATCAACCATTTGGTCAGCGCAGAGAGTGACCCTCTGAGCCAGCAGAAAGTGCTGGAGGGCGGCACCTCGCTGCTGCTTTCAGAAGTTGCCGAGCCGCCAGCACAGATGGTCGACTCGCTGACGACGCTGTTTAAAAACCTGAAAACGGTTAAACGGGCGTTTATCTGCTCCATCAAGGAACAGGCAGACGAAGAACCAAACCTGCTGATCGGTATTGAGGCTGACGGCGACATCGAGGCAATCATTCGCCAGGCCGGGAGCGTGGCAACCGATACGTTACCGGGCGATGAGCCGGTTGATATCTGCCTGGTCGTGGAGGGTGAGAAGGGCATCAGCCACTTTATGATTGCCCACATAACCCCGTTCTACGAACGCCGTTGGGGTAGCTTCCTGCGCGACTTTAAGCAAAACCGTATTATTTGACGGCTGTTTGCCATCAATTTGAAGGGAGGCGCTTATGCCTCCCTTTTTGTTTTACTGCGCAGGCTCAACCGGCAGGTCAGGGCGAGCGCCCCATTCACTCCACGAACCATCGTAAAGCGACACGCCGTTCACGCCCAGCGTCGTCAGTGCCAGCACCACGACGGCAGCCGTGACGCCGGAGCCGCAGCTGGCAATGATTGGCCGCTCGAAGCTTACGCCCTGGCGCTCGAAGATTTCGCTCAGTTTGTCCGTTGTCTTCAACTGGCCGTTTTCCACAAGGTCCACCCACGGCACGTTAAGTGCGCCTGGGATATGGCCGCGTTTCAGGCCTGGGCGCGGCTCATCTGCCAGTGCATTAAAGCGTGGTGCCGGGCGAGCATCCACAATCTGAGCGGTGCCTTCGTGGCTGACCAGCAGCACGTCGGTAAGGCGTTTGATCACCAGCGGATCGAAGTTAACCTCGAACTCACCTTCCTGCAGCTCCACGTCCCCTTGTTCCAGCGGCAACGCTTCACGTTGCCATTCCGCCAGCCCACCGGCCAGAATCGACACTCTTTCGACGCCGAAGGTGCGCAGCATCCACCAGGCACGAGGCGCGGAGAACAGATTACCTTCGTCGTAGACCACCAGGTGCTTATCGCTGCTGACGCCCAGCTCGCGCATAGCAACGGCAAATGCTTCGGCACGCGGCATCATGTGGGGAAGGGGGCTGGTGTGATCGGAGAGCGCCTCGATGTCAAAATAGACCGCACGTGGCAGATGCCCGGCCCGGTATTCGCCCGGCAGGTCGCGGTGCTCCTGCCCTGGCGGTGCCATACGGGCATCTAAAATCTGGATATCGTCATCGTTAATGTGTTCTGCGAGCCAGTCGCTCGCGACGAAGAAAGAGGTGGACATAGTGAGCCTCCGGTTCATCAAAGAAAATCGGATTGTCGGTGTTTTTCCAGAACCCGGCAAGCAGCCTTGCCTGACATCGCGAGATACTTCGTAAAACTTATTGAATGCAGTCGCTAATTTACCGTTGCCTGCGAGACATCTCGCAAGGCAGAGGATTCCTACTTTCGCTTTTCTGGCTAATCCGCATAATACTTGCTCTACGTAATGTTTAGCGGCCCTTATTGGCCAGGGATGAAAGAATGAATGCACTACGTTTGACGAGCCTCGCCGCGCTGGTTTGCGGCCTGCTGGCGCTTTCGGGCTGTGACGATAAAAACAATCAGCAAACCGTTCAGCCCACCGCCTCTGCGGCGGCGGAACAAAGCAGTAAAGCTGAAACTAAACCGGATACCGCCCAGCTAGAAAAACTGGCGCAGCAGTCCGCAGGGAAGCCGCTGAAACTGCTTGATGCCTCCGAAGTTCAGCTGGACGGTGCCAGCACGTTAGTGCTGACGTTTTCCATTCCGCTCGATCCCAATCAGGACTTCAATAAAGTCGCCCATCTGGTGGATAAAACCAGCGGCAAAGTGGACGGTGCCTGGGAGCTTTCCCGCGACCTGAAAGAGCTACGCCTGCGCCACCTTGAGCCAAAGCGCACGCTGATCGTGACCGTAGAAAGTGGCCTGCTTGCACTGAATAAAGCGACGCTGGACGCCAGCTTCGAAAAACAGATCGCCACGCGTGACGTGCAGCCGAGCGTAGGCTTTGCCAGCAAAGGCTCGTTACTGCCGACCAAAGTGATTGCGGGTTTGCCTGTTATGGCGCTCAACGTCGATAAAATTGACGTCAACTTCTACCGCATTAAGGACAGCTCGCTCAGCGCGTTTGTCAGCCAATGGCAGTATCGCAACTCGGTCTCTAACTGGGAGTCCGACAATCTTCTGAAACTGGCCGATCTGGTTTACACCGGTCGTTTTGACCTCAACCCTGCACGCAACACCCGCGAGAAGCTGATGTTGCCGCTGGGCGATATCAAGCCCCTGCAGCAGCCCGGCGTTTATCTGGCGATCATGAATCAGGCAGGTCATTACGCCTACAGTAATGCCGCGACGCTCTTCACGCTGAGCGATGTGGGCATTTCGGTGCATCGCTATCACGACAGGCTGGACGTCTTTACCCAGAGCCTGGAAAACGGTGCCGCGCAGTCGGGCGTTGAAATTGTGCTGCTGAACGAAAAAGGGCAGACGGTTGGGCAAGGTAAAAGCGACGGTGACGGGCACGCCACGCTTGAGAAGCTGAATAAAGGCACGTTACTGCTGGCGCGCAATGGCGAGCAAACCACGCTGCTGGATCTCAGCCGCCCGGCGCTGGACCTGGCCGAGTTTGATATCGCCGGTGAACAGGGCTACAGCAAACAGTTCTTTATGTTTGGCCCAAGAGATCTCTATCGCCCGGGAGAGTCGGTCATCGTTAATGCCCTGCTCAGGGACGGAGACGGCAAACCGCTGCCGCCGCAGCCGGTGAAGCTTGAGGTGGTGAAACCAGATGGTCAGGTTGCCCGCACCGAAGTCTGGCAGTCGGCCAACGGGCTTTATCAATTTACCTGGCCTCTGAGCGACAGCGCGGCAACCGGTAACTGGCAAATGCGGGTCAACACCGGGGATAACCAGCCTCGCAGCTGGACGTTTAAAGTTGAAGACTTTATGCCGGAGCGTATGGCGCTGAATCTCACGGCGCAGAGTGCGCCGATATCTCCTGAAGATACCGTCAACTTTGACGTTGCCGGGCGCTATCTCTATGGGGCGCCAGCCGCGGGTAACAGCCTTCAGGGGCAGCTCTTCCTGCGTCCTTTACGTGAGGCCGTTGCCGGGCTTCCGGGGTTCCAGTTTGGCGATATTAATGAGCAAAACCTTGCCCGTAGCCTGGATGCCGTTGAGCTAACGCTTGATGAGAAAGGGCATACGACCGTCAGCGCGGAAAGCCAGTGGGGAGACGTGCATTCTCCGCTTCGCCTGATTTTGCAGGCCAGCCTGCTGGAGTCCGGCGGTCGTCCGGTGACACGCCGCGTAGAGCAGGCCATCTGGCCCGCTCAGGCATTGCCGGGGATCCGCCCTCAGTTTGCCAGTAAAGAGGTCTATGACTACCGGACCGACACTACCCGCACGCAGCCGATCGTTGATGAAGACAGCAGCGCAGGCTTTGACATTGTCTATGCAGATGCACAGGGAGAGAAGCTGGCGGTAAGTGACCTGGACGTGCGCCTGATTCGCGAGCGTAGGGATTACTACTGGAGCTGGGAAGAAAGCGAAGGCTGGCAGTCTCAGTATGACCAAAAAGATCTGGTGGAAGCGGAGCAGAAGCTAACCCTTACCGCAGGGGAAACGGGCAAGTTGGCCTTCCCCGTAGAGTGGGGCTCCTACCGCCTGGAAGTCCGTGACCCACAAAGTAATCTCGTCAGCAGCCTGCGTTTTTGGGCAGGCTATAGCTGGCAGGATAACAGCGACGGAACCGGGGCGGTACGCCCGGACCGGGTGACGCTAAAAATAGACAAGCCTTCCTATAAAGCGGGCGATACCATCAATCTACATATCGCCGCACCTGCAGCGGGTAAAGGGTATGCGCTGGTGGAGTCCAGCGATGGGCCGCTGTGGTGGAAAGAAATAGACGTTCCGGCAAGCGGCATGGATCTCGCTATCCCGGTGGATAAAAGCTGGCAGCGTCACGATCTTTACCTGAGTACCGTGGTTATTCGCCCCGGAGACAAGGCTCGTTCCGCCACGCCTAAGCGCGCTGTCGGGATCCTTCACCTGCCGCTAGGAGACGAGAGTCGCCGCCTCGATCTTACGTTGCAAAATCCAGCCAAAATGCGCCCCAACCAGAACCTGACGGTTAAGGTGAAGGCCAGCGTGAAAAATGGCGAAGTGCCGAAGCAGATCAACGTGCTGCTGTCCGCCGTGGACAGCGGCGTGCTTAACATCACCGATTACAAAACGCCGGATCCGTGGGATGCCTTCTTTGGGCGCAAGCGCTATGGCGCTGACATTTACGACATTTACGGCCAGGTGATTGAAGGCGAAGGGCGGCTGGCTGCGCTGCGCTTTGGCGGTGACGGAGATGAAGGTGATGAGCTAAGCCGTGGTGGTAAAAAGCCGGTAAACCACGTGACCATCATCGCGCAACAGGCTCAGCCCGTAGCGCTAGATGAAAACGGTGAAGGAACGGTGACGCTGCCCATTGGTGATTTCAACGGTGAACTGCGGGTCATGGCGCAGGCCTGGACCGACGATCGCTTTGGTAATAGCGAAGAAAAAGTCACGGTTGCCGCGCCGCTGGTGAGCGAGCTGGCCGCGCCGAGATTTATGGCCGGTGGAGATACCAGCCGCTTGGCGCTGGATCTCACTAACCTGACGGACAGACCCCAGCAGCTTAGCGTGGCGCTCAGCGCTCAGGGACTGTTAGCGCTAAACGGAGCGTCGACGATGGACGTGAAGCTGGCCCCTGGTGCTCGCGGCACGCTGTTCATCCCTGTTCGCGCGCTGGAAGGTTTTGGTGACGGTGAAATCAAAGCCGTGATTAACGGACTTTCACTGCCGGGCGAGACGCTGGCGACCCCGGATAAACAGTGGAAAATCGGCGTTCGTCCTGCGTTCCCTGCGCAGACGGTGAACAGTGGCGCGGTGGTTAAACCGGGCGAAGTCTGGACGCTTCCACCTGCGCATCTGTCAGGGATTGCTGCTTCGACGCTGGAAGGTCAACTGCTGCTGAGCGGGCGCCCGCCTCTGAACCTGGCGCGCTACATTCGCGAGCTAAAAGCCTATCCGTACGGCTGCCTGGAGCAGACGACCAGCGGCCTGTTCCCGTCGCTGTACACTAACGAAGCTGAACTTAACGCATTGGGTATCAAAGGGATAACCGATTCTCAGCGTCGCGCTGCCATTGATGTGGGCATTGCCCGCCTGCAGGAAATGCAAAGCGACAATGGCGGCTTCGGGCTGTGGGATAAATCAGGGCCGGAAGAATACTGGCTGACGGCCTATGTTACAGACTTCCTGGTTCGGGCCAGCGAGCAGGGCTACAGCGTTAATGGCGACGCGCTCGGCAAGGCTAATCAGCGCCTGCTGCGCTATCTTCAGGATCCGGGCATGATTGCCTTGCGCTATACCGACGATGCTCCGGCCAGCCGCTTCGCGGTTCAGGCCTATGCCGGGCTGGTGCTGGCTGGTCAACAAAAAGCGCCGCTTGGGGCATTGCGTGAACTGTGGCAGCGTCACGAACAGGCTCGTGCCGGACTGCCGCTGGTGCAGCTGGGTATTGCCCTGAAGCTTATGGGCGATGAGCCGCGTAGCCAGCAGGCGATTGCTCTGGGGCTGAAAACTCAGCGCAGCGATAAACAGGTATGGATGGCGGATTACGGCAGCGAGCTGCGGGATAAAGCAATGATGCTGAGCCTGCTGGAAGAGAACAAGCTGTTGCCGGATAGCCAGAATCAGCTGCTGCTTGAGCTGTCCGATATGGCCTGGAGCCAGCGCTGGTTATCCACTCAGGAAACGAACGCATTGTTCATTGCCGGCCACGGTCTGCAAAACGTGAAAGGTGACTGGCAGGCGCAGACATCGTTGGGCGCGGGGCCGCTGGCTTCCAGCCAGGCGGTAACGCGTAATCTGACCGCACAGCAGCTTTCTGGCCTGCAGCTGACCAACACCGGGATGTCCAGCCTCTATTTACGCCTGGACAGCGCTGGGTATCCGCAGCAGGCGCCGGCTGCCTACAGCAACGTGCTGCATATTGAACGTCACTTCCTTGATGCGAAAGGCAATACACGGTCACTTTCATCGTTGAAAAGCGGGGAATTGGTGATGGTGTGGCTGGACGTTTGGGCTGACAAAAACGTGCCGGATGCGCTAGTGGTGGATTTACTGCCTGCCGGGCTGGAGCTGGAAAACCAGAATCTGGCGAACAGCAGCGCCAGCCTGAGCGACAGCGCGAGCGGAGTACAGACGTTGTTGAACCAAATGCAGCAGCAGGACATACAGCATATGGAGTTCAGGGATGACCGCTTTGTGGCCGCGCTGCCGCTGAACGAGGGCCAGCATGCAACCCTTATCTATCTGGCTCGAGCCGTTACGCCGGGAAGCTACACCGTGCCTGTCCCGCAGGTGGAATCAATGTACGTCCCGCAGTGGCGGGCAACCGGTAACAGTACCGGCACGTTGACCGTTGTGCCGTAAGCAGAGCGTCGGTGCTTAACGGATCAAGGCTACGCTGGCGGCGGCGCTATCTCTGGTTGATAGTGCCGCTGCTGGTTGCCTCTTTTATCTGGCTGGCGGATAAGCTCTGGCCTCTGCCTTTACATGAGGTCAACCCGGCTCGCGTAGTGGTCGCTGAAAACGGTACTCCTCTATGGCGATTTGCGGATGCGGAAGGGATCTGGCGTTATCCGGTGGAGCTAAATCAGGTTTCTCCTCGTTACCTTGAAGCGCTTATTGGCTATGAGGATCGCTGGTTTTGGGATCATCCCGGCGTAAATCCTTTCTCGATTTTGAGAGCGGCCTGGCAGGATCTGCGTCATGGAGAAGTGATCTCCGGGGGCAGCACGTTGACGATGCAGGTTGCGCGCCTGCTGGATCCTCATCCTCGTACTTTCGGCGGTAAAGTTCGCCAGGTCTGGCGCGCCTTCCAGCTCGAATGGCATCTTTCCAAAAAGCAGATCCTGACCCTCTACCTCAACCGTGCTCCCTTCGGCGGCACGCTACAGGGCGTCGGCGCGGCAAGCTGGGCCTATCTCGGGAAAGCCCCTGAAAAGCTAAGTTATTCAGAAGCTGCGCTGCTGGCGGTACTTCCGCAGGCACCAAGCCGCCTGCGGCCTGACCGCTGGCCTGAACGCGCGCAGCTAGCACGGGATAAGGTACTCCGTCGCATGGCGGAACAGGGCGTGTGGTCACAGAAACAGGTTACAGAGTCTTTGCAGGAGCCAGTCTGGCTGGCACCCCGTCAGATGCCGCAGCTCGCCCCGCTGCTGTCCCGGTCTCTGGCATCGCGCACTAAAGATAGGCTGATCTCTACCACGCTGAATGCTTCTTTGCAGCGTCAGCTGGAAGAGCTGGCCCTGGGCTGGAAATCACGTTTACCACCTCGATCTTCACTGGCCATGCTGGTGGTTGACCATACCACGATGCAGGTTCGCGCGTGGGTTGGCTCGGCGGATATCAACGATGACAGCCGATTCGGGCATGTCGATATGGTCACCGCCGTTCGATCGCCAGGCTCCGTGCTGAAGCCCTTTGTTTACGGCATGGCGATGGACGAAGGATTAATTCATCCGGCTTCTTTACTGCAGGACGTGCCGCGTCGGTTCGGTGACTATCGTCCGGGAAACTTTGATACGGGTTTTCACGGGCCGGTAAGCATGAGCGATGCTCTGGTGCGTTCGCTGAACCTGCCCGCTGTTCAGGTGCTCGAGGCCTACGGGCCGAAGCGTTTTGCCGGGCAGATGGGTAATGTGGGGCTCAACCTTCGCTTCCCTCAGGGAAGCGAGCCCAACCTCTCGCTTATACTTGGCGGCGGTGGTGCGAGGCTGGACCAGATAGTTGCGGCCTACAGCGCGTTTGCCCGTCATGGCAAAGCCGCTCAGCTGCGGGTATTGGCGAATGATGCGCTGCGGGAGCGTCCGTTGATGTCGTCGGGTTCGGCCTGGATTATCCGCCGAATTCTTGCCGGAGAAGCCCAGCCTCAGCCTGATGCTTCTTTACCTCCCGTCGTCCCTCTGGCGTGGAAAACCGGGACCAGCTACGGCTATCGTGATGCCTGGGCCATCGGCATCAACTCGCGTTACCTGATTGGCATCTGGACCGGCAGGCCTGATAGCACGCCGGTGGCGGGGCAGTTTGGCTTAGGGAGTGCCGTACCGCTGCTTAATCAGGTAAACAATCTGCTGCAGGCTAATTCACGCGTGCAGCAGCTTCATTTGCCGACGGATCCTCGCCCGGCCTCGGTCAGTGCCGCAGAGATCTGCTGGCCCGGCGGGCAGGCATTGCCGCCGGGGGATAGTAATTGCCGCCGACGCCTGACGACCTGGCTTCTGGATGATGCTCAGCCGCCCACGCTGCTGGCTCCGGGGCAGGAAGGTGCGCAGGGCACGCGTCAGCTTATTTGGGTTGATGCGCAGGGTAAGCGAGTGGCACCCGATTGCCCGGGGGCTCGTCAGCAGACTGTTGCACTCTGGCCGCTGCCTCTTGAGCCGTGGCTGCCACAGGCTGAACGCAGGGCGGAGCGTCTTCCGCCGCCTTCTGAAAACTGCCCTCCGCTGCAGAAAGAGAGCGTAACGCCATTATTACTGCTGGGGGTACGAAACGGCACGATATTGAAACGTTTACCGGGGCAAATGCAGCTTCCTCTACGGCTTTCCAGCCAGGGGGGGCAAGGCCAGCGCTGGTGGTTTATTAACGGACAAAGTGAAGAGAGTCAGGGCGATGGGCTGGCGTTAATGCTTAATAAACCAGGAGAATATCAGGTGCTTGTGATGGATGAATCCGGGCAGGTAGCCAGTGTGAATTTCATTCTACAGTAACGGCAAAAGATGAAATACCGCCTGCTGCATCGATTGTGTTGCCAAAACTAATCTTATTTTAAAAAAATGTTATCTCCATCCATAGGCAACGGCAAACTTGCTCTTTATAATCTGCGCCAATTTCATAACCGGGTTTCCCGGACACACAGAACATCTACAGAGGTAATCATGGCTATTGAACGTACTTTTTCCATCATCAAACCAAACGCGGTGGCAAAAAACGTTATTGGTAACATTTATGCTCGTTTTGAATCTGCAGGGTTTAAAATCGTTGGCGCAAAAATGCTGCATCTGACCGTTGAGCAGGCTCGTGGTTTCTACGCTGAGCACGACGGTAAGCCGTTCTTCGACGGTCTGGTTGAGTTCATGACCTCCGGCCCAATCGTGGTTTCCGTTCTGGAAAGCGAAAACGCAGTACAGCGTCACCGCGACCTGATGGGCGCAACTAACCCGGCTAACGCTCTGGCAGGTACTCTGCGTGCAGACTACGCTGACAGCTTCACCGAAAACGGCACCCACGGTTCTGACTCCGTAGAATCCGCAGCCCGTGAAATCGCTTACTTCTTCGCCGAAGGCGAAGTGTGCCCACGCACCCGTTGATATTTCCAAATCTGTAAGCGAATTTACACTTAATATCTCCGTTGTTCGCTTTCAGTCGTGGCATCTATGCCCTAGAATTTGTACAATGCAACGCCCCCGGAAGAGCCAGCTCACCGGGGCGTTTCTTTTTCTAACCCTCCAGGGGCCATAACGTGTAACAACGAGGCCGGAAAACATTATGTCTGAAATGAACACGCCTGAAGCGACACCTGTTGTTGTTTCCAATAAAGCCGAAAAAATTAACCTGCTCGATCTTAACCGCCAGCAGCTGCGCGAGTTTTTCGCCGAGCTGGGTGAAAAGCCGTTCCGCGCCGACCAGGTCATGAAGTGGATGTATCACTATTGCAGTGATGACTTCGACGAAATGACGGACATCAACAAAGTGCTGCGCAACAAGCTAAAAGAGATTGCCGAGATTCGTGCCCCGGAAGTTGCAGAAGAGCAACGTTCTGCCGATGGCACCATCAAATGGGCAATCAAAATTGCCGATCAGCTGGTTGAAACGGTATACATCCCGGAAGAAGACCGCGCTACGCTGTGCGTCTCTTCACAGGTAGGTTGTGCGCTGGAGTGTAAATTCTGTTCCACCGCGCAGCAGGGCTTTAACCGTAACCTGCGCGTGTCAGAAATTATTGGTCAGGTCTGGCGTGCGGCGAAGATTATCGGTGCGCAGAAGAAAACCGGCGTGCGTCCTATCACCAACGTGGTAATGATGGGCATGGGCGAGCCGCTGCTGAACCTGAACAACGTGGTTCCGGCAATGGAAATCATGCTGGACGACTTCGGCTTTGGCCTGTCTAAACGTCGCGTAACGCTTTCCACCTCTGGCGTTGTGCCAGCGCTGGACAAGCTCGGGGATATGATTGACGTCGCGCTGGCTATCTCCCTGCACGCGCCTACCGATGATATTCGTGACGAAATCATGCCGATCAACAAAAAATACAACATCGAAACCTTCCTGGCGGCCGTTCGTCGTTACCTGGAGAAATCCAACGCCAACCAGGGCCGCGTGACGGTGGAGTATGTGCTGCTGGATCACGTCAACGATGGTACAGATCACGCGCATCAGCTGGCCGAATGCCTGAAAGATACGCCATGCAAAATCAACCTGATTCCATGGAACCCGTTCCCGGGCGCACCTTATGGCCGCAGTTCTAACAGCCGTATCGATCGCTTCTCTAAAGTACTGATGAGCTATGGTTTTACTACCATTGTTCGTAAGACCCGCGGCGACGATATCGATGCAGCATGTGGCCAGCTGGCCGGTGAAGTTATCGACCGTACCAAGCGTACTATGCGTAAGCGTATGCAGGGTGAACCTATTGCCGTGAAGGCCGTCTGATAATAGATGGCTATTTACCGCGCTGGGCGAGGGTGCTCTGCGCGGTATAAAAAACGGGCAAAAGTGTATGGGCAGTCAATAACGTGGCCTAATACATCATTCAGCATAATAATTACGGTGCGTTTCGGGCGGCTTTAAGGCAGTATGTAGCCGCACAACAACAGTTTAGTTGTTCCCATTTCGTAAAGTTAACGGACAGCTTGCCGAAGGGTAGCTATGGTTAACTCACCGGCTGGTCCGGTAGCCCTGGAAAACGCCAGCTCAGCGTGAATTACGCTGCTGACACCGGGTATTTTTGCTGAGGGTTTGCCTTCAGGTATCAGATTTGTTTCGCGGTGCGAGTCAATCTGACGTAGCGGAGACGTTGCGGTACAGGACTCGTGCCAAATTCTTTAATTTGAACAGTACCAGCAGTTGTAGCTAATGAATACTGAAGCCACTAACGAATCAAATGCAGCACAAACAACAGGTGAGCGTTTACGTAACGCGCGTGAACAGATGGGTCTCAGCCAGCAGGCTGTGGCTGAACGCCTGTGCCTGAAAGTTTCCACCGTCAGGGATATAGAAGACGACAAGGCGCCTGCCGAGCTGGCCTCTACATTCCTGCGTGGCTATATCCGCTCTTATGCGCGACTGGTTCGTATTCCTGAAGAAGAGCTGTTGCCGATGATGGCGAAACAGGCCCCGATTAAGGCGGCCAAAGTTGAGCCTATGCAAAGCTTCTCACTCGGTAAGCGCCGTAAAAAGCGCGACGGCTGGCTGATGAGTTTTACCTGGCTGATTCTGTTCGTTGTCATTGGCCTGACGGGCGCATGGTGGTGGCAAAACCACAAGGCGCAGCAGGAAGAGCTGTCTACGATGGCCGACCAGTCAACCACTGAACTTTCTACCAGCGGCGGCCAGTCTGTGCCGCTGAATACCGGCAGTGATACCTCTACCGATGCGGCGGCGACCTCGCCTTCCGCAGCGGCCGTTGAACAGCCTGCGCCTGCTGCAAATAGCGTGGCTCCGGCGCCATCTCAGCAAACTGCCGCTGCGGATGCCACTCAGCAGCCGGCCGTGGTTGCGCCAGGCCAGGCACCAATTGATAACGCACAGACTACGCCAGCAGTGACTGCCGGGCAGCTGCCAACCGATCAGGCTGGTGTGAATCAGGCGGCGGATGCCGCTCAAGGTCTGGCGCTGAACTTCACCGCTGACTGCTGGCTGGAAGTCACAGACGCCAGCGGTAAAAAGCTGTTTAGCGGCCTGCAGCGCAAAGATGCGAAGCTGAATTTAGCGGGCAAAGCGCCTTATAAACTGAAAATTGGCGCACCGTCGGCAGTACAGGTTCAATATCAGGGCAAACCTGTGGACCTGAGTCGTTTTATCAGAACTAACCAGGTTGCACGTCTGACCGTCGGTGCTGAATAATCAGCGCCAGTCCAGACGCGTAATTGTGGAGATTTACCATGCATAATGCCGCACCCATCCAACGTCGCAAATCCAGGCGGATCTACGTCGGTAATGTGCCAATCGGCGATGGTGCCCCTATCGCCGTTCAGTCGATGACCAATACGCGTACCACCGATGTGGAAGCCACGGTTAATCAAATCAAAGCATTAGAACGCGTAGGCGCCGATATCGTTCGCGTATCCGTGCCAACGATGGATGCTGCCGAGGCTTTTAAGCTGATTAAGCAGCAGGTCAACGTTCCGCTGGTGGCCGATATTCACTTCGATTACCGCATTGCGCTCAAAGTTGCAGAATACGGCGTCGACTGCCTGCGTATTAACCCCGGCAACATCGGCAACGAAGAGCGTATTCGCACCGTGGTTGACTGCGCGCGCGATAAAAATATTCCTATCCGCATCGGCGTTAATGCCGGTTCCCTGGAAAAAGATCTGCAGGAAAAATACGGTGAGCCAACGCCTCAGGCGCTGCTCGAATCCGCTATGCGCCATGTAGATCATCTCGATCGTCTCAACTTTGATCAATTCAAAGTCAGCGTAAAAGCCTCTGATGTCTTCCTGGCAGTTGAGTCTTATCGCCTGTTGGCTAAACAGATCGATCAGCCGCTGCACCTCGGGATCACCGAAGCGGGTGGGGCACGTGCTGGTGCAGTAAAGTCAGCGATCGGCTTGGGCCTGCTGCTTTCTGAAGGGATCGGCGACACGCTGCGTATCTCTCTGGCTGCGGATCCGATTGAAGAGATCAAAGTCGGCTTTGACATCCTTAAGTCGCTGCGTATTCGTTCCCGTGGGATCAACTTTATTGCCTGCCCAACCTGTTCTCGTCAGGAGTTTGACGTTATCGGGACGGTTAACGCGCTCGAACAGCGTCTGGAAGACATTATTACCCCGATGGACGTTTCCATCATCGGCTGCGTGGTTAACGGGCCGGGCGAAGCGCTGGTCTCCACGCTTGGTGTGACCGGCGGTAATAAGAAAAGTGGTTTCTACGAAGATGGCGTTCGCCAGCGAGATCGTATGGACAACGATGACATGATTGCGCAGCTTGAAGCGCGTATTCGTGCCAAGGCCAGCATGCTGGATGAAAAGCAGCGTATTGATATCCAACAGCTGGAAAAATAATGCGAAGCATGGGAAGCACAGGGCTTCCCGTGTATGATTGAACCCGCACGGCCGTTTACCTGAGTGAATGGCCTGATTTCGGGTTCATTTTTTGTATATAAAGCAGAGAAAAAACGTGGCAAAAAACATTCAAGCCATTCGCGGCATGAACGATTACCTGCCGGGCGAAACCGCCATTTGGCAGCGTATTGAAGGCATTCTTAAGCAGGTGCTCGCGAGCTACGGTTACAGCGAAATCCGTTTGCCGATTGTAGAGCAGACCCCGTTATTCAAACGCGCTATCGGTGAAGTCACCGACGTGGTTGAAAAAGAGATGTATACCTTTGAGGATCGCAACGGCGACAGCCTGACCCTGCGTCCTGAAGGCACCGCGGGCTGCGTGCGTGCCGGTATCGAACATGGTCTTCTGTACAATCAGGAACAGCGCTTGTGGTACATCGGGCCGATGTTCCGCCACGAACGTCCTCAGAAAGGGCGTTATCGCCAGTTTAACCAGCTGGGTGTTGAAGTCTTTGGCCTGAACGGCCCGGATATCGACGCCGAGCTTATCATGCTGACCGCTCGCTGGTGGCGCGCGCTGGGTATTGACCAGCACGTGAGCCTGGAGCTGAACTCTATCGGCTCTCTGGAAGCTCGCGCTAACTATCGTGATGCGCTGGTTGCTTTCCTGGAGCAGCATAAAGAGAAGCTGGACGAAGACTGCCAACGCCGCATGTACAGCAACCCGCTGCGCGTGCTGGACTCCAAAAATCAGGACGTTCAGGCTCTGCTGAACGATGCGCCTCAGCTGGGTGATTACCTTGATCAAGAGTCTCGTGAGCACTTCGCTGGTCTGTGCCAGTTCCTCGATGCTGCAGGCATTGCCTACACCGTAAACCAGCGTCTGGTTCGCGGCCTGGACTACTACAACCGCACCGTATTTGAGTGGGTTACCAACAGCCTGGGCTCTCAGGGCACCGTGTGTGCAGGTGGCCGCTATGATGGTCTGGTTGAGCAGCTTGGCGGGCGCGCGGCGCCGGCGGTTGGTTTTGCCATGGGCCTTGAGCGCCTTGTTTTACTGGTTCAGGCGATTAATCCTGAATTTAAAGCAGAATCCGTTGTCGATATGTACCTGATCTCCTCGGGTCAGGGAACGCAGGGCGCGGCAATGTTGCTGGCTGAAAAGCTACGTGACCAGGTGCCGGCACTGAAATTGATGACTAACTACGGTGGCGGTAACTTCAAGAAGCAGTTCGCTCGTGCCGACAAGTGGGGCGCTCGCGTTGCACTGGTGCTGGGTGAAGATGAAGTCGCTAAAGGCGAAGTCGTGGTTAAGGATTTACGCACAGGTGAGCAACAAAACGTCGCACAGGCCGACGCTGCCGCCCATCTGCAGGCGTTACTGGGTTAATCACCCGGTGATTATTCGTTAAGGAGAAGGACTGCGTGGAAGTTTACGAGAACGAAAACGATCAGATGGAAGCGGTAAAACGCTTCTTTGCAGAAAACGGCAAAGCGCTGGTAGTCGGGGTTGTGCTGGGTATCGGCGCTCTGGTGGGCTGGCGTTACTGGAACGGCCATCAGGACGACTCCATGCGTGACGCTTCTCTGGCTTATCAGAACGTCACCAGCGCGGTGAAAGCAGACCAGCCCCAAACGCTGGAAGCGGTAGAAAAATTCGCTGCTGACAACAAAAACACCTACGGTGCGCTGGCGGCGTTAGAGCTGGCTCAGCAGTTCGTTGATAAAAACGATTTAGGCAAGGCGGCCACCCAGCTGCAAAACGGCCTTAGCAGCACCAAAGACGCGAACATGCAGGCGCTGATTAACCTGCGTCTGGCTCGCGTTCAGATCCAGCAGAAGCAGGCTGATGCCGCGCTGAAAACCCTGGATAGCGTGAAAGGCGAAGGCTGGGTAGCGATGGTTGCCGACCTGCGCGGTGAGGCGTTGCTCAGTAAAGGGGATAAGCAGGGTGCACGTGATGCGTGGAGCAAAGGTTCTCAAACCAATGCTTCTCCTGCCCTGCGTGAAATGATGCAGATGAAAATCAATAATTTGTCCAGCTAAGAGGGACCCGATGCAATTGCGTAAACTATTTGTGCCTGGGCTGCTCTCTTTGACGCTGCTCAGCGGCTGCTCTCTGTTCAGCGGCGAAGAAGATGTGGTTAAAATGTCCCCGCTGCCAACGGTGGAAAACCAGTTCACCCCGGAGAAAGCGTGGAGCACGTCCGTGGGTAATGGAATCGGTGATTTCTACTCTAACCTGCATCCGGCATGGGAAGGCAGCACCATCTATGCCGCTGACCGCCGTGGTACCGTAAAAGCCGTGAATGCGGATGACGGTAAAGAAGAGTGGAAAGTCGATCTCTCTGAGAAAACCGGCTTCTTCTCCAGCAATATTCCTGCTCTGCTGTCCGGCGGTCTGACCGTTGACGGTGGGCACGTTTATGTGGGCAGCGAAAAAGCGAAAGTCTTCGCGCTGAATACCTCGGACGGTAGCATTGCCTGGCAGGCGAAAGTGGCGGGTGAAGCGCTTTCTCGCCCGGTTGTGAGCGATGGCGTTGTGCTGATTCATACCAGCAACGGTATGCTGCAGGCGCTGAACGAAGCTGACGGCGCGGTAAAATGGAGCGTTAACCTCGATATGCCTTCGCTGTCTCTGCGCGGTGAATCGGCTCCGGCAACCGCCTTTGGCGCAGCTATCGTCGGCGGTGATAACGGCCGCGTTAGCGCCGTGCTGATGCAGCAGGGCCAGATTATCTGGCAGCAGCGTATCTCCCAGGCAACCGGTGCGACGGAAATCGACCGCCTGAGCGACGTTGATACTACTCCGGTTATTGTTAACGGTGTGGTTTATGCTCTGGCTTATAACGGCAACCTGACCGCGCTGGATCTGCGTTCCGGCCAGATCATGTGGAAACGTGAGATGGGCTCGGTGAACGACTTCATCGTTGACGGTAACCGCATTTATCTGGTGGATCAGAACGACCGCGTTGTTGCCCTGAACGTGGACGGCGGCGTGACCCTGTGGACGCAAAGCGATCTGCTGCACCGCAACCTGACCGCGCCAGTGCTGTACAATGGCTATCTGGTGGTCGGCGACAGCGAAGGCTACATGCACTGGATCAACAATGATGACGGGCGCTTTGTTGCCCAGCAGAAAGTGGACAGCTCCGGCTTCCAGACGACGCCGGTTGTTGCCAGCGACAAACTGCTTATCCAGGCAAAAGACGGCACGCTGTACGCCATCAAACGCTAAATTTGTCGGATAATCGTCACGTTTGAAACGGTTCCCTTAGTCCGGGAGCCGTTTTGGTTTTTTTAAAACGGCCGAAAATTGACGCCGTTTTGCTAATAAATTTTGAGTAATGAGGCTTTTATAATGGTACCTGTGGTCGCGCTTGTTGGGCGCCCTAACGTCGGTAAATCGACCCTGTTTAACCGCTTAACGCGTACCCGCGATGCGCTGGTTGCGGATTTTCCGGGGCTGACTCGCGATCGCAAGTACGGTCGTGCGGAAGTCGAAGGCCGTGAGTTTATCTGCATTGATACCGGCGGTATCGACGGCACCGAAGACGGTGTGGAAACGCGTATGGCCGAGCAGTCGCTACTGGCGATTGAAGAGGCAGATGTTGTGCTGTTCATGGTGGATGCGCGCGCGGGCCTGATGCCTGCCGATGAAGCCATCGCTAAGCACCTGCGCTCTCGTCAGAAGCCTACTTTCCTGGTAGCGAACAAGACCGATGGTCTTGACCCGGACCAGGCGGTTATCGACTTCTATTCCTTGGGCCTCGGCGAAATCCACCCGATTGCTGCCTCCCATGGTCGCGGCGTAACCAGCCTGCTGGAGCACGTTCTGGTGCCGTGGATGGACGACGTCGACCCGCGTGAACAGCCGGAAGAAATCGACGAAGACGAAGCCTATTGGGCCGCGTTTAACGCTAAAAACGGCATTGTTTCCGATGACGAAGAGCTTGAGGAAGAAGAGGAAGAAGAAGCCTTCAACCCTCAGGATCTGCCGATTAAGCTCGCTATCGTTGGTCGCCCTAACGTAGGTAAGTCCACGCTAACTAACCGTATTCTCGGTGAAGAACGCGTGGTCGTTTACGACATGCCGGGCACCACTCGCGATAGTATCTACATCCCGATGGAGCGTGATGAGCGTGAATTCGTGCTGATTGATACCGCGGGCGTACGTAAGCGCGGGAAAATTACCGATACGGTAGAAAAATTCTCGGTAATCAAAACCCTGCAGGCAATTGAAGACGCGAACGTGGTGCTGCTGGTTATTGATGCCCGCGAAGGCATTTCCGATCAGGATCTCTCGCTACTGGGCTTCATCCTGAATAGTGGGCGCTCACTGGTTATCGTGGTCAACAAATGGGATGGCCTGAGCAATGAAGTTCGCGAGCAGGTGAAAGAGACGCTGGACTACCGTCTGGGCTTTATCGACTTCGCCCGCGTGCACTTCATCTCTGCCCTGCACGGCAGCGGCGTAGGTAACCTGTTCGAATCCGTTCGTGAAGCCTATGACAGCTCCACGCGCCGCGTAAGCACCGCGCTGCTGACCCGCATCATGAACATGGCGGCAGAAGACCATCAGCCGCCGTTGGTTCGCGGTCGTCGCGTTAAGCTGAAATATGCTCACGCCGGTGGCTATAACCCGCCAATCGTGGTGATTCACGGCAACCAGGTAAAAGACCTGCCGGACTCCTACAAGCGCTATCTGATGAACTACTTCCGCAAATCGCTGGACGTAATGGGTACGCCAATCCGTATTCAGTTCAAAGAAGGGGAGAACCCGTTCGCCGGGAAACGCAACACCCTGACGCCAAACCAGATGCGTAAGCGTAAGCGTCTGATTAAACATATCAAAAAGGGCAAGTAAGCCCTGATTGATAGCCGATGAGCTCCCCGGCAGAAGGGGAGCTCATCGGTTTAAAGGTTAAACTGCCAGCGCGGATGTTTTGCTGGCAAGCCCTTCCAGTAAAACCTCTGAACTCGCCACTGCACCAAAAATCCCGCCCTGCATATGAATCATGCTTAATGCCGCTTCGTGGTGTTTCCGTTTCGTGGCCGCACAGCAATCGGTCAGTACCAGGCATTCAAAGCCTCTGTCGTTGGCTTCACGCAGCGTGGTATGCACGCAAACATCCGTCGTAATGCCGCTCAGTATCAGGTTGCGGATCCCCCGGCTGCGTAGAATCAGTTCCAGATCGGTGGCGTAAAACGACCCTTTTCCAGGCTTATCAATAATCACTTCCCCTTCGAGCGGGGCCAGTTCCGGAATGATTTCCCAGCCAGGCTCCCCGCGTACCAGAATGCGGCCACAAGGGCCCGCCGCGCCGATTTCTGCGTTCATACGTTTTGAACGCCAGCGCTTATTCGCCGGCAAATCGCTTAAATCAGGGCGATGTCCCTCGCGGGTATGAATAATCGGAAAGCCCAGCTCGCGCAGGCGGGCCAGTACCTGCTGGAGCGGTTTTATCGGTGCCCGCGTCAGCGCAATGTCATAGCCCATACTGTCGACGTAACCACCTTTGCCGCAAAAATCGGTCTGCATATCGATGACGATCAGCGCGGTGTCGTGGGCGCTGTAGTGGCCGTCAAAGGGCCAGGCGTACGGCGTTGAGTTAACGGTGTAATCAGGCATTTTTTCCCTCCATGATGCTCGCCGGGGCTTCATTTTTAATTTTCATTATCAGGGTGTAGCTGATTGCTGCGGTGACCAGGCCAATGACCGCTTCGCCAAACTGCGGGAACAGCAGGTGAGCGACCACTGCGCAAAGGCTACCGATAGCCCAGGCCGCAAAGGCGCTGCCACGCATGCGGCTTGTTTTACGGGTTTCGCTAATTTTGGCCATAAAAATCAAATCGACGATCATCACGGCGCCAAACGGCGGCACGACAATGCCGAGCAGGCTCAGCCATTCAAGGAAGTAAGACCACACGCCCGCTAACGCCAGCGCGCCGCCCGCAACGCCCAGAATAAGCGTCCAGAGCCGCATTTTGCTGTGGAAAAGATGGCTGTAGCCCACGGCACCGTTGTAGAGGCAGTGCGTACAGACGGAGCCGAGGTTGATAAAAACGAACAGGCAGGCGATGGCCGACAGCAAAGCGCCGTGCCCCATCAGTATCGGCAGGAAGTTCCCGCCGTTGGTCGCCGGGTCGACGGCCGCGCCCACCGCCACGATAACCACGCCAAAAAGATAAGAAATGACGTTGGCGACGGGGAATGCCGAGAAGGCGGCAATCACGGCGGATTTACCGTTTTTTGACCACCGGGTGAAGTCGGCGGTCATGGTACCTGAATCAGCAAAGCCCGCCACCACCATGGTAACGGCAGTGCCCATACTCATGGTGCCCACAGCGGCGGGGCTGCCGTGCCACTGAACGACAGCGCTGAAATCATGCTGCTGGCTAATCAGCCACAGCGCCACCAGGCCAAGCACCACAAACAGCGGGGCAGCAACCATGCCCAGAATCGACAGCGCGCGAACGCCCAGGAACGTGACGCCGGTGTAGAGCACGATGGCGAACGCCGTCACCGCCAGCGCGTTCCAGCCGAAGGTCTGATTAATCACCGTGCCGGTAAGGCCGGTCTGGAAGGCATACCAGCCAATCACCACCGTGGAAAGAAAACCAGAAACCAAAATGTAGCCTTTGGTGCCGAAGGTTCGTTTTGCCTGTAAGGCGAAGTTCATGCCCGTCTGCCCGGCAAACCAGCTGAGGGAGCCCACATAGGCAAACAGCACCAGGTTGCCCAGAAGAATGGCAATAATGGCCGGCCAGAAGCCGAGAGACCAGGTGATGATGCCCCCAAACAGCGCATTGGTGAGGATCATAGGGAAACCAAACCACACCGCCGAGACGGAGCCTGTAGAATGGCGATGGCTAAGCGGCACGGGCTCGTGCTCAAATTCCTGCTCCAGGGCAGGGGACGATTTCTTATTCATGGACAACTCCGAGTGAAGCAGGGCTGATGTGATTCCATGGTTGAATGCGCTCGAAAGCGGCGCTTGCCGCGAGCACCAGGCCATCGTCCAGGTGACGACCCACGATTTGCAGCCCGACGGGCAGGCCGTCTGCGGTAAAGCCTGCGGGCACCGAAGCAGCCGGCTGGCCGGTAAAGTTGAACGGGAAGCAGAACGACAGCCAGTGGTCGCTTCTCACCATGCGCCCGTCGATGACCTCCGGGCCCTGCATGTTGAGCGGAAACGGCGGCACGGCGAGCGTTGGGGAAAGCAGCAGGTCATAGCGCTGCATAAAACGCCAAAGCTGATTGCAGATTTTTTTACGCCGGGTATTCGCGTCGGTGAATGTTTCGGCCCGCCACGTGTGATGCAGCATGGCGCTCAGGTGCGGCGACATTCGCGGCCCCAGTTCGGCCTGCATTTTTCGCATGCCGGTCAGATCGCTTTCAAAGGCAACCAGAGCGGCAAACGTCGAGACTTCATCGGCGATGCCGGGGTCAACTTCTTCCAGCTCCGCGCCCAGCTCACGCGCGAAACGACGCGCAGCTTCCGTCGTTATCCGGCGAACTTCGCTGTCCACGGCGACGTAACCAAAATCGGCGCTAAAGGCGATCCGCAGGCCGCTCAAGGGCTTATCTAACGAGGTAAGCCAGTCAACGTCAGAGCTGGGAATAGAGTGGCGGTCGCGCATATCCGGGCCGGCCAGCAGTGACATCATCAACGCAGCATCCCGCACGGTGCGGGTCATCGGCCCAATGTGCTCCAAAGACTCCCAGCTGGAAACGCCCGGATAACGTTCGTCGCGGCAGCCGGGCCAAAGTGGCACACGCCCCATAGAAGCTTTCAGGCCATAGACGCCGCAGTGAGCGGCCGGAATGCGCACCGAGCCTCCGCCGTCACTGCCTAGCGCAATCGTGCACATCCGGGCAGCGAGCGCTGCACCTGAGCCTGCGCTGGAGCCGCCGGGCGTTTTGCTCAGATCCCAGGGGTTACGTGGGGAAGGAAACAGAGGATTGTGCCCCACGCCGCTGTAGCCAAATTCGGGGGCGGTGGTTTTACCCAGCAGGATGGCATCCGCAGCCAGCAGGCGCTCCACGGCGATATCGTCCTCTTCCGGCACAAAGTCCTGGTAGGCGGCAGAGCCTGAGGTGGTTTTCACTCCGGCGGTACAAATCAGGTCTTTCACCGCCAGGGGAACGCCCGCCAGCGCACCTAATGTTTGCCCGCTGGCACGCCTGGCATCGACGGCTTTCGCCTGAGCCAGAGCGAGTTCCGGCGTTGGGGTACAAAACGCCTGAATTAAGGGCTCACGCGCCTGCTGGCGATCGATGGCTGCCTGAGTAACTTCCCGGGCTGAAACCTCGCCACAGCGAATCAGTGCGGCAAGCGCAGTGGCATCTTTATCTAACAGCTCATCAAACATGAAAATCCTCCCCGATTGACCACGTAAAGGGAGTGATTCAATTATCATGCCAATGACTTCAAAAAATTGAAGGTTCAGCAGCAGCGCCGTCTGGGATACCAGTCTGGATACAAGCGTTAATCAGCGAGGGAACAGGTTGGGCAAAAACGGTGCATTAATGCGCTAAACTTGCCAGCCTTTTGCACAATAGCGAAGTGAATCCATCTGAACGTTATGGGTATATAATGGGGCCCATTAATGACTTAGCGGGAGGGAAGGATGATGCTTAATTGCCCCGAGTGTAGAAACGAACTGAGACAAACGGACGGCGGCGCGCACTGTGATGCCTGCGGCAAAGATTTCCGTCTGGAGGCACTTTGCCCGGACTGCCATAAACCGTTGCAGGTGCTGAAGGCGTGTGGGGCGGTGGATTATTTCTGCCAGAACGGCCACGGGCTGATTTCTAAAAAGCGCGTGGAATTTATTTCCACTGCGCTCTGAACGGCTTATTCGTCTTTCGCCGCTGGCTTACGCTTACGCGGCGCTTTCACCGGTTTAATGCCCGTCACCTGACTTTCAACCCAGCCGTCATCCAGGCGCGTGGTCAGCGTGTCCCCGGACTTCACCTGTTTGGTTTTCTTCAGCACTTTGCCGTCTTCGGCGGTCGTCACGCTGTAGCCGCGCGCGAGCGTCGCCAGCGGGCTGACGGCTTCCAGTTGGGCGAGCGCGGTGCCGAAGCGCTGTTTTGTCTGGCTGAGCTGAGCGCTCACTAACTGCGACAGGCGGTATTCCAACTGCTGTAAGCGAGACTGGGCGCGGTGAATGCGTGCCTGAGGCTGCTGCTGGTTAAGGCGCTGGCTAAGGCGTAGCTGCTGCTGGGTTGCCCGGCGCATTTTGCCGTCGATGGCCACGTTCAGGCGCTGGCGCAGGCGTTCAAGCGTGGTTTGCTGGCGAGCTAAACGTAGCTGAGGATGCTGCTGCTGCAGGCGATGATGCAGCTGGGTAAACCGCCGCGAGCGCTGGGCGAGGTAATAGTCCATCGCCATTTCCATACGCTGCTGTTGAGACTGGATTTGGCGCAGTAATTCGAGCTGATTGCGGCTGACGATTTCCGCCGCGGCGGAAGGCGTAGGCGCCCGTAAATCAGCGACAAAATCGGCGATCGTGACGTCAGTTTCATGCCCTACGGCGCTAACGACCGGGATCTTGCTTGCGAAAATTGCCCGCGCAACTCGCTCATCGTTAAAGCTCCACAAATCTTCCAGCGAGCCGCCGCCGCGCCCGACAATTAGCACGTCACACTCGTTGCGCAGGTTAGCAAGTTCAATAGCTCGCACGATTTGCAGCGGGGCGTCTGCGCCCTGAACGGCAGTCGGGTAAATGATGACCGGCAGGGACGGATCGCGGCGCTGTAATACGTGCAGAACGTCGTGCAGGGCCGCGCCGGTTTTAGAGGTAATAACGCCGACCTGGCGAGCCGGAGCGGGCAGGGCCTGCTTGTGCAGCTGGTCGAAAAGACCTTCAGCGCTCAGCTTCTGCTTGAGCTGCTCGTACTGCTGCTGCAACAGCCCTTCACCGGCGGGCTGCATGCTTTCGACAATAATCTGATAGTCGCCGCGTGGTTCGTAAAGGGTGATGTTAGCGCGCACTAACACCTGCTGCCCGTGCTGCGGGCGGAAGGTCACGCGGCGATTGCTGTTACGGAACATCGCGCAGCGAACCTGGGCGGTGTCGTCTTTTAGCGTGAAGTACCAGTGGCCCGAAGAGGGCTGGCTGAAGTTGGAGATTTCACCGCTGATCCAGACCTGCCCCATTTCCTGCTCCAGCAGCAAACGCACCGTCTGATTCAGGCGAGAAACGGTAAAAATTGAAGGGGGATTCAGTGTCGACATGTGAGCTGGATCAAATTCTAAATCAGCAGGTTAATAGGTCGATACTACAGCCCGGTGCGCTATTAGCAAGGAGTTTTGCGAAAAAAGTGTGGATGCAATCGCTTACGCTCTGTATAATGCCGCGGCAATATTTTATCTGTTCTCATTCACCCCCAGGTTGAGATATTGCCATGCTACGTATCGCTAAAGAAGCACTGACGTTTGACGACGTTCTCCTCGTTCCAGCTCACTCTACTGTTCTGCCGAACACGGCCGATCTCGGCACCCAACTGACCAAAACTATTCGTCTGAATATCCCTATGCTGTCCGCAGCGATGGATACCGTGACGGAAGCGCGTCTGGCTATCGCCCTGGCGCAGGAAGGCGGTCTTGGTTTCATCCACAAAAATATGTCGATTGAACGCCAGGCAGAAGAAGTAAAGCGCGTTAAGAAACACGAAAGTGGCGTCGTAACTGACCCGCAAACCGTGCTGCCAACGACCACCCTGCGTGAAGTGAAAGAATTAACCGAGCGTAACGGCTTTGCCGGTTACCCGGTAGTGACCGAAGAAAACGAACTGGTCGGCATCATCACCGGCCGTGACGTGCGCTTCGTGACCGACCTGAGCCAGCCTGTTAGCGTGTACATGACCCCGAAAGAGCGTCTGGTTACCGTGAAAGAAGGCGAAGCGCGCGACGTCGTGCTGTCTAAAATGCACGAAAAACGCGTTGAGAAAGCGCTGGTTGTTGACGGCGGGTTCCACCTGCTGGGCATGATCACCGTTAAAGACTTCCAGAAAGCAGAGCGTAAACCTAACGCCTGTAAAGACGAGCAGGGCCGTCTGCGTGTTGGGGCTGCGGTTGGCGCAGGCGCAGGCAACGAAGAGCGTGTTGACGCGCTGGTCGCCGCTGGCGTTGATATTCTGCTGATTGACTCCTCTCACGGCCACTCCGAAGGCGTTCTGCAACGTATTCGTGAAACCCGTGCTAAATATCCTGACCTGCAAATCATCGGCGGTAACGTAGCAACCGCCGCTGGCGCACGTGCTCTGGCGGACGCTGGTTGCAGCGCGGTTAAGGTCGGTATCGGTCCTGGCTCCATCTGTACCACTCGTATCGTTACCGGCGTTGGCGTACCGCAGATTACTGCTGTGGCCGACGCGGTTGAAGCGCTGGAAGGTACCGGCATTCCGGTCATCGCCGACGGCGGGATCCGCTTCTCCGGCGACATCGCTAAAGCTATCGCCGCTGGCGCAGCTGCGGTAATGGTTGGCGGCATGCTGGCAGGTACCGAAGAGTCTCCGGGCGAAATCGAACTCTACCAGGGCCGTGCTTTCAAATCCTACCGCGGCATGGGTTCTCTGGGCGCGATGTCCAAAGGCTCTTCCGACCGTTACTTCCAGACCGACAACGCAGCAGACAAACTGGTGCCGGAAGGTATCGAAGGCCGCGTAGCGTATAAAGGCCGCCTGAAAGAGATCGTTCACCAGCAGATGGGCGGCCTGCGTTCCTGTATGGGCCTGACCGGCTGTGGTACTATCGACGCGCTGCGTACCAAAGCGGAATTCGTACGCATCAGCGGTGCCGGTATCCAGGAAAGCCACGTCCACGACGTGACCATCACTAAAGAGTCTCCGAACTACCGCATGGGCTCCTGATTTCACTAGCCCGGCCACGCGCCGGGCTCTTTATATTCTCGTTTCACTTGCCTCGGAATTAACGTCAATGACGGAAAACATTCATAAACATCGCATCCTGATCCTCGACTTCGGTTCTCAGTACACTCAGCTGGTGGCGCGCCGCGTCCGTGAGCTGGGCGTTTACTGCGAACTGTGGGCATGGGATGTTACCGAAGCTCAAATTCGTGAGTTCAACCCAAGCGGCATCATTCTCTCCGGCGGCCCGGAAAGCACCACCGAAGAAAACAGCCCGCGTGCGCCAGAGTATGTGTTCACCGCCGGCGTACCGGTGTTCGGCGTTTGCTACGGCATGCAGACCATGGCCATGCAGCTGGGCGGCCACGTTGAAAGCTCTACCGAGCGTGAGTTTGGCTACGCGCAGGTTGAAGTGAAAACCGACAGCGCGCTGGTTCGCGGCATCGAAGACTCCCTGAGCGCAGCAGGTCAACCGCTGCTGGACGTCTGGATGAGCCACGGCGACAAAGTCACCGCCATCCCGTCCGACTTCGTGACCGTTGCCAGCACCGAAACCTGTCCGTTTGCCATTATGGCCAACGAAGAAAAACGCTTCTACGGCGTGCAGTTCCACCCGGAAGTGACCCACACCCGTCAGGGCCAGCGTCTGCTGGAGCGTTTTGTACTGGAAATCTGCGGCTGCGAAGCGCTGTGGACCCCGGCAAAAATCATCGAAGATGCGATCGTCCGCATTCGCGAGCAGGTCGGTAACGACAAAGTTATCCTCGGCCTGTCCGGCGGCGTTGACTCCTCCGTGACCGCGATGCTGCTGCACCGCGCCATCGGCAAAAACCTGACCTGCGTATTTGTGGATAACGGCCTGCTGCGCCTGAACGAAGCCGCTCAGGTAATGGACATGTTCGGCGACCACTTCGGCCTGAACATCGTTCACGTTGAGGGCGAAGAGCGCTTCCTGACCGCGCTGGCGGGCGAGAACGACCCGGAAGCCAAGCGTAAGATCATCGGTCGCGTGTTCGTGGAAGTGTTCGACGAAGAAGCGCTGAAGCTGGAAGACGTTAAATGGCTGGCGCAGGGCACCATCTACCCTGACGTTATCGAGTCTGCGGCCTCCGCGACCGGCAAAGCACACGTCATCAAATCTCACCACAACGTGGGCGGCCTGCCGAAAGAGATGAAGATGGGCCTGGTTGAGCCGCTGCGTGAGCTGTTCAAAGATGAAGTGCGTAAAATCGGCCTCGAGCTGGGCCTGCCGTACGACATGCTTTACCGCCACCCGTTCCCGGGCCCGGGCCTTGGCGTTCGCGTGCTGGGCGAAGTGAAGAAAGAGTACTGCGACCTGCTGCGCCGCGCCGACGCTATCTTCATCGAAGAGCTGCACAAAGCCGACCTGTACAACAAAGTGAGCCAGGCGTTCACCGTGTTCCTGCCGGTCCGTTCCGTGGGCGTAATGGGCGATGGCCGCAAGTACGACTGGGTTGTTTCCCTGCGTGCGGTAGAAACCATCGACTTCATGACCGCGCACTGGGCGCACCTGCCGTATGACTTCCTCGGCCGCGTGTCCAACCGCATCATCAACGAAGTGAACGGCATCTCCCGCGTGGTTTACGATATTTCAGGTAAACCGCCGGCTACGATTGAGTGGGAATAATCACTCAATCGTAGCAGGTATTAGCTGCAAATTTACGATATAGGCCCATGTAAAATGGGCTTTTTTTAGTCTTTTAAATTATAATTATTTCGATAAAGTTAATCGTTCATTTTCAGATGTTATAGGCATACTAATTATTTTTATCATCTTACGTTTTCATACATCAGCTATATATGTATATTTTTCTCCATGTTGTAAGAAAGTTAAAAAAAACGCTATATGGATCTCGAATCGATATTTTTAAAATTAATGGTCTAATATTTGAGTGTTAACATTGCTAATAAACATGATGAAAAATATCATTAACTTAGCCTAATTACTCTTAAGGATGGAAAAGTAAAGATGCAGCTCCCTAGAATATTCTATATCATTATTTTTTTCTGAAAAGAATTAAAGGTTTTCGTATGTGATGATCTCTATTCTGCTTTTCTCTATTCCACAATCAATAAGCCTTTGCTTATAGTCCTCTTGACCATCTTTATGGTAGATACAAATTTTCCAAAGTGAGTTTTCTAACTTTATCGCAATACGACGAAAGTATGGCTGATCAATTTTATTCAAAGAATGCCCGATAATCACTATTTCATGAATGTCACCAAGTTGTAAAAAATATTCCTCATTTTTTTTAAGGATATTTGAAACTGGTTTTTTTAGAGCGTAAAGTGGATATCTAGAAATACTTTGAGCATCTGAAAATATATGACGATTACTATCACCATTATCATCGAATTCAGGAGGTTCATTGATATCGTCTCCATGTCCAAAAATCAAATCATCGAGCATCTCAGCGCTGCCATGAATATGAAGTATACGTTGATCATCGATTTCATAAACAGATTGTAATGTTGATGTGTAATTGAATGTGATGAATGAAGAATCTTTAGTAAAAGTCATCTTTTTTTCAACTTGACTGATGTCAAGTTGATTAATCCAGTTAGTAAATGTTTCTTTTATAGTTGAAACATGAGCATTGGTTTGTTCAGTAATTTCGTCTTCTAGACCATAAATAAAACTTGGTCTAAAATCATCTGCCATAGCATCTATTTCATTGTGGAAATCTAGGAACGCATCTGCATCAAAAGCACCAAGAGCATTTTCAAAATCATACCATGGTTTATCATTATTTAAATCAAAGCAATAGTAATTATCGAATTCATCAAGAGTATTTTTAGCGTAATCATAAAAATCTTTATATCTCGTAGGTAAATTATGCCAAAGGTCAAACCCATTACCGATTACATACAATTTAGCCATGTTTATAGTCTCCAGACATATAATTATGATTTCACTTTATAAATTCCATAAGATGTTTTATGGATTATTCATGGTGTTTTTAATACGTTTATAAATTTCGTTAACATTCAATCCGACTCCAAAAAAGTTAGGTTTTATTTCTAGCATATCAACACCATTTGACTCTTTTATTCTAACTATATTATCTTGTATTTCATCAAGTTTCATCATGATATTGCTCAAATCAATACTTCCATTTTTGGGCGATTTAATAAATTTAACAAGCTGTCCTGAAGAAGGTGGAATACCAATAGAGGATAAAATGTTCATTGATGCATATTGAAATTGTGTACCCCATTTCTCACGAAATGAATCAGATAAACAAATGTCCCATAGTTGATCTTTAACTCTTGACGAGAACACTGATGGTTTATCAACGTCTGGTGGTGTTAAAAGATATTCTAAGTAGTAATCTTTGCGGAATTGTTTTTTTACTGAACATAACATTTTGAGAAGTTCACCACATACAAATTGATTGTGATCTCTTACGTTGAAATCTTCAGAAGTATAATGAATTATACTTCTGACATCGTCGATAGACATTTCCATAAAATCTGGGCCAAATGAATTCAAAATTTCGTTTTTTAATTGAAATCCATTATGATCTATATAACTATACGGAGTTAGTATGCTTAATTCACCCGAGGAAAATAGATACAACCTGATTCCTTTAGAACGATAAATATAGCTCATGCGTCCAAAAGCAGATGCTTCAATACCGTCATATATCAAGAGCGCTTTTTTATCAAAGTATACTAATGTTTCTTCAATATCCTCCCCGAAATTTGAAGCTAAGTCTTTCCAAAGACCAACAGTGGAGCCAGCCTGTTCTTCTTGTTTTTGTAGAGAACTCGATTTTTTTATAACGGTTTCTGGTAGCTTTTCAAATAATTCTAGGTTGTTTAAAAAAATACTCATAGTTTCAGAAAACGCATCAGTAACAACTGTTCTTGATGTACCTTCAAGTTCTAAGCATGCTAGTATAAGCAACGACTCTAATGATTTATTCATTTTATTTTAAACTAATGATTATGGTGGCAGGAATATGTCATTTTTATAAAAATAACTCTCTAAGTTTATAACCTATCTTAATAGGAGATTGTTTTGAATTATAAAAATACAGAAAAATATAGATATACCTAGTAATATCATCTCTTTACGAGACTAGTTATGAAGCTCATAACGGCGGCTCTATAGATATTTTTTTAGCTATCCCACTCATAGTCCTTGTTAGATAGAGTATGAGATTTGTCCAAGTGCCCGTCTGAAGTGAATCTAGTGTATCCGAAACCAATTTTATTCCAAATGTCTTTCCAATCACAATGAGCTGCGATTGGAAAGACCACTAACATTAGTTATCAGGCTACTATTTACGCCTTATTTACCTTCATCTTAAATTTATATGGTGTTTATAAGTGTCTTAATTTTGACATCTCGTTTGTAGCTTTTGCTATACCCAATAAGTTCATTAGATGATAGTATGAATCTTTTACTCTTTTATAATGGATTGGAGAGAATCTCATTATGGTAGAAGGCAACCCTTTACTTTCAACATATTTACGTTGATTTTCATTCCACTCACCGTGAACATAAGCATTACGAATGTACTTACATGCCAAATAGTCATCAAAGCACTCGCGTTTAGGAGATAATCCACGGAGCTCAAATGCTTTGTAAAGATGCTCGAGTCGACCTTCATTTGAGCCATCGTTAAAATATGATGCAATATCATGCATCATAGGTTCTGGAATCGCCCATTTTTTTATCATCATTTCAATACTTCCAACCATCATAACAATCCAAAGTCTGCTATATGAGGAGTACTTAATATTATCCGGAACATTACCTTCAGTGGGGTGTTCATTTATTAACTTTTCTATTATCTCTAAATATATTTGATCATCAGAGTATGCATCTATGAATTCATCTGTCATTCTAATATCCTTACATTATAAAAATTTATAACTTAATCTAAGATATTTTAATGTGATATGTTTTTTTCTCCATATACCATTTTTGGTAGGGAGGGGGGATATATAATATTTTATGTTTTTTTATACTTCATAGTGAGTGCAAATCTACCATTTTATAAGTTCTCAAAGAGGCTATTCAAATTTAGGCATAGCCCCTTTGCTATCACCGCAATCACCTCCAAAGTCGGATTCCTGACTCCGCGCTCGATCCCGCTGATATAAGTACGATCTAAGCCACACTTATCCGCAAAGGCTTCCTGAGATAACCCCGCCTCTAAGCGAAGTTTTCTGACTCTTTGCCCAAATTGAGCTGTGATGTTTTTTGTATTTTCCATGCGGATAAGCATTATCCTTCGTTGCTTATCAGACCACGGACTATTAGTCACATATGGGGGTTGTTTTGCTGTTATGAGATCTGAGATTTAAAGATTAGATGGGATCGGAAAATACAAACAGACTGGCAAGATCGATGTTTAAACCATTAGCAATGATATGGAGTACTTCCAAAGTGGGGTTTCTAACGCCACGTTCAATTCCACTGACATAAGTACGATCTAGACCGCACCTTTCTGCAAGGGCTTCTTGAGAGAGACCTTTTTGCAATCTCAGTTGCTTAACACGTTGTCCCAGCTGGGCCTGGATTGAATTGGATGTTTTCATGTGATCAGCATCTTGTTTTGATGCTTATAAGTCCACGGACTATTAGTCACATGCGTTAATTTATGTGCTATGATGTGACTTATAGTCAACATAAAAGGAGGTTGTATGAAAGCACAGGACTGGCATCCGGCGGATATCATCGCTGGTATCAGGAAGAAAGGTACGTCGCTGGCGGCGTTATCCAGGGATTCCGGGCTGGCGTCTTCGACGCTGGCAAATGCCTTAACCCGGCGCTGGCCGAAGGGGGAGAGGCTTATTGCCGAAGCGCTGGGCAAGCAGCCTCAAGAGATTTGGCCTTCGCGCTATCCGGTCTTGAATACTGGTGCGGTGGAGCAGGGCGGGCAGGGGAATATCTAGCCTGGATATGCTTGAACTTTGCTATTCGAAGTTTGTCCCTGCAACTTAAGGGTAATGACGATATCATTGCTCTTATTTATATTTAAATCAATAAGTTACACCACCTTCAGTTCATTGATATTTAATGGGTTAAATAAGATCTTTTAGTTGTAATTTATCAATTTAAATGGTCGTAAATGACCTTTTGTTTATTTTGTTAAAAGTGTTCATTTACGGCCTTTTTAAGGTCTTTTAATATTATAATGGTCCATATATGGCCGTTATATTTTGAATGCAAAAAATGTCTTTTATGCATCTGCTTTATACCCCGACAGAAGTGGCTCAGCAGGTGGGGAGTAACGCAAAAACGCTTCGTCTTGCGAAAAATCTTTCCCGAAAGACGCTTGCTGAAAAAGCGGGTGTCTCAGAGTCTACTATCAAGCGATTCGAAACTAGCGGGGTGATTACTCTGGAAGCGATGATCCTGCTCGCTACCGCGCTGGATGAGTTGCCATCCGTGACCAGACTTTTCAAACCAGAGCATCCGCATTCTATTGAAGAACTCAAGAATGCCAGGCGCAAGCGGGGGATGAAATAATGGCGAAGGTATTAAAACACGTAGAAGCGTTGACCGTGCTGAAAGAAGGCATAACGGTCGGGGAGCTAGCTCTATAGCTTCGTCATGCCCGGTGGAAAACATGGCGCGTACATAGGGGATCCGGCTACTCGATGCCATAGAAAAGGAAGTTAAGCGCCGCTTTTATTGTATTTTCATGTTCAGCCGCGCTGCAGTGTTCTGCGCCCAGGACTCGTTCAGGGATGCTCGCGAGTTCATGAGTCATCACAATAAAATCCTCACCGGCCAGGTTAATGGATGGGGTGAGTTTGTCCGTGCGTGGCCCTTTATAGTTTTCAGCTGGAAATAAAGGGATGACGACTCGGGTGTTTCTGCGCCCAATGATGTTGCTCTGAACATTCAATAAATACGGGTAAGCCGTGGGCTTGCCCGTATTTTTGTAGACGGTGAATTGCATGATCAGAAAGTCCTGTAGGTGTCGGATAAAAGCCCGTTTTCTTCCGTGAGCTGATTCAGATAGTCGATTGCGGCTTCGTTTTCTTTCTTCCAGCGAGCGGCTTCAATCTCCTTGATTTCGGCTTTTAGAGCATTACGCAACGTTTGTGACAAGTTGATTCCTGCGGCCCTGGCTTCCTGAATCAGCTCTGGCTCCAGTGTGACAGTGACCGTTTTTTTCACTCGTATACTTGCTGATGCGGGCATGGCTCCTCCTCAATATCTGCGCATTTCTATGTGCAATTAACACATACGGTAGCACATATACAGTATGGCGAAAATATCATCAAAATATCTTTGGCTAAAAATCGACTTCCTGCCTTCGTTAGCAAAGCCTCACGCCGTAAGCCGCTATATAAATCCCGATTGATCTGCTAAAACATCTGGCGATCCGACTACGGCAAAAGTTAAACAAGACTGAGGTAATGAGCACCATGAATAAAGCAGATCATCTCCAGGCGGTCACGGCCAAAGCCAGAGCAATCATGGCCCGGAACAATATTGAGGCCTTGGTGGTGACCACCCCGGACAACTTTTGCCATGTCACCGGGTTTGCCAGTTTCTTTATGTACACCTTCCGCCATACCGGCGCGGCGCTGGCGGTCATTTTCCGGGATGAAAAGCTGCCATCTTTGGTTGTGATGAACGAGTTTGAGGCGGCAGGCCTGCAGTTTGAGCTGGCGAACTATGAGCTGAAGACATTTCCGGTTTGGGTCGATGTCGATGAGCCTTTCAACCCGCAGCGGGTGATTAAAGAACGGCCGATTGGCCCACCGGTTGAAGCTGTTTTCACGCTGCTCAAATCCACTTTAGCGGACGCCGGCGTGCTGGATAAAAACATCGCTATCGAGCTGAATGCGATGAGCAATGGCGGCAAGCAGACGCTGGATAAGGTGCTCCCGAATTTACGGCTGGTGGATTCCACGGCAATCTTCAATGAGCTACGAATGGTCAAAAGCCCGTGGGAGATAGCCTTCCTGCGTAAAAGCGCGCAGATTACCGAGTATGGGATCGGCGAAGCCTTTAAGGCGATTGGCGAGGGCTGTTCTGCGTGGGATCTCACTGCCGCCTATAAAGCGGCCGTTATGCAGCACCCGGAAACGAACCTTTCGCGCTTCCATTTGATCTCGGTAGGGGATGATTTTGCCCCCAAGCTCATCCCGAGCCGTGAACCCGTTAAATCGGGCGACTTAATCAAATTTGACTGCGGCGTGGACGTCGCCGGGTACGGCGCGGATTTGGCGCGTACCGTGGTATTCGGCCAGCCAACGGAGATGGCGGAGCGAATCTACCAAACGATTTTGCAGGGCCATGAGCATATGCTGAGCCTGATTGGCCCTGGCGTGAAGCTCAGCCACGTGTTTAACGACACGATGAGCAAAATCAAAGCCAATGGCTTACCGCACTATAACCGGGGTCATTTAGGCCATGGTGACGGGCTGTTTTTAGGCCTGGAAGAAGCGCCATTCGTGAGCGCTGCGGCAACCGAAACCTTCGAGCCGGGCATGGTTTTTAGCGTGGAAACGCCTTACTACGGCATCGGGGTAGGGGCGATCATGCTGGAAGATATGCTGCTCATCACCGATGACGGCTATGAGCTGTTTAGCCAGTTACCCAGAACGTTACAGCGTTTTGAGTAAGCTTAATCCGGGGCATTGAGTTGCCCCTTTTTTTGCTTAATTATCGATCTCAGCTAAAAAACGCCAGCTTAAAAGCAAACAGCGCCAGGAACAGGCCGGTGGCTTTTTCCAGCAGATAAACCATGCCGGGACGGGTGCGAACCTTCTCGGCAAGCGAAGTCGTCAGGAAGATCATTATCGAACAGTAGATAAAGGTCAGTGCAGCCGCCGTGCCAGCCAGAATAGCGAACGTCGGGATCCCAAGGCTGCGAGCCGGGTCGATGAACAGCGGCAGGAACATCACGTAGAACAGAATGGGTTTGGGGTTCATCAGGGTGATAACCATGCCCTGTAAAAACGGCGTTCTTTTGCCCGTTACCGGCGGCGGCGAAGCGCCGGTTTTCGCCTTCAGCAGCAGCTGCGCGCCCATCCACAGCAGGTAAGCTGCGCCCAGCCACTTGATGACCTGAAAAACATGCGGCGAGGATTCCAGCAGCGCCGCCACGCCCGCGATAGCCAACCACAGCAGCACCTGGTCACCCAGCAATATTCCCATCAGGCAGAGATAGCCGCTGCGCGCCCCGCCTTTGCTGGCGCTGGTGATCAGGATCAGATTGCCGGGGCCGGGAATGATTAACAGCAGGATGAAAGAGACGACAAAGGTGCCGTAATGGATGATGCCGGGCATGCTCAGGTTTTCCTTAAAAGTGCTTGGTTCAGGTGGTACGTTTTTGCTTTTATGCGCCGTACTGGCTGGCTTTATGATGGGAAGGAAGGCTGGTAGGCGGCAACCGAAAACCGTGATATGTTTTCCTTATCTATGAAGAAATTCGATTTGTCGAAACACGGTACATCCAATAACTGACTGAAAATATGGCCGGAATAAAGCTTAATCAGCTGGAAATGCTGATAGCCGTAGTTGAAAACAATGGTTTCAGCGCCGCAGCCGCAGCAATGGGCTGTACGCAGTCGCGCATCAGCCATGCCATTGCCGAGCTGGAGCAGCACCTGAACGTGCGTCTGCTGCATCGCTCGCGCAGCGGCTGTATTCCGACTGCTGCCTGCTCGCAAATCCTCAAAGATGCTAAAAAAATCATGCAGCTGCTGGATGGTATTGAGCAGACGGCGGCGGAAGCGCCCCAACTTGCCGGGCGTGTGCGGGTGGCCTGCTTCCGCAGTGCGACGGCGAACCTGCTGCCGCCGTATTTTGAGGCGCTCGCCACGGCCTTGCCTGATATCCATCTGGATATTGATGACAGCGCGACGGAATACCATCACCTCAACGACGCGGTGGTGTCCGGGCGGGCGGACATCGGCATTACCATTCAGGGCTACCCGGACTCGCTGCACGGCGTGCCGTATATCAGCGACCCTTACGTGCTGATGTTGCCCCGCAGTTTCCGTCTGCAGCAGCCTTTTAGCTGGCATCAATTGGAAAACCTGCCGTTTATTCAACCGAACGCCAACACGTTAAGCCCCGCCGTGGAACGCTGTCGTGAGATGGGGTTACGTAACGAGGTGGTGCATAAGCTGGCGAGCGACAGCGGCATTGTCGGGCTGGTAAATCAGGGCCTGGGGTTCTCCATTATGCCGTGGCTTTCGGTGCTGCCGGTGCCGGAGAATATGCGCATTCTGGATTTGCCCCAGCCTCTGCGCCGCCATCTGTTTATCGTCACGCGCCCGGAACTGCGCCATGACAAAGTGATCGCCACGCTGATTAATTTCCTGCGCGATAAGGCGCTGATCCGCACGACCAGCGTCTGGCGCTCGGGCATGCTGGCTTTCGATTACTGATCGGCTTCCAGCCATTGGCTGGTCAGTGAGATGGTCTGAAAGTCAAAGTCGATGCGCATCCGCACGCCGAGCGGGAGCGTCAGCATTGGGTGCGTGTGGCAGCAGTCGAAATCGGACACGACTGGGATCTCGCGGTCGTTCAGCACTTCCCTCAGGATCTGCAGCGGCGTTTTTCCGCTTCCCTGATCGTCAAATAGCTCGTGCCTGCCGAGCACAATGGCGGCGATGCGGTCGAACACGCCGCACAGCAAAAGATGGGAAAACTCTCGCTCCAGCTCCGCCGCGCTTTGCAGGCTGTCCTCAATAAACAGAATATCGCCCCGGTTGATATCGGGCATGTATTCGCTGCCCCAGATGCCGTAAAGCGTATTCAGGTTGCCGCCAATGACGCGGCCTTCTACGTTGCCCGTGCCCTCGAAGCGCCAGCTACCCGGCGTCAACGTTTTGGCTCGGGACTGAGTTTCCCAGTTGATCATCTCGTCGGTCCATGCAGCGGGCGGGCTTAGCGCATACGGAAGCGCCTGCTGTCTGCTGAGAATACTGAGGAAATAGTCAAACGTGCTGTCGACAAGGGGAGGGAGTTCACCAAAAGAAGCGACTACCGCCGGGCCATAAAAAGTAATCAGCCCAATTCTCTGATAGATGCCCGCCAGCAGCGCGGTCACGTCCGAATAGCCGATGATAATTTTGGGATCTTTCATCAGCTGTGCGTAGTCGATATAAGGCAGCAGCGAGTTGCTGTTTAAGCCGCCGATGGCCGAAATAATGCAGCGCACGTTAGGGTCATGCAGCAGCGCATTAAACTCATCCGCCCGCTCGCGAATGGAGCCAGAACGCCAGAAATCCTTTTTGCCCGTCAGGCTACCTTCCTGCAGATAAAACCCTTTTGACTCAATAAAAGCCTTCGCCCTTTGATAACGCAGCGGGGCAAACGCGGTGGCCGCCGAGGAAGGGGAAAACACGGCGATCGTATCGCCGACGGCTAAAGGACGAGCATAAATCTGTGGCATGGCGTCTTCTCCCTGTTGATCATCGCTTTGGAGCATGCTCGCCGATAGTAGCGCGTAGAAATGATTTTAAATAGCTACCTTATTTGTTGTTTTTATATGAAATAACCCGATGATTGCTGATAGTTATTTTCCGGCAATTCTTAGCATCATGTTGAATTTGTGAACGCATTTCCCTCTGCAATACTGCCCTGACGTGTGCTGAAACGTATAAGCCTGAAGGGCAAAAATTGCGCGGTATGAGGAAGTGCAGAAGCATCATGATTCAACTAGAAAACATCAATAAGATCTATCCGGGCAATGTGCAGCACGCGATCAACTCGCTGAATATGACCATCAACGAAGGGGAGTTTTGCACCTTTGTTGGCCCCAGCGGCTGCGGGAAAACCACCACGCTGCGGATGATTAACCGCCTGGACATCCCGGACAGCGGCGAAGTCTATATTCAGGGCCAGCCGCTTTCCCGCGCCGATATCATTCAGGTTCGCCGCAAGATTGGCTTTGTTATGCAAAGCCCGGCGCTGTTTCCCCATCGCACCGTAGCGGAAAACATCGCCACCGTGCCTCGCCTGCTTGGGTGGGACAAGCGTGCCATTTCCCGCCGCATAGACGAGCTGGTGGCGCTGATGTCGCTGAACCCGCTGGTGCTCAAGCGCTATCCGCATCAGCTTTCGGGTGGGCAGCAAAGCCGGGTTTCTATCGCCCGCGCTCTTGCGGCCGATCCGCCTATTTTGCTGATGGACGAACCCTTTGCTGCCATTGACCCGGTCGTGCGGGACAGGCTGCAGGGCGAGCTGCTGGCGCTGCAGGCCCGGCTGCATAAAACGATTATTCTGGTGACCCACGATATCAACGAGGCGATTCGCCTTGGCGACCGCATTGCCATTTTCCGTGAAGGCGGGCACCTCGAGCAGTTCGATACCCCGGACAATATTCTTTCCTGGCCCGCCAGCGACTTTGTTCGCGACTTTATTGGCCCTGAACCCAATCTTAAGCGCCTCGGCATGATGCGCGTGGGCGATCTACCGCGCCGCGATGTGCCGGTTGTAACTCATGGCGAGCCACAACTTTCCGATGTCAGCCAGCGTGCGCTGGTGCTGGATGCCGACGGGCGCCCTCAGCACTGGCAGGAAAACGGTCAGCAGACAGCGATACGTATTGCCCGGGAGAGCGAGTCGCTGCGTCACGTTTACAGCGCCTTGTTGGACGTGCCGCAGGGCGTGCTGGTGCGCGTAACGGATGAAGGGCATTACGCCGGCGCCGTTGATAGCGGCCTGCTCAGCGATGCGCTTAACCGCCATCAGGAGCTGCACCGTAATGATTGACTGGCAATGGGTGACCGACAACCTCGAGATGATAGGCGAGCTGATGCTGCAGCATTTGCAGATGGTGCTGATCTCGCTGGCGATGGGCACGCTGCTGACCGCCGCGATGCTTTTGCTGTCCATCGTCTGGCCCGCGCTCTCCGGCCCGCTGATTTCCCTGAGTGGGGTGCTTTTTACCATTCCGTCGCTGGCGCTGTTTATTCTGCTGCTGCCGTGGACCGGGCTGTCCGTTACCACGGCGGTTATCGGCCTGACGCTTTATTCGCTGCTGATCCTGCTGCGTAACGTGCTGGCGGGTATGCAAAAACTGCCCGCTGACGTGCTGGAGTCGGGCAGGGCGCTGGGCTACACGCGCTTTGGCAGATTTATCGAAGTGGAGCTGTTTCTGATCCTTCCCGCGCTGTTTGCCGGGCTGCGCATCGCTTCCGTGACGCTGGTGGGCCTGGTTATCGTGACCGCGCTGATAGGCCAGGGCGGGCTGGGGCAATTAATGATCCTTGGGTTTAACCAAAACTTTTTAACGCCGATTCTGGTCAGCCTGGCGCTGAGCCTTGTGCTGTCGCTGGTGCTTGACCTGCTGATTGCGCGCCTCGGTTACAGCCTGACGGGGTGGACACGCTAATGGACATCGTGCATCAAACCTGGCTTTGGTTTTTACAGGCCGACCACTGGCGCGGCGATCTCGGTATCTGGCACCGCTTTGGCGAGCACCTTTACTACGTGCTGATTAGCCTGGTGATTGGCGCGCTGATTGCCCAGCCGCTCGGCGTTTTGCTGGGCTACTGGCGACGTGGGGCGTTTTTCGCCATCAACTTGTTCAACATCGGCCAGGCGTTCCCTTCGCTGGGGATAATCCTGCTGTGCATCATGCTGCTCGGCTTTAACGACGTGCCGGTGTTTATCGCCCTGGTGGCGCTGGCCATTCCGCCGATGCTGACCAACACCTACGTCGGTATCAGCCACGCCGATCAAACGCTGTGCGATGCCGCAAAGGCGATGGGCATGACGCCGCTGCAAAGCCTGCTCAAAGTCCGCATTCCGCTGGCGATGCCGCTGATTTTTGCCGGTATCCGCACCTCGCTGCTCCAGCTTATCGCCACGGCGGTGGTAGCCGCCTATGCCGGGCTGGATGGCCTTGGGCGCTTCCTGATTGACGGCCTGGGGCAGCGTGACTACCCGCAGGTGATTGCCGGTTCGGTGGTGATTTCCCTGCTGGCGGTGGGCTGCGAGCTGCTGATGTCGCAGGTGGCAAAACGCTGGCTCAATTTTGCAATACCAACCGCGGGCTAACCCCTGCGCACAACACAACATAAAAGAGAGAAGGGTGATGATGATGAAAAACTGGCTGACGACGGCAAGCAAGGGATTCCGGCTGACTTTACTGGCGGCAGGGCTGGCAAGCGTAGGGTTTGCGGCGCATGCCGAAACCGTCACGATTGGCGGGGCAAACTACTCAGAACAAACGATCCTGGCCAATATTTATGCCAGCGCGCTGAAACAGCAGGGCATTGAGGTCAAAACTCGCCTCAACCTGGGCAACCGCGAAATTATCATTCCGGCGCTCAAAACCGGCGAACTGGACGTGGTGCCTGAGTACCTCGGCGCGCTGCTGAACTACTATCACGGCGGCAGTAAAGCGACGACCGAACAGGAAGTTTCTGCCGAACTGCAGCAGGCGCTGCCCGCGGATTTAGCGTTGCTGAAACCGTCCTCGGCGGCCTCCATCACCGCATGGGGCGTACGCGAAGAGACCGCCAAAAAATACAACCTGAAAACGCTGTCCGACCTGGCAAAAGTTGCCCCTGAACTGGTCGTCGGCGGCCCGCCTGAAGTGGCGACCCGCGCCCTTGGCCTGCCGGGCCTGGAACGCGTGTACGGCATCAAATTCAAATCCTTTAAGTCGCTGGATATCGGTGGCCCGCTGAGCCGCCTGGCGCTTAACTCCGGCAAAATCGACGTGGCGACGCTGGTATCTACCCAGGGCGATCTGCTGAAAGAGAAGTGGGTGGTGCTGGAGGATGACAAACACGAACAGCCGGCTCAGAACCTGGTGCCGCTGGTGCATAAAGGCGCCGTTTCACCGAAGGTCGAAGAGGTTCTCAATAATATCTCTGCGAAGTTGACCACCAAAGATTTGATCCAGTTGAACAAGCTGGTCGACGTCGATCATAAAGATCCGGCTAAAGTTGCCGACCAGTGGGTGAAAGAGAAACTGGCCGCTAAATAAAGAGTCCCCGGCCAGGGAGGGCCATTTCACAACGAGTATGCCGACATGCCGCAAGCTACCGCCATTTTTAATCTGTTTTTCTTCAACCCACAGGGTGACTATCGCTTCTCATGGCGTCATCCAGATGCGCCGGGCAAAGAGATTTTTACCCTTAAGCACTACGCCGACCTGGCGCGCAGGGCCGAAGCCGCCGCGCTGGATAACATTTTTATCGCCGACCACGTTGCTATCTGGGACACGGTGCCGAGCGGACTCCCGCATTACGCTAACCCTCGACTCGAACCGATCACGCTGCTGGCCGCGCTTTCAGCGGTGACAGAAAATATTGGCCTGATGGCGACGGCCTCAACGTCCTACACCGAGCCTTATAACCTGGCGCGCTACTTTGCCTCGCTTGACCATTTGAGCGGGGGACGAGCGAGCTGGAACGTTGTTACGTCCTGGCTGCCGGAAGAAGCAGCTAACTACGGGCTGGACACCTTGCCGGAGCACGGCAGGCGCTATGAGCGTGCCGCAGAGTTTATCGACGTGGTGCGCAAGCTTTGGGATTCCTGGGAAGACGAAGCCGTGCTTATCGATAAGCAAAGCGGCTATTTTACGGACCCCGAGCTTGTGCATCCGCTGAATCACCGTGGGGAATTCTTTAAGGTGCGCGGCCCGCTGAACGTGCCGCGCCCGCCGCAGGGGCACCCGATTGTGGTGCAGGCTGGTTCTTCTGAGTCCGGCAAACAGCTGGCTGCCGCTCAGGCAGATATTCACTTTGTGTTTATGAGCAACATCGAGAAAGGGCTGGCCTACCGCGCGGATATGAACCAGCGCCTGCGCTTACTGGGGCGAGACCCGGAACACTTTAAGATCCTCGGCGGAGTGCTGCCGGTGGTGGTGAATACTCCGGAAGAAAGAGAGCAGCGTCGACAGCTTATCCAGACGCTGATGAACGACCAGATGGCGTTGGATCTCCTGAGCACCTACCTGCGAATGGATATGGGGGAATACGATCCTGATGCGCCGCTGCCGCCTTTGCCGGACGAACAGGGCTTTGACGGGCTGAGAACCGCGCTGCAGATAATCAAAGGCTACGATCCGAAGCTGACGGTACTGCAACTGGGCAGATTGTTGCTTCAAAGTTCGGATAGCTGGCTGGTTATCGGCACCGCAAAGGAAGTCGCCGACACCCTGAGCGAGGCGTTTCATGCCGGAGCCGTGGACGGCTACAACCTGATGTTCCCGTTCCTGCCGGTGGATTTCGATAACTTTGTCGACCAGGTCGCGCCAATTTTGAAGGAAAGCGGGGTGATGCAGCAGGCTTATCGGCCAGGTACGTTGCGTGAGAAGCTAGGGTTGCCGCCGGTTGGGAATCAGTTTAAGCGTGGGTGATGATAAGGGGTTCTTTGTTTCTTCCTTATAAATATTGTTTATGAGGATTGGATGAGATTCCGTTCACCTCAAGTCCATACAACTCCGCCTGAGTTGGGTCATAGCCGGGGGCGATGAGAGCCGGGGAGCAATTCGACCCTCACCCCGGCCCTCTCCCAGAGGGAGAGGGGGAAAACAGCCAACGTGGAACATTTTTTATTCCCTCTCCTTTCCAGGGAGAGGGTCAGGGTGAGGGTAAAAATAAGAAGCGAGGCACGGTTCCGGCTTAAATCGCCGCCGTTTTTTCTCCGACCCAGGACTGGGAGATAAAACGGAGGTCTGCCGCTTCAGCGGTCGATTTATTTGGCCGGGAGTCCGGGTTCTTAGGGGAGCGACGGTGGCTCTCCTAAGACGTTCACCGGAGCGGTTACAGCATATGAAACTGTACTTGAGGTGAACGGAACCTTAGTAGCCCCTATATAATCATGGGTATTTGTGTTTGCGGCATGGCTCTCTATGGGAGAAGGTAAAACCTGGTACTCTAAAGCCTCACCAGGCCACTCGCCGCTGCTTTCTGCGCGGCATCGCTAATAGGCTGATAATCCTCACGCTGCGTCGCGGTAAAATCCTCAATCAGCAGCGCCTCTCGCACGGCTTGCCACTCAGGTTCGCTAACCAGCCGCTGCAACGCGCCACGCAACTGCTCCAGCTCCACGGCGGAGGTTTGCGCCGAGGTGATCATTGGTAAACCCGGAGCCAGCGCGGTTGTGCCGATAGAAACCAGGCCTGCTACGCGTTCCGGCTCATGGCGAGCAACCAGGGCCAGGGTCACTGCATCAATGGCGGCAATATCGCTGGTGCCGGCCTGAACTTCGGCCAGCGACTGGCGGTGGCTGCCGCTAAACGCGATGTCCGAGAAGAACTTACCGTCTCTCTGCAGCGGTGCGACGAGGCTGCGCAGGCCATGATAGCCGGACTGGGAATCGTCGCTGTTGCAGACGACCCGCTTGCCACGAAAATCTGCCAGCGTTTTTCCTGCGTCAGATGCCCGGACAATCAGCTGGCTGCTGTAGTTAAATCCTTCGCAGCCTGCGGCCTGATAATGAAATGTACCGACGACCTGTACATTGGGCAGCAGGGCGCGCAGCGGATAACCACAGGTTTGGCTGAGCAGCAGTTGGGGATCCTGCCAGTGGCTCAGGCGGTCTTCGGGCTCGCTATAAAGCAGGCCGTCGCCGTCCAGTCCTTCTTCACTCAGCAGCTGTCGCAGCGCGGCTAACAGCGCTTCGGTATCGGGATGGTGCACGTCGTACATCGGCAGAGAGATAAGCTTACTCATGGGCTTTCTCCTGCTGCACGCTGTCCTGCGCCAGGCGGCCGTCCGGGAAGAACGGGTTAATCTCTACCTGAATCGGCTTAATCAGGTGTTCACGCATCAGCTCGCCGTAGCCGTTCACAAAGAAGCCCTGGTTGCGCTTCAGGTACTCTTCTTTATAGGCGCGGTAAACCGTTGGCAGCCCGTACCAGGGGATACCGGGTAAATCGTGGTGCACGGAGTGATAGTTAAGGTTTAAAAACAGCAGGCGCCAGAACATCCCCGCTTCGTTAATTACGGTACGCGCTTCAGGATCTTCCGCCGCGCGATGTTCAAAGAAAGAACGAACTTTTGTCATCGCCAGCATCGGCCAGGTCACCACCAAAAGGTAATAAACCACCGAGAAATCATGTTTTACCAGCCAGCCAAGAACCGGGATAAGCAGCAGAAGATGCACCGTCCACATGACCATCGCCGGGCGGTTGCCGCTGCGAAAAGAGTCCCAGATATTGACCACCGTCCAGCGCATCGTCAGCACCGGCGTTAACATTAGCCTGCCGGGGAAGGTGTTACGCAGGCGCACCAGCAGGCGCTGAACGCCGCTAAAATGCTGCCAGCGGCGACGGGTAAAGTAGTAACTTTCCGGGTCCGTTTCCGGCACGGTCAGGTCTTCATCCTGGTGATGTTTAAGATGCAGGTCACGATAGGTGCCGTACGGATACCAAATAGAAAACGGCATCAGCCCAAACAGCTGGTTAAGGCGAGGGAAGCGGGTCGGATGGCCGTGCAGCAGCTCATGCTGCAGCGACATGTACCAGGTGGCAAACCAGATGAGCAGCAGCGTGGCCGGGAACAGGCCAATCGTTTTCCACCAGGCAACGGTGGCAAACCATCCGCCATAAATGGTGATAATCAGCAGCCAGGTTGGCAACTCCGTGCGCCAAAGCCAGGAACGCCGCAGTTTACTGACAAATTCCCGCTGTTCTTCATGCAAATAGACTGAGGATTTTCCACTCATTTAACCAATCACTGCCCGCAATTAACCGTTGAATTGAGCAGAGAGTAAATCCTCGCCGCTAAACCCCATAGGAATATAAATTGCTATGCTTAGAACAGAAAATGCTTTAAGACAAGGCGCTGATAAGCGGGGAAATAAGGGATGGTGAGAAGGAACAAAAAGGGCGATTTTCTACCGCCCAGAGCGCGTTACATTGATTCAAGTCCTACCCGCTGGCCGTAAGAGAGTTCAAGCGTGTTGCCGTCAGGATCGGCAAAGAACACGAAGTATCCGACCGGGTCGCCCAGCTGTTCTGGCTCTCTGCGCAGCACGCCTTCGGCTCTTGCCATGTCCGTTTTTAAATCGATTTCTTCTTTCGTCGCGCAGGCCACGCCCAGGTGACCAAAGCTTCCCAGCGGCGTGTCGGTGTGGTTATCTGCCTGCACCAGAACCAGCGCAAAAGGCCGGGTACGATCGCTTAGCCAGGCGACCTTGCGCGCATCAGGCAGGTTGGGTTCGCGGTGGTGAATCACCTTCATGGCGGTGTAGCGGAGGTAGAAATCAACGCTTTTATCCGGGTCCTTCACCATAAATGCGACGTGGGTAAAGCCAACATCAATGTGTTCCATAGTTCGCCTAATCAGCTATTTTTGATGGCGCGACTTTACAACCTAAAGTTAACCTAAGGTCAAGGTGAGGACGCTTATGAACCGGGGCTTGAGCATGTTTGAACAAGTCTTAACGGGCAGCCCGATCGCTGAAAAGAAGGCAAAGCTCTGGAGAGGCGCACGGGCTAGCGGTTAGCGCTGTCCACCTGCTGGCTGCTTTGTTGGGGTTCCGCTTTTTTATCCTGATGGTGATACCACGCGCCAATTGAGGAATAAATAAAGCGACCAAAAAAGAACAGAAAACTGATGAGCAGAATAATGCGGGTCATGCGATTATTAAAACGGTTTCGTCTCTGCATAGTCGTAACCTGTGTCACGCAAGGGTCCTTGAGATTAGCCCGGCAGCTGCGGGCGACGGGGGTATTTAGTCACACTGAACAACGCAGGTCAATTATTCATCATGTAAAAATGGGCCAGTTGAATGATTAGTGGGCATTCACTGCGTGGGATGAATTTATTGTGAACTAAGCTATAGCGGGCAAAGTCTGAATTTCACCATTAGCGGTGATTCAATTGATTGATATTGATCTGCATCAATTATTCTTGATTTTAGCTAACTAAAATTTGCCCTTCGCTCCGAAGTGAGATGGGCAATAACGAACCGGAAAGGATATCCGGAAGAAACCCGAAGAGGAACAGGGATTTTGGCGAAGATGTATGCAATTAGCTAGCTGGTATAAAAACTCAAAAAATAAGTGGTGGGCGTTGCCCCTGATTCTCCCCAGCCTGCTGCTGCCGCTGGTGGTCACCTTCAACGCGCAAACGGTACTGGACGGTGGGCGAGTTTTCCTGCTGTATATGTCGCTCCCGCTGCTCACCGCCAGCCTCTTGCTGTTTGGACGTGCTGCCTTTCCGGGCATCATTCTGGCTCTGCTGATTCGCTACCTGCCCTCAGAAGGCGGGTGGATTTCACTGCTGGCCGTTTTACACTTCATCGTGCCGATCGCGATTAGCTGGGGCTGTTACCGCTACTTTGTGCCGCGGCGCAGTGCGGTCACCTTCGGCATGATTCAACTTACCGCCCAGCGCATGTTTTGGCTGGTGCTGGTGAATGCCGCGCTATTTCTGGTGTTCTATGAGCTGGCGTTATTCTTCGGCTGGTACGACCGCAGCTTTTCTATTCTTTCCACCACGCCGTGGAGCACCCGGACATTAATTAATTTCCAGGCCGTGCTGGTTGGGGGATTAACCGGGCTGCCGTTCTTTTATTTTATATTGCGGATGATTGTGCACCCGCGCTTTATCAAAAGCTTTTGGTCCCGAATGCGTGCCCAGCGGCAAAAAGGCGTTACGCAGACTGAAATGCTGCTGTGGGGAGCGGTCGTTGGTCTGCTTATTTGGCTGCTGCTGTACCCGATCAGCCAGAGCAAAACCATTTTCAATACCGATTATACGCTGACGCTTATCCTGCCCATTATGCTGTGGGGAGCGATGCGCTTTGGCTTCCTGTTTATCACCAACGTCTGGACCGTGGTGCTGATTATTCTGTGCAGTGGGTTCCACAACTATTTACCGCCGGATATGGGCTTCCAGCTGCATCTGGCAATTGCCTCATCCTGCTATGCCGTCTTTTCTATCACCATTTATTTGATGGCGGCGGTGACCACCCGGCAGCGTTTTCTGCATTACAAGGCAAGGCGCGTCGCGTTTATCGACCCGATGATGCAGATGCCGAATCTACGCGCGTTATGTCGTGACCTTGGGAACGCTCCGTGGTCGGCGCTGGGGTTTGTTTCTATTCCCGAGCTGGAGCTGCTTGGGCGTAATTATGGCGTCCTGCTGCGGATCCAATATAAACAGCAGCTGGCTGAGTATCTGCGCGGTCAGCTGTCGCCCGGCGAGAGGGTGTATAACCTTTCGGGACACGATCTTGCCCTGCGCCTTAACTATGAATCACATCAGGAAAAAATTGAGTCCCTGTACGAACACGCCAGGCGGTTCCGTTTCATGTGGGACGGGATGCCGCTGCAGCCGCAAATCGGCATCAGCTACTGTTTTGTGCGCCATCCGGTTTCCCATCTCTATTTATTGCTCGGTGAGTTAAGCACCATGGCCGGGGTTTCGCTCTCCACCCAGCAGCCCGAAAGCCTGCAGCAAAAGGGCTCAAACCACATTCAAAATGCGGTAAAACGCAAAGTTGAGATGATGAACCGCCTGCAAAGTGCGCTCGACGAAGACCGTTTTGTGCTGATGGCGCAGCGTATCGAAGGGCTGCGGGGCGATGCCTATCATGAGGTGCTGCTGAGAATGCGCGGTGACAACGGCGAGCTGCTGTCGCCGGATCTCTTTTTGCCCGTTGCCCATGAGTTTGGCCTTTCATCCCGCATTGACCGCTGGGTGCTGAATGCCGCCCTGCGGTTTATGGATAAGCATCGCGACAGCCTGCCGGGGTGCAGGCTTGCCATTAACCTGACGCCCGCCTCGGTATGCCAGTCCCAGCTTCCGGAAGAGGTTCAGCATTTGCTGACGAAGTACCGCATTGAACCGTGGCAACTGGTCTTTGAGGTGACGGAAAGCCACTCGTTAACCAACCTTGAACAGGCCAACGTGACGCTGAAGATGCTGCAAAGAATGGGCTGCCGGATTGCCATCGACGATTTTGGTACCGGCTATGCCAGCTATGCGCGCCTGAAAGAGCTTAGCGCCGATATCCTGAAAATTGACGGCAGCTTTATCCGTAATATTTTGACCAGCAGCCTGGACTATCAGGTGGTGAGTTCGATATGCCAACTGGCACGAATGAAGAAGATGCAGGTCGTGGCGGAGTATGTTGAAACGCAGGAGCTGAAGGATGCCGTGCGGGCGATGGGCATGGACTATGTTCAGGGGTATTTGATTGGTCGCCCTCAGCCGCTGGAGAGCCTTGTAGAAGAACAAAGCCCCTCTACGCCGGAAGACGCAAAGGGGCTGGAGTAGGGCGTCAGGCGGAGAGCGCCGCTTCGGCCTCTTCCTCGATGGTCAGCTTCCAGCCGGTCATGCTTTCCCAATACTGCTGCTCGCGTTCCAGATCAAGCTGCACCAGCGTGTTCTGGCTGAACCAGTCGTGCGGGAAGCGCAGCGTCCAGTGATTATCGTCGGTTTCCAGCACCAGCGTCGGCGGCGTGGTGGTGGCCTGCCGCTGATTATTCAGCAGCGCAGCAAGACGGATAATCTGGATAAGCGGCAGGAACTGTTTCTTTTTAAACAGCGTAAAGCGCGGCAGATCGTCCAGCTTAATGGCCTTGCGGTGGTAGCGCACCAGGGAAGCCATCAGCATCTGCTGCTCCTGATTGAAGCCGGGCAGGTTGCTGTTTTGCAGAATATAGGCCGAGTGACGATGCATCCCGCTGTGGTTGATGCTGAGCCCAACTTCGTGCAGCATCGCGGCCCACTTCAGCAGCGCGGCCATCTGCAGGTTAGCCAGTTTGTGATTCTGCTTTTCCCACTGCTGATAAAGCAGCTCTACGGTTTCCAGCACCCGGCGAGCCTGATCGCTGTCGATATGGTACTGCTCCGCCAGGCTTTGCGCGGTGCGAATACGGATATCCTGATGGCGGAAACGGCCTTCCATTTCGTACAGCACGCCTTCGCGCAGCGCACCGTCTGAAAGACGCAGTTCACGAATGGCGAGCGCGTCAAAAACGCCGCACAGAATCGCGAGCCCCGGCACAAACACCGCTTTACGTTCTTCGGACAGGCCAGGCAGGCTCAGGGCGTCGAAGTTTTTAAACTTCAGCACTTCCTGCTGCAGCATTTCCAGGCGTTCCGGGGTGATAGTCCCGTCTTTCTCGCCCATCTCAATCAGCACTTCATGCGCCGCCTTGATGGAGCCAGAGGCGCCCAGCGCTACTTTCCAGCCCTGCAGGCGATACTGCCAGGCAAGCGTTTCCAGCTTCTGAATTGCCGCCATGCGGGCGCGCTTAAAGCTTTCCGGCGTGATGACCCCGCCGGGGAAGAAGTTTTGCGCAAAGCTGACGCAGCCCATACGGCGGCTTTCGACCAGCATTGGCTCAAAATCTTCACCGATAACCAGCTCGGTGGAGCCGCCGCCGATGTCAATTACCAGCTTGCGGCCTCTTTCCGGCTGAGTGTGTTCCACGCCCATAAAAATCAGGCGCGCTTCCTCGTTCCCGGGAATAATTTCAATCGGGTAGGGGATGACTTTTTCAGCGCGTTTCAGAAACTCGGCGGCGTTGGTGGCCTCGCGAAGCGAGTGGGTGCCCACAATGCACACGTTGTCCGCTGCAAATCCCTGCAGGCGTTCGGCAAACAGCGCCAGACAGGAGAGGCCACGCTCCATGGCCTCCTCGCTTAATTTGTTATCAGGGCCAAGGCCGTCCGCAAGATGCACGCGCTGCTTCAGGCGACCAATGATTTGCATGGCGCCATCCACCACACGGGCTATGACCATGTGGAAACTGTTAGAGCCGAGGTCGACCGCAGCGAACTCCTGCGGCCGTGGAGCATGGTTTGATATCGGCATAATTTTATCTTCGCCTGAGAGCGTTAGTCAGGTTGTTCCAGAGATTTAATATAATCGTAGATCGCCAATTGCGAACGCACTTTACGGCGATTGCCGCGCGGTACATAGCGATTACTCAGTTCTTTGTCGATGATACGCGCTTTCACCGTGTCGTTAAGCTGGATATCAATGATATCGAGCATGCGTTGCTTCAGGCGCGGATCGAGGACCGGCACGGCCACTTCAATTCTGTAGTCGATGTTACGGGTCATCCAGTCGGCAGAAGAGAGGAAGACTTTCTTATCGCCGCCGTTTTCAAAGATATACACCCGATCGTGCTCGAGGTAACGGTCAACGATGCTCAGCACGCGAATATTATCGCTGATCCCTTCGAGTTCTGGAATCAAAGAACACATCCCGCGCACCAGCAGGTTAACCTTCACGCCCACGCTGGACGCAGCATAAAGCCGGTCCACCAGGCCTTTGTCCACCAGGTTATTCAGCTTCAGCGTAATGCCCGCAGGCTGCCCGTTTTGAGCGTTCTTAATTTCGCGATCGACCAAATCATACAGCAGGCGGCGCGAGTTCTGTGGCGACACCAGCAGGTAGTCGAAGGTCACCGGCCGGTACGGGTTTTCAATAAAGTTAAACACGCGACGCACTTCGTTGGTGATGCGTGCATCGGCGGTTAATAGCGAGTAATCCGTGTAGAGCCGGGCGGTTTTCTCGTTAAAGTTACCGGTCCCGATGTGCGCATAACGCACAATCTCTTCGCCTTCCATACGCGAGATAAGGAATAGCTTGGCGTGAATTTTCAGGCCCGGCGCGGAGAAGATAACGTGGACGCCCGCCTCGGTAAGGCGCTTCGCCCAGTGAATATTCGCTTCTTCGTCAAAACGTGCCTGCAGCTCTACCACCACGGTGACTTTCTTGCCGTTGTGGGCGGCGTGGATCATGGCGTCAATAATGCGCGAGTCTTTCGCCACGCGGTAGATATTGATTTTTATCGCCAGCACGCTTGGGTCGAACGAGGCCTGACGCAGCAGCTCAAGGACGTGTTCGAAGGTGTGATACGGGTAATAAAGCAGGACGTCACGCTCGCGGATGGCATCGAAGCCGTTCCGGAACTTATCAAATCCTATATGGCGCAGGCGCGGCAGCGGCTTGTTCACCAGATTGGCTTTTCCGACGTTCGGGAAGCCGATGAAGTCTTTAAAGTTGTGGTAGCGGCCGCCGGGAATGATCGAGTCGTAGTTGGAGATGGTCAGCTTGTTGCGCAGCATCTCCACCATCGCATCCGGCATATCGCGCTGATAAACAAAGCGCACCGGCTCGGCGGTCAGGCGCTGCTTCAGGCTGGAAGACATCAGCTCCAGCAGGCTGGACTCCATTTCGGTGACCAGGTCGTACTCGGCGTCACGCGTCATCTTCATCGAATAGGCGTTCAGCGCGTCATAGTCGAAGAACCCTTTGAAAATATCGTCCAGGCAGTAACGCAGGATGTTATCCAGCAGGATCATCGGCTTACGGCGGCGCGGCGCTTCCGGCGGCAGGTTCACAAAACGCGGTACTTTATCAGACGGGATTTCCAGCAGCGCGTAACGAATGCTGTCGCCGCGAATAATTTCTACCGCCAGATAGGTGTAATCATCTTTCAGGAACTGCACCAGGTCGGTATCGCGGTTGATCAAAATCGGCGTGATGTGCGGGCGAAGCTGATGCTTAAAGTAGCTGCGTAGCCAGCTTTGCTGGTTTTCGGAAAGCTGGCGTTCGTTGATCAGGAAGATTTGATTGCGCGCCATCTCCAGCAGCAGGTCGTTGTACAGGCCGTCGAACTCCTGATCGGCCTTTAGCACCCGGGCCTGGATCTTATTCAACAGGTGACGCTGGTTGGAGGGGGAACCCTGTTCTTCACTGATTAAAATGCGGCGTTTTAGCTCCGCAAAACGCACTTTATAGAATTCATCGAGGTTATTGGAATAGATGCCGAGAAAACGCATCCTTTCAATCAACGGGTTGAGCTTGTCCGCCGCTTCCTGCAGAACGCGTTCGTTAAAAGACAACCAGCTCAGTTCTTTTTCGATATACAGCTTATCCTGACCCATTAGTCCTCACACTCCGTTTTCGTGGACGTGGCAATGCCGTCACCGTCACGTCAGTTATTATGGCGAGCTTTAGCGGAGAATGTCCAACTATGCAGATGAAACTCTCTCATCTGACCATGACAACTTTATGAGAGACAGACACAAAAAAAGGGCCGAAGCCCTTTTTATCTCATATTACTCTGCAGCGTGGCCCTGCGGGGGCAGCTGCACGTCATCAAGCCAGGCGGCGTTGTGGCGCATTTTTAAACGTTCGTCGAGGAACCAGCTCACCACCAGCGGGTAAATAGCGTGTTCCTGATGCTGAACGCGGGCGGTGATTTCGTCCTCGTCATCCCCTTCAAACACCGGCACTTTGGCCTGCAGAATAACCGGGCCACCGTCCAGCTCGTCGGTGACAAAATGCACGGAAGTGCCGTGCTCTTCGTCGCCGTTCTCCAGCACCTGGCGATGCGTATGGAGGCCGGGGTATTTCGGCAGCAGGGAAGGGTGAATATTGAGTAAACGACCGCTGTAGCGGGCCACAAAAGCCGGGCTGAGAATACGCATGTAGCCGGCCAGCACCACAACGTCCGGCGCCCAGGCATCGATCTCCTGCATCAGTTGGCGGTCGAAGGCCTCACGGCTGGCGAATTCGCTTGCCGCCAGAGCATGGGCGGGGATACCGGCTTCGCGGGCTCGCTCAAGGCCGAACGCGTCGGCCTTATTGCTGAACACCGCGCTGATGGTGCCGTTAATCTTTTTTTGCTGGCAGGCATCAATGATTGCCTGCAGATTGCTTCCGTTGCCGGAAATCAGCACCACAATGTGTTTCATTACTCGATAACCACGCGCTCTTCGGAATCAGATGCCTTGATGATACCGATTTTCCACGCCTTTTCACCTTTGGCCTGCATCAGCTCAACGGCTTTATCCGCCTCTGCTGCCGGCAGGGCAATGACCATGCCCACGCCGCAGTTAAAGGTGCGGTACATTTCGTGGCGGCTGATGTTGCCGGCCTGCTGCAGCCAGTTGAATACCGCCGGCCACTGCCAGGAAGATTCGGTGATAACGGCCTGAGTATTGTCCGGCAGAACGCGCGGAATGTTTTCCCAGAAGCCGCCGCCGGTCAGGTGGGCGATGGCGTGAACGTCCACGCTTTCAATCAGCTCAAGGATGTTTTTCACATAAATACGGGTCGGTTCGAGCAGGTGATCCGCCAGCGGTTTACCTTCCAGATCCGTGGTCAGCGGGTCGGTGCCGCTCACTTCCAGCACTTTGCGTACCAGCGAATAGCCGTTGGAGTGCGGGCCGCTGGAACCCAGCGCAATCAGCACGTCGCCGTCGGCCACTTTGGAGCCGTCGATGATTTCAGACTTCTCAACCACGCCAACGCAGAACCCGGCCACGTCGTAGTCTTCACCGTGGTACATGCCCGGCATTTCAGCGGTTTCGCCGCCAACCAGCGAGCAGCCTGACTGCAGGCAGCCTTCGGCGATGCCGGTGATAACGCTGGCGGCGGTATCCACGTCCAGCTTGCCGGTGGCGTAGTAGTCGAGGAAGAACAGCGGCTCGGCGCCCTGAACCACCAGGTCGTTCACGCACATGGCCACCAGGTCAATGCCGATAGCGTCGTGACGTTTTAAGTCCATCGCCAGACGCAGCTTGGTGCCCACACCGTCGGTGCCGGAAACCAGAACAGGTTCGCGATATTTTTGAGGCAACGCGCACAGCGCACCGAAACCGCCCAGTCCACCCATTACTTCCGGGCGGCGGGTCTTTTTCACTACGCCTTTGATTTTGTCGACCAGAGCGTTACCAGCATCAATATCAACACCGGCATCTTTATAGCTGAGAGAGGTTTTATCGGTCACTGCTCGTTCCCCACGGGTGGTAGATATAAAAAAACGCGGCAATTCTAACAGTGCAGGCAAACGTTTGCGAGCCTCTTATCATCGGCAAGAAAAGAATTCCTGAGATAGAATCAATCCAGTCTGGTTGATCTCGATCATCCCATTAGCTGTAGCGCAGCGGCAAAAAAGCGGTATAATCCGGCGATTTTTTTTGTGGTAGCCAACTATCTCGGGGGAGAAAGAGTATGAAGATCGTGGAAGTGAAACACCCACTCGTCAAACACAAGCTGGGCCTGATGCGTGAGCAAGACATCAGCACCAAGCGCTTTCGTGAACTCGCCTCTGAAGTGGGCAGCCTGCTGACTTATGAAGCCACTGCGGATCTGGAGACTGAGAAAGTCACCATCGAAGGCTGGAACGGCCCGGTGGAAGTTGACCAGATCAAAGGCAAGAAAATTACCGTTGTGCCTATTCTGCGTGCCGGCCTTGGCATGATGGAAGGCGTTCTGGAAAACGTCCCGAGCGCGCGCATCAGCGTGGTGGGCGTTTACCGTGATGAAGAAACGCTGCAGCCGGTGCCTTACTTCCAGAAGCTGGTTTCTAATATAGAAGAGCGCATGGCGCTGGTGGTTGACCCAATGCTGGCAACCGGCGGCTCCATGATTGCTACCATCGACCTGCTGAAGAAAGCGGGCTGCACCAGCATTAAGGTGCTGGTACTGGTTGCCGCGCCGGAAGGCATTGCCGCGCTTGAAAAAGTACACCCGGACGTAGAGCTGTTCACCGCCTCTATCGATCAGGGGCTCAACGAGCACGGGTACATTATTCCTGGCCTCGGTGATGCGGGCGATAAGATATTTGGTACTAAATAATAAAATTAGCCGACTTCGAAAGTCGGCTTTTTTTTGATTGCAGCAAACACCGTTCGTTAAAAATAACACGTAGAGGAAAACAACATGACCCGCCGCGCTATTGGGGTAAGTGAACGCCCGCCCTTACTGCAAACGATTCCGTTAAGCCTGCAGCATCTGTTTGCCATGTTCGGCGCGACCGTGCTGGTGCCGATTCTGTTCCACATCAACCCGGCGACGGTGCTGCTGTTCAACGGTATCGGCACGCTGCTGTACCTGTTTATCTGTAAGGGTAAAATCCCGGCTTACCTCGGGTCCAGCTTCGCGTTTATCTCCCCGGTGCTGCTGCTGTTGCCGCTAGGTTACGAAGTGGCGCTCGGCGGTTTTATTATGTGCGGCGTGCTGTTCTGCATCGTGGCGCTGATCGTGAAAAAAGCCGGAACCGGCTGGCTGGACGTGATGTTCCCTCCGGCGGCAATGGGCGCTATTGTGGCGGTTATCGGCCTTGAGCTGGCGGGCGTGGCGGCGAATATGGCCGGGCTGCTGCCGGCGGAAGGGGCTTCACCGGATTCCACCACCATTATCATTTCACTGGTAACGCTGGCGGTGACGGTGTTTGGCTCGGTGCTGTTCCGCGGTTTTATGGCGATTATCCCGATTCTTATCGGCGTGCTGGCGGGCTATGCGCTCTCCTTCGCTATGGGCGTGGTGGACGTCACGCCAATCCGCGAAACGCACTGGTTTGCGCTGCCAACCTTCTATACGCCGCGCTTTGAGTGGTTTGCTATCTTCACCATTCTGCCGGCTGCGCTGGTGGTGATTGCCGAACACGTGGGCCACCTGGTGGTTACCGCCAATATCGTGAAAAAAGATCTGATTCGTGACCCAGGCCTGCACCGCTCGATGTTCGCCAATGGTATCTCGACTATTTTCTCCGGCTTCTTCGGCTCCACGCCAAACACCACCTACGGTGAAAACATCGGCGTGATGGCTATCACCCGCGTTTACTCGACCTGGGTTATCGGCGGCGCGGCGATTATCGCGATTCTGCTTTCCTGCGTCGGCAAGCTGGCGGCGGCGATTCAAATCATCCCGGTGCCGGTAATGGGCGGCGTATCTCTGCTGCTGTACGGCGTAATCGGCGCATCCGGTATTCGCGTGCTGATCGAGTCCAAAGTGGATTACAGCAAAGCGCAAAACCTGATCCTGACCTCCGTTATCCTGATCATCGGCGTGAGCGGTGCGAAGGTGCACATCGGTGCGGCGGAGCTGAAAGGCATGGCGCTGGCGACCATCGTCGGCGTGGGCCTGAGCCTTATTTTCAAACTAATCAGCATACTGCGCCCGGAAGAAGTGGTGCTGGATGCGAAAGAGAACGACGCTCAGCACTGATCGTTTAGCCACCGGGCGGATCCTCGCCCGGTTCTATCCTGCCCCAAAACTGTGATAGACTCATCGCGATTTTCTGCCTGTTATGGTTGAGGTACTTCTGAATACGCCGGCACAGCTCTCACTGCCACTCTATCTTCCCGACGATGAAACCTTTGCGAGTTTCTGGCCGGGTGACAACCCTTCTTTATTAGCCGCACTGCAGTCGGTACTCCGTCAGGATCACAGCGGGTATATCTATTTCTGGTCGCGTGAAGGCGGCGGACGCAGCCATTTGCTGCATGCAGCCTGCGCGGAACTTTCCCAGCGTGGCGAAGCTGTGGGCTACGTGCCGCTGGATAAGCGCACCTGGTTTGTGCCGGAAGTGCTTGATGGAATGGAGCAGCTCTCGCTGGTTTGCATCGACAATATTGAGTGCGTAGCCGGGGATGAACCGTGGGAAATGGCGATTTTTAATCTCTACAACCGTATTCTGGAGTCAGGGAAAACGCGCCTGCTGATCACCGGTGACAGGCCACCACGCCAGCTCAATCTGCAGCTACCGGACCTGGCTTCCCGCCTGGACTGGGGGCAAATCTACAAGCTGCAGCCGCTTTCCGATGATGACAAGCTACAGGCGCTCCAGCTGCGTTCCCGGCTGCGAGGGTTTGAACTGCCGGAAGACGTGGGGCGCTTTCTGTTAAAACGCCTCGATCGTGAAATGCGCACTCTGTTCATGACGCTCGATCAGCTCGATCACGCATCAATCACCGCCCAGCGCAAGCTCACCATTCCGTTCGTGAAAGAAATCCTCAGCCTGTAATTTTCCCCGTCCTGCGACGGGGAACGCTTTATTACACCTTACGTAATCTTTCTGCCGCTGCGTCCAGCGTCGCTTCCTGTTTGGCAAAGCACAGGCGAATCAGCTTGTGCGGGAAGGCATCCGCGCAGAACACCGACAGCGGGATTGCCGCCACGCCCACTTCTTTGGTTAACCACTGGCAGAAGCTCACGTCGTCGAGATCGGAAATGGCGCTGTAGTCTGCCAGCAGGAAATAGGTGCCTTCGCACGGCAGAATTTCGAACCGGCTGTCCGCCAGCGCCTCAACAAAGCGGTCGCGGCGTGCTCGGTAAAACTCCGGCAGTTCGCGATAATGCTCCGGCTCGGCGCGCAGCATATCGGCAATCGCAAGCTGCGCCGGGGTATTCACCGCAAACGTCAGGTACTGGTGCACTTTACGCAGCTCCGCGCTGATGGCCGCCGGTGCCACGCAGTAGCCCACCTTCCAGCCCGTCATATGGAACGTTTTGCCGAAAGAGGACACAGAGATAGCGCGCTCGCGCAGCTGCGGGTGAGCCAGCACGCTGGCGTGGCCTTGTTCGTCGAAGCAAATATGCTCGTACACTTCGTCGCTCAGCACATAAACTTCGTGCTGCCCGATGGCCTGCCACAGCGCGGCAAAATCACTTTTTCGCCAGACGGTCGCGGACGGGTTGTGCGGTGTGTTAAGAATAACAAGGCGAGTTTTGTCGCTCAGCAGCGCAGCAAACGCCTGCCAGTCAACGCGGAAGTGAGGCGGCTGGAGCGAAATACGCTTGAGAATTCCGCCGGAAAGCGTCACGGCCGGGGCGTAGCTGTCGTAGCTTGGGTCGAAGCAAATCACCTCATCGCCCGGGCGAACCAGCGCGGTGATGGCAGCGTAGAGCGCTTCGGTCGCGCCAGCGGTGACCGTAATATCGGTATTGGCATCCGGCTTGTGGCCGTACAGGGCTTCGGTTTTCTCGGCGATGGCTTCACGTAGAGGCTGGACACCTGTCATCGGGGCATACTGGTTCGCGCCCTGGCTTACGTGAAACGCCAGGCGTTCCTGCAGGAAGCGCGGGCCGTCAAAATCAGGGAAGCCCTGGGAGAGGTTAATCGCCTTGTGCTGCTGCGCCAGGGCGCTCATTTGCGTGAAGATGGTGGTGCCGAGCGCGGGCAGTTTGCTTTCTGGAATCAAAGGGGAGTGGCTCATTATTCTTCGACCTTAACGTGATGCGTGTGTTTCCCTGTGTTGCCGGGACTATAACACGATGTTAAGATTTGGCAATCAAGACGCTTAGACGTCTAAATAATAATGACCTCAGTTGCAAACATAAAGCAGCGCTAACGGCTGGAGAGATAATGATTCGCGCCATTGTTACCGATATTGAAGGCACCACCAGCGACATTCGCTTTGTGCACAACATCCTGTTCCCGTATGCCCGCGAACGCCTCGCAGGTTTTGTTCGCGCGCAACAGAATGAAATTGCCCCAATACTCAACGACCTGCGGGCGGAAATTAATGAACCACAGGCGGATATTGATCGGCTGATTGAGACGTTGTTTAGCTTCATGGATGTAGATCGTAAATCTACCGCGCTTAAAGCGCTGCAGGGCCTCATCTGGCGCGATGGCTACGTGAATGGAGACTTCACCGGCCATCTCTATGATGACGTTCTGCCCGCGCTAAAGGCCTGGAAACAGCAGGGCATTGCCCTGTATGTCTATTCGTCTGGCTCGGTGGCGGCGCAGAAGCTGCTCTTTGGCTACAGCGACGCCGGGAATATTACCGATTTGTTCAGCGGCTATTTTGATACCCACGTTGGGGCCAAGCGAGAAGTGCAGTCCTACCGCAACATCGCGGAACAGGCCGGCGTGGCGCCAGAAGAGCTGCTGTTCTTGTCCGATATTCACCAGGAGCTGGATGCTGCGCGGGAAGCTGGTTGGCAAACCGTGCAGCTGATTCGCGGCGAGGCCGATGAAACAAGCAGCCATCGCCAGGTAAACCGTTTCGACCACATTAATCCGGAGTCGTTTTCTTCATGAGCGCATTGACCATTTTTACCGATACCGAAGCAAAGGAGCCGGTATGGCACAGCACGGACGCGCAAGAAATTCGCGAGCAGCTGAACGCAAAAGACGTGCGTTTTGAGCGCTGGGAAGCGAACCAGGATTTAGGGGCTAATCCGACGTCGGAGACGGTGATCGGGGCCTACCAGCACGCTATCGACAAGCTGGTGGCGGAGAAGGGCTATCAGAGCTGGGACGTTATCAGCCTGCGGGCGGACAACCCACAGAAAGACGTGCTGCGGACCAAGTTCCTGTCCGAGCATACCCACGGCGAAGACGAAGTCCGTTTCTTTGTAGAAGGCGCGGGGCTGTTCTGCCTGCATCTGGACGACAAGGTGTATCAGATCCTGTGCGAGAAGAATGATTTGATTTCCGTCCCGGCCGGAACGCCGCACTGGTTTGATATGGGGTCAGAGCCGCACTTTACCGCGATTCGTATTTTCGATAATCCGGAAGGCTGGGTGGCTCACTTTACTGGTGATGCGATTGCGGATGCTTATCCACGGTTGCCGTAGTTGATGAGTTGAGTTGAGTTTTTCCCTGGAAGGGCTGTAACTTAGTCACAAATTCCCGCGACGATGTAGGAGCGGCAAACATTCCGTTCACTTCCAGTCCTGTTTTATATGAAGCCCCCGTACCGGTTCACGGCTCGGGGGAATCACCGTCATTCCCCCGAGACCCCGGACTCCCGGCGAAATAAATCGACCGCTAAAGCGGCAGACCTCCGTTTTATCTCCCAGTCCTGGGTCGGCTGAGACGCGTTCCCGACGCTCTCAGCCTCCGGCCGTTCCCGACGTCCGGACCCTGGCCAGTCGGAGAGAAAACGGAGGCGATTTAAGCCGGAACCGAGCCTCGCTTCAAATCCGCAGCCACGCTGAAAGCCGCAGGCGCTGCAAGTCCCACAGCCACGCCCTTGCCGGGCGCCGGGGCTGTTCGGGGGATTGCGTGATCCCCCGGACACGTTCACCGTTATCTGAACGTGCAGGGAAAACAGATCTATGGGTGAACGGAATAACGACTGATTTAAAGAGTCACCCTTGAATTTTTTGAAAGAAAGATAGGTAAAAGGCTACCCCCCTGCACGGGCAACATCCCCTTTTTTATCCCTTCTCCCCTGTGGGGAGAAGGCCAGGATGAGGGGCATTATTTTTGAGGCAAAAATACCCCATCCCGGACTTGCTCCGGCGTCACTACGCCCGTATCCAGAATCCAGCCGCTAATTAACTCTGCCGGCGTTACGTCGAATGCCGGGTTGTACACCGTGGCGTTTTCAGGTGCCCACTGCACGCTACCAAAACTGCCCGTTACGCCGGTCACTTCACCTGCCGCTCGCTGCTCAATAGGAATGGCCTCGCCGTTCGGACAGTTTCTGTCCAGCGTGGTATGCGGGGCGGCAACGTAGAACGGAACACCGTGATAATGCGCCAGCACGGCCAGGCTATAGGTGCCGATTTTATTCGCCACGTCACCGTTCGCGGCGATGCGGTCAGCGCCTACCCAGATAGCATCCACCTGCTTTTTCGCCATCAGGCTGGCGGCCATTGAATCGCAAATCAGCCGGTAAGGAATGCCAAGTTCACCGAGCTCCCATGCCGTGAGCCTGCCGCCCTGCAGCAGCGGGCGCGTTTCATCTACCCAGACGCTGGCGACGTGGCCTTCATTAAACGCGCGCTGGATGACGCCCAGCGCAGTACCTACGCCTGCGGTAGCAAGGCCGCCGGTGTTGCAGTGGGTCAACAGGCGGCTGCCAGGTTTCACCAGCGCTGCGCCTGCACGGGCTATGTTGTCGCACAGCACTTTATCTTCTGCCACCAGCCGCAGAGCCTCTTCCCCCAGGGCTGCAACAAAGTTTTCCTGGGCCAGCGCCTGCTTCATGCGGTCGAGGTTATTCATCAGGTTAACCGCCGTCGGGCGGGAAGCGCGCAGGGTTTCCAGCGCCCCGGCGAGCTGGGGCTTTGTAAGTCCTTGCTCTGCCAGCAGCGCCAGCAGCAGGCTGGCGGAAAGACCGATCAGCGGCGCACCACGCACGCTAAGAGCATGAATATGGCTGACCAGTTGGCCAACGGTATGGGCCGGGAGCCAGTTTTTCTGCTGCGGCAGCGCCTGCTGGTCGAGGATCCAAAGCTGGTTATCACGCACTTCAAGGCTGGTGGTTTTTAAATTATGCATTCGTGTTAATTCCATGTTGCGTTGTTGCGGTATATTGTGCCAACATGACTTCCAGATGTATAGACGTCCAAACGTCTTAATTTACTTTATTTTCTGAGAGGATCGCCATGTCGCAATACCGCACTTTTACCGCCGCTGACGCAGTGGCTTATGCTCAACAGTTTGGCGGGCTGCAGACGCCGTCTGAGCTGGTGGAGGCGCAGGAAGTGGGCGACGGCAACCTTAATCTGGTGTTTAAAATCTTTGATACCCAGGGCGTTAGCCGGACGATCGTGAAGCAGGCGCTGCCGTATGTGCGCTGCGTGGGCGAGTCCTGGCCGCTGACGCTGGATCGTGCTCGTCTTGAGGCGCAAACCCTGGTGGAGCACTATCAGCACAGCCCTGAGCACACGGTGAACGTGGTGCATTACGACCCGGCGCTGGCGGTGATGGTGATGGAAGATCTCTCCAGCCATCGCATCTGGCGCGGCGAGCTGGTGAAGGGCGTTTATTATCCTCAGGCGGCAAGCCAGCTTGGGGAATATCTGGCAAAGACGTTGTTCCACACCTCGGATTTCTACCTGCATCCGCATGATAAGAAGGCGCTGGTTTCCCGTTTTATCAATGCTGAAATGTGTGAAATCACCGAGGATCTGTTCTTTAACGACCCGTATCAGATCCATGAGCGTAATAACTACCCGGCCGCGCTGGAGCAGCAGATCGCCGCGCTGCGTAGCGATAACGCTCTAAAGCTGGCCGTGGCTCAGCTAAAACATAAATTCTTCTCCAGCGCCGAAGCGTTGCTGCACGGTGATATCCACAGCGGCTCAATTTTCGTGGCGGAAGGCAGCCTGAAAGCCATCGACGCCGAGTTTGGCTACGTTGGCCCTATTGGGTTTGATATTGGCACCGCCATCGGCAACCTGCTGCTGAACTACTGCGCGCTGCCGGGGCATTTTGGCCCACGTGATGCGGCCAGCCAGCGCGAGCAACGGCTGAAAGATATTCAGGAGATTTGGCTGAGCTTCTCCGGGCGCTTTATAACGCTTGCACGTGCTAAAACGCGCGACGCAGCGCTGGCGACGGAAGGATATGCCGAACACTATCTGCAAAAAATTTGGGTAGATGCGGTAGGCTTCTGTGGCACCGAGCTGATTCGCCGCACTGTCGGGCTGTCGCACGTGGCCGATCTGGAAAGTATTGAAGATGAGGCGACTCGCCTGGCCTGTGTCAGCCACGCGATTGAGCTGGGCAAATTCCTGATTCTGATTGCCGACCAGGTGAATTCAGTGGATGAGTTTATTGCGAGAGTTCGGCAGAAGGGGTGAGTTTTCTTCTGTCATGTTCGCTTTAATCAAGGACTATGCGGGTCTGGTGAACGGAATTTCATCCATATCCACATGAAAATCAGCGCTCACAAAGAAATTGCCTCTAAATCGTAGGGCTACCCCAAATACTCGATAATCGACAACCCACCGTTATAATCCGTGCTGTACACAATCCCTTGCGCATCCACAAATACATCACATGACTGGATTACCTGCGGGCGGCCAGGGCGGGTATCCATCATTCTTTCCGGGGCGGCTGGCACTAGCGCACCGGTTTCTACCGGGCGGTATGGGTTCGAAATATCGTAGGCACGCACGCCCGCGTTCTGATAAGTCGCGAAAATCAACGTATCGCTGATAAAACTGCCGGGGCGGTTTTCGTGCAGGTTATGCGGGCCGAAGTGCGCGCCTTTCGCCACATAATCAATCTCATCCGGCTGCGGAAACGTGGAGATGCTGACCGGGTTTGCCGGGTCACGAATATCAAACAGCCAAATCAGCTTCTCGCCGTCTTCCTGGTTGTCCAGCACCGCTTCGTCGAGCACCACCAGCAGATCCCGGTTCGGCAGCGGCAGCGCCGTGTGAGTACCGCCGCCAAACGGCGGGCTCCAGTTGCGGTGGCTGATGAGCTGTGGCTTCGAGCGGTCAGACACGTCCAGCAGCGTCAGGCCACCGTCGCGCCAGCTGGCATACGCCGTGTCGCCGCTGATAATCGCGTGGTGTAACGCATAGCGTTTCCCTTCCGGCCAGGTCGGTTGTTCACCTGCGGCGGTGTTCATCCCCGGCAGCCACCAGTTGCCCGCCACCTGCGGGTTGAGTGGGTCGGCGAGGTCGATAGTCAGGAAAATGTAATCGCTAAAACCATCAATCAGTGCGGAAACATAGGCCCAGCGGCCGCCCACGTACCAGCAGCGGTGAATGCCGATGCCGCTCAGCGACAGGAAGCTAATTTCTTTAGGCTTGTCAGGCGTGGAGATATCAAAAATGCGTAATCCGGCGCTCCAGCCTTTGTCCTGCACGTCGCGAACCGTTTCGCCAACCGATTTGGTGTAGTAAACCTTTTCATCGGCGAAGCGCACGTCGGCGAACAGGTCGCGGGCGTTAATCACCAGCAGCAGGTCGTCGTGTGCCTGCAGGTGAATATTCCAGGTGCCCGGCGGCGCGGGCACGAAGCCCGCCGCTTTCGGGTTTTTGGGGTCGCGGACGTCAACAATCGAAAAACCCTGAGACACCATATGGCCGATGTACGCATAGCCCCGATGCACCATCAGCTGCACGCCGTCGGGTTTTCCACCCTGATCGCTATGGCCGATAAGCCGCATATTGCGGCTGTATTCGGGTTGTGGCAGTGCCATTGCGCGACTCCTTATTTATTTTTCGCTTCGAGTGTGGCAAACCACGGGGCGATAAAGTCGTCGGTCTGGCCCCAGCCCGGAATAATTTTGCTCAGCGAGGCGACGTTGACCGGGCCAGGCTGGCTCGCCAGCAGCGCCTGAGGAATAGCGGCCGCTTTAAAGTCGTAGGTTGCAGGCGTTTGCTCCCCGGCAATTTTGTACGCGACGAGGCGCACGTTGGTGGCGCCAATCAGCTTCGGGTCCACCGCCACGCTGACCTTCCACGGGCTGTTGGCTTCACGCATCAGCTGAATATCCTGGTTAGAAACGTCGATGCTGTAGAGTTTAATTTCGGTGCGGCCGTTCTCCTGCAGCGCTTTATAGGCGCCCTGGCTGAAGGCGTCCCAGGTGCCCCAGATGGCGTCGATTTTACCTTTTGGGTATTTCGCCAGTACCGCGCCCACTTTGTTGGCGGTATCGCCCTGTACGTCGGAGGAAACCGCGCCGATGGACTCCAGTTCTTTAATGCCCGGGTTGGCTTTCAGCAGTTCCTGATAGGCGGCCTGGCGGCGTTCCATCGGTGGGAAACCGGCGACCCATAGCTTGATGATGTTGGCTTTGCCGTTGAAGTCTTTAACCAACTGGCCGAAGGAGAGGCCGGTCAGCGAAGCATCGTCCTGCTGGGTCACGGTCACGCCAGGAATAGTGCCGTTAACCGCGGTATCAAACACCGACACCGCAATGCCAGCAGCCACGGCTTTTTTTACCAGTTCGGTAGAGTAAGGGTCACGGCCCTGAGAAAGAATAATCCCGTCATACTTCTGGCTAATGGCCTGGTTCACAAAGTCCTGAAAGCGGGCGTCGTCGCCGTTGCTCAGAAACGTGCTGACCTTGAAGCCCAGCTTTTTGGCCTGCTGAACCGCCCCGGCGACAAACTGCGTGGTGTTATCGTCGGAACCGAGGTTACGAATCACGGCGATGCGGACAGGACCGTCGTGCGCGGCGATTTTTTCCGGAACCGGCGTAGGCGTTGCGGCGTGGCCAGGCAGCGCGGCGAGCAGGCTAAGCGCCAGCAGTGAAGTTGTCAGTTTTTTCATGGTCGTTACCCTGTGTGAAGTGTTGTTTTAGCGTCGTTGTATGTAAGTAATCGCCAGCGCTGCAGCCAGCACCAGGCCTTTAATAATATCCATGGCGTAGTAGGGCACGGAGAGCATCACCAGCCCGTTTTGCAGCACGCCCAGAATCACCGCGCCGACCAGCGTGCCGAGCGCGTTAGGTTTGCCAGAGCCTGCCAGAGAGAAACCAATCCAGGCCGCGGCTACGGCATCCATCAGGTAGCCGCCACCGGCGTTGACCTGTGAAGATCCGATGCGCGAGGCCAGCAGAATGCCGCCTAAGCCCGCCAGCAGCGAGGCCAGCACGTAGGCCGCCACGCGATAGCGAGTGGTACGTATGCCGGACAGACGAGCCGCCTCCGGGTTACCGCCGATGGCGTACATCCGGCGGCCATGTTTGGTCAGAGACAGCGCAAGCTGGGCAACCAGAGTGACCACCAGCATGATGATAACGATGGTCGGCACCTGCCCGAGCAGGCCAAAGGCGGCGGGAATAGTCCCTTCGGCCATGTCACCGCTCGGCAGCACCATATTTTCGGTAATCGAGCCGCCGTAGCTGTAGGTCATCGCCACGCCCTGAATCACAAACAGGCTGGCCAGCGTGGCGAGCATGTCGGGAATTTTCAGCACCACGATCAGGAAGGCGTTAAACAGCCCGACCAGCGTGCACAGGACCAGGGTGATAAGAATGGCCTCGGTGGTGCCGAAGCCGTGCCAGACGAACAGCGAAATCACCAGCGCGTTGGCCAGCGAGGCGGTCGAGCCCACGGACAGGTCAAACCCGCCCACGGTGAGCGAGATAGACACGCCGATGGCAATCACCGTGACAATGGCGATGGAGCGCAAAATGTTGATGATGTTGTTGGGCTCGAGGAAGCTGTCGGACGCGATGCCGAATAGCGCCACCAGGGCGACCACGGTGAGCAACATCCCCCATTTGTAGAGAAAGTCAAAAAGCTGCTGGCGGCCTGAAGCGCTGGCCTTAAGGGATAATGCTTTGCTCACGCGGGGGTTCCTCCGGTGGAGTAGAGTAATAAGGTTTCTTCGCTGGCCTGATGGCCGTCCAGCTCGGCGACGATACGCCCGTCCCACAGGACGCAGATGCGGTCGCACAGCCCGACCAGCTCTGCAAATTCGCCAGAGGCGTAAATCACGCCTTTTCCACGGCGAGCCAGCTGGTCAATCAGCACGAAGAGATCGGTTTTGGCTTTGATGTCCACGCCTTTGGTCGGCTCGTCAAAAATCAGCACGTCGGCTTCGTTGCGCAGCCATTTGCCGATGGCCACTTTTTGCTGATTGCCGCCGGAAAGGCGACGCAGCGTTTGCGTCGGGCCGCTGGTGCGAACGCCCAACTGCTTAATCGTCTCTTCTGCCCAGCGTTTTGCTTTACGGTGGTTGAACAGCCCCCAGCGGGTAAACTGGCTATCTGAGCTGACGGCAAGGTTCATGGTGACCGACTCGTCGATAAAAATGCCTTCTTTGCGGCGCTCTTCCGGCACCAGCACGATGCCGCGAGTAACCGAGTCTGCCGGGTCAGTCGGGCGCCAGTTCTTGCCTTTTAATTCACCGCGCTCAAGCGTGCTACGGGTGGCGCCAAACAGCGCTTTGCAAAGCTCCGTTTTCCCGGCGCCTGCCAGGCCAGCAATGCCCAGAATTTCGCCTTTGCGCAGCCGCAGCGAGATGTCGCGCAGCAGCGAATCGTCATGCAGACCTTCCACCGCCAGCAGCGTGTCGCCCTCAACCGGCGGGCGGTGAGGGGGATAAATATCTTCGAGCTGGTGGCCCAGCATTTTCTCGACAATCTCTTCGCCGCTGAGGTGCCCCATCGGGCCGCTGTCCACCAGTTTGCCGTCGCGCAGAACCGTCATCTGGTCACAAATCGCTTTCAGCTCGTGGATGCGGTGGGAGATAAACACCACGCCGATGCCGCCTTGCTGCAGCCTCTGCACGACGCGGAAAAGATGTTCGCTTTCCTGGCTGTCTAATGGGGCAGTGGGCTCATCGAGGATCAGAAAACGGCAGTGATGAGAGAGCGCCCGCGCCAGCAGGATTTGCTGTTTTTCCGCCAGGGTGCATTGCTCAATGCGTTTTTTGACGTCTATCGCCACGTCGAGCTGTGCCAGTGCGGCGCGAGCCTGTTGATAAATTTTCGACCAGCGATAGACATGCCCCGCCTCCGCCAGCTTATCGAGCATGATGTTTTCCGCCACGCTGAGGCCGGGTACCAGCGCAACATCCACCTCCTGCTGAACCAGATGGATCCCCAGAAGTTTGGCGTCATGCGGGCTGCGGATTGTTACCGCTTCACCGTCGATCAGGATCTCGCCCTGATAATGGTCGTGGGCACCGGAAAGCACCGCCATCAGCGTGGATTTCCCCGCACCGTTTGCGCCGGTCAAAGCATGTACCGAGCCGCCATCCAGCCGGAAGTTCACCCGACTCAACGCGTTAAAGCCCGCGAAGGCGATAGAGATTTCTCGCATCTCAAGGCGGTCAGGCGTAGTCATAGCGTCGGCGGCTTCCGGGTTTAATGAATTGATCTGTCGAATTTTTAGCGGCCTTCTGGGTTGCGGGCAATGAACGAAAAGACATAAGATAAAGCAAAATGATATTAGCCGTCCAGATGTCTGGACATATCATCAGCATAGAATATATCCCGCCAGCGAAGAAAAGGAAATGCATCATGACCAGCACCGCTATCCGCGTGGTTACCGGCCCCGCTAACTACTATTCACATCCCGGCAGCCTGGCCCGCCTGACCGAGTTTTACAGCGAAGAGCAGCTGAACAACGCGGTATGGATTTATGGCCAGCGTGCCTTTGAGGCGGCTCGTCCCTTCCTGCCGGAAGCCTTTTCGCTGCCGGGTGCAAAGCATATTCAGTTTGGTGGGCACTGCAGCGAAAGCGATGTGCAGAAGCTGGTAGCCGAGTCCGGTGAGCGACAGGTGGTGATTGGTATCGGCGGCGGCGCGCTGCTGGATACGGTAAAAGTGGTGGCTCGCCGTTTGAATGCGCCGGTGGTGGCTATTCCGACCATCGCGGCAACCTGCGCGGCCTGGACGCCGCTGTCCGTGTGGTACAACGACGCCGGGCAGGCGCTGCGCTTCGAGATTTTCAACGATGCAAACCATCTGGTGCTGGTGGAGCCTGAAATTATCCTGCGCGCGCCGCAGGAGTACCTGCTGGCGGGGATCGGCGACACGCTGGCGAAATGGTATGAAGCGGTGGTGCTTAGCCCGCAGCCGGAAAATTTGGCGCTCACGGTGCGCCTCGGCATTGGGGCCGCGCTGGCTATCCGCGACGTTCTGCTCCAGAGCAGCGGGCAGGCGCTGGAAGATCAAAACCGCGGTGAGCTAAGCCAGGCGTTTCTGGATGTGGTCGAGGCGATTATTGCCGGAGGCGGTATGGTGGGGGGCCTGGGCGAGCGCTATACCCGCGTTGCCGCCGCACATGCCGTACATAACGGCCTGACGACGCTGCCGCAAACCGATCGTTTCCTGCACGGTACAAAGGTGGCCTACGGAATCCTGGTGCAGAGCGCATTGCTGGGGCAGGACGACGTTCTGGCACAGCTCACGCAGGCGTATAAGCGTTTCAATTTGCCCACAAAACTGGCGCAGCTGGATGTCGATATTCAAAATCGTGCCGACCTGGATAAGGTGATTGCCCGCACTTTGCAGGCGGGTGAATCTATTCACGCCCTGCCGGTGGCGCTGTCGCCAGAGATTTTGCTGGCGGCGCTGGAGAAAGTGGAGAGGTTGTAGGGGGCATTTCGAATATACAGGTGCGGTGAATATTCCGTTCACTCCCAGTCCTGGGTCGGCTGAGATGCGTTCCCGACGCTCTCAGCCTCCGGCCGTTCCCGACGTCCGGACCCTGGCCAGTCGGAGAGAAAACGGAGGCGATTTAAGCCGGAACCGAGCCTCGCTTCTTATTTTTACCCTCACCCTGACCCTCTCCCTGGAAGGGAGAGGGAATAAACAATGTTTCCCATAGCTGTTGTTTTCTCCCTCGCCCCTTTGGGGAGAGGGCTGGGGTGAGGGGAAGATTTGTCCCCGGCTCTCATCGCCCCCGGTTATGACCCAACTCAGGCGGGGTTGAGCTGCCGGGAGCAGCGAAAGAGAGCGAGCGTCGGGAACGAATCGCGAAAGACCCCGAATGTTTGGGTGATAACCGGCGGGTTTACCGCTTCAGTGGCGATGAGCTCGCCGGGCGCCAGGGTTGCCAGGGAGATGGCGCTTTCTCTCTGGCACGTTCACCGTGCGTTGAACATGCAGGGGAAATTGATCTACAGGTGAACGTAACAACGACAGAGCCAAGAGTTCTCCCTCAATATTTTGAGCGGTAGTCCTCTGGGAGAGAGGCTTCAGCCTAAATGCAGCTCCCGCACCAAACTAAACGCCTGCTTCATATGCTCCTCGCTGACGATAAACGCCCTCAGCTGCTGCGCGGCGTCCGTCCCTTTGGCTATCAGCCCTTGCTGGCTGGCGGTAATCTGCCAGGTCAGGTCGTGACGCTGGGTTTCGCCGGCCAGGTGCAGCGGCATTTCCGGCGTTTTCACCTTGACCAGCATCGCCGGAAGGGAAAGTGCGTCTTTCGCGCCGAGCAGGTTTTTCGCCAACGTCATGGCGCAGAGCTGAATGGGCTGCAGGAATGCCAGCACTTTACCGTCGATTTCCGCGCAGTCTCCAAGGGAGTAAATATCCGTGTCAGAAGTTTGCAACTGGCTGTTCACCTTGATGCCACGGTTAACGTCGAGCCCCGCGTGCTGCGCCAGGCCAACGTTCGGACGTAGGCCGATGGCGGAAACCACCGCATCAACATACAGTTTACGGCCGTTATTGAGCGTGGCACATAGCCCCGGCTCCGTCTGGTTTACCGCCTCGAGCCGCTGGTTAAACAGCAGCTCGACGCCCATCTGCGTCAGGCGAGACTGCAGGCGGCCGCTGACCTCCGGCGGGAGGAGGGAAGCCATCAGATGGCTGGCGTTATCCACCAGCACGACCTCTTTCCCTGCGCGGCAGAAGTCCATCGCCAGCTCGCTGCCGATCAGCCCACCGCCGAGGATCATCACCCGCCGGGCGCCACGCAGCCGCGTTTCACAGGCCAGGTATTCCTGCTGGCTGTTCAGTGTTAGCATTAGCTCTTTGCCTGCTATTGGTGGCAAAAGGGCGGCGGAGCCGGTCGCCAGCACCAGTTTGTCGTAGTGCCATTGCTGCTCGCCGCATTTCACCCGCTTGTTTTTCGGGTCGATGCTGCTGACCCAGCTGTTGGCGTGCAGCGTCAGGTTGAACTGCTCTGCAAACGCACCGGCCTGCTGGCGGGTCATCGCTTCGGCACGCTGATTTAAGCTCATCACGTGGCTCAAATCCGGCTTGTTGTACTCGTCGGCGCTGTCGGCGGCAATCAGCCGGATAGGCACCTCTGCGCTGTGTTTACGGATATTTTTCACCAGCTGGCGGGCGGCAAAGCCCGAGCCGATGATCGCGATGCCGTTGTTCATTTGGCCTCCGTTGCCAGTTCGTCGAAGACATCTTTGCCCAACGAGCATTCAGGGCACAGGAAGCTGTCCGGCACTTCGCTCCACGGGGTGCCAGGTTCAACGGCCTGCATCGGTTCGCCCAGGGCCGGGTCGTAAATCCACTGGCAAACGCTGCACTGCATGCAGGGACCGAGGTCGACGCTGTCGGATACTGGCGCAGCTTCTGAAACTACTGGTGCGGCGGTCATAGCGCTGTGGGTCACTGGCAGCGGGGAGAGCGCCCACTGGCGGGCAATTTCGCGGCCATGCTCGCGGCACAGCGCCAGCGCATTGCCGTCCGGGCGCCATTTCGCCTTCAGGCTGAGGGACATTTCAAAGCCTGCGTCCTGCAGGCGGGTAGAAAGGCGGTCTACCGCGCCGCCGCTCCAGCCGTGGGAGCCGAAGGCGCTGGCGCGTTTGTTGCGAAAGCGCAGCCCGGTTATCTCTTCCACCAGCCCGGCGATCTTCGGCATCATCACGTTGTTCATGGTGGAGGTGCCGACCAGCACGCCTTTGGAGCGGAACACGTTGGTCAGGATTTCGTTTTTATCGCTGCGGGCCACGTTGAAGATTTTCACCGCCACGCGTGGGTCAACTTCGTGGATCCCCTGGGCGATAGCGTCGGCCATCATACGGGTGTTGTTCGACATGGTGTCGTAGAACAGCGTGATGCGATCTTCCTGGTAATCCGCAGCCCATTTCAGGTACAGCTCAACGATTTGGGTTGGATTCTCGCGCCACACCACGCCGTGGGAGGTCGCAATCATATCCACCGGCAGGTTGAAGCCGAGGATTTCGGTAATTTTCGGCGTCACCAGGCGGCTGAACGGCGTCAGGATGTTGGCGTAGTAGCGCTGGCACTGCTCGAACAGCTCGGTCTGGTCCACTTCGTCGTTAAACAGGTGCTCGTCGCAGTAGTGCTGGCCGAAGGCGTCGTTGCTGAACAGCACCGCGTCGCCGGTCATGTAGGTCATCATGCTGTCCGGCCAGTGCAGCATTGGCGTTTCGACGAAGATAAGCTGTTTGCCATTGCCTAGCTCCAGGCTATCGCCGGTTTTCACCACGTTAAAGTTCCACTCCGGGTGATGGTGGTGGCCGTTAATAGAATCGATGCCGTTTGCCGTACAGTAGATGGGCGTGTTCGGGATGCGTGACATCAGCTCGGTCAGCGCCCCGGCGTGGTCTTCTTCCGCATGGTTGATAATGATGTAATCGAGCGTATTAAGGTCGATCTCACGCTCAAGGTTCTGCACAAACTCACGGCTGAACTTATGGTCGACGGTGTCGATCAGGACGGTTTTTTCTTCACGGATGAGATAGCTGTTATAGCTGCTGCCGCGCAGCGTTTTGTATTCGGTACCGTGAAAATCACGCACTTCCCAGTCACGTTGCCCAACCCACTGAATGTTGTTTTTAACCTGAATAGCCATTGAGAACCTCATTGATGTCATAGCGTTAAGTGCTTCAATGACTGTTCTATAGCGAGTATCGTGCCAACTTTTTAACTTATTGATTTTAGTTGTTTTATTATTTATCTTGCCGTTTTTCATTGTCATAATGACATTATTGATTTTGGTCATTATGACACTGTTGTTTGTCATTTTGACTACTCAGGCGTAAGCTGAACTCCCCGTTTTCCCCGGAGCCTCATCATGAGCCTGTCGATGTCTTCTCTCGCCGCCATTGCTATCGAACTGCAAAGCGGCATCAGCCATTCTGATCGCTTTTCTCGCGTCATCCGCACGCTGCGAAAGCTGCTCGGCGGCGATGCCACGGCGCTGCTGCGCTACGAGTCGCGCCATTTTTACCCGCTGGCGATTGACGGCCTGGCTGTCGACGTGCTGGGGCGGCGCTTTGCCGTTGACGCTCACCCACGCCTGGAGGCTATCGCCCGCGCAGGTGACGTGGTGCGTTTTCCGGCCGACAGCGAGCTGCCCGACCCGTACGACGGCCTTATTCCCGAACACGAAGACCTCAAGGTTCATGCCTGCCTGGGGCTGCCGCTGTTTGCCGACCAGAATCTTATCGGGGCGCTGACCGTGGACGGCATGGACCCCCACCAGTTCGACGGCTTCAGCGATGAGGAACTCAGGCTGATTGGCGTGCTGGCCTCCGGGGCGCTGAATAACGCCCTGCTGCTCGAACAGCTTGAGAAGCAAACGCCGGAAGGCACGGTGCAGCCCGCCATTGCGCGCGGCGTGGTGGGGGAGATGATTGGCCGCTCGCCGGGCATCATCCAGTTGAAAAAAGAGATCGGGATTGTTGCCGCCTCGGATCTTAACGTGCTGATCACCGGCGAAACGGGCGTCGGGAAAGAGCTGGTGGCGCGGGCGATTCATGCCGGTTCTGCAAGAACGGCGAACCCGCTGGTTTATCTTAACTGCGCCGCACTGCCGGAAAGCGTGGCGGAGAGCGAGCTGTTCGGCCATGTGAAAGGCGCTTTCACCGGCGCAATTCACCACCGTACCGGTAAGTTTGAAATGGCGGATAACGGCACGCTGTTCCTGGACGAGATAGGTGAGCTGCCGCTGGCACTGCAGGCCAAGCTGCTGCGCGTGCTTCAGTACGGCGATATCCAGCGCGTGGGCGATGACCGCAGCCAGCGGGTGGATGTCCGGGTGCTGGCCGCCACTAACCGCGATCTGCGCCAGCAGGTGGTTGCCGGGGCGTTTCGCGCAGACTTGTTCCACCGCCTGAGCGTCTTTCCTCTGCACGTTCCGCCGCTGCGTGAGCGAGGCAGCGATATTGCGCTGCTGGCCGGGTTTTTCTGCGAGCAAAGTCGCGTGAAAATGGGGCTCAAGCAGGTGGTGCTGAGCGAAGCGGCGCGCGTGCAGCTTGCACACTACGGCTGGCCGGGGAACATCCGCGAGCTGGAGCATGCCATTTACCGCGCTATTGTGCTGGCTCGTGCAGGTCATCCGCAGGGAGAGCTTGTCCTGCTGCCCCAGCACTTCCAGCTTTCCGGCCGGGCGGATGGTGCATTCCACGAGCCGGAAACCTTAACTCAAACGCCTCCTTCTGCCAGCCTGCGCGAAGCTACCGATGAGTTTCAGCGCGTCAGAATTATTGCAGCGCTTGCGGGCAACGGTAATAACTGGGCGGCTAGCGCCCGGCAGTTGGGCGTCGACGTTGCCAACCTGCATCGGCTGGCGAAGCGGCTGGGGGTGAAGTAACCCCTGTAAGCCTTTACGGCAGGGTGTCAGGTTGCTGTCGGCTTGATGTCGTGTTGCTGTCGTGTTGAAGTGGTGCGGGCCAGGCCATAGTCAGGGCGGGTTAAATCATTCGAGGATCTCAGCCATGAGTAACAACATTAAAGCGTTGCGTTTATCCCGCGCCTGGTCCCAGGAGCAGCTGGCCGAACTCTCTTCCCTGAGCGTCAGAACGATTCAGCGTATTGAGAACGGGGGGCAGGCAAGCCTGGAAACCATGAGCGCGATTGCCGCCGCGTTCGATCTCAACGTGACGGATTTGTACGACGATAATGAGCCGGACGGCGAGCCGGAAGATGCGCTCAATACGCGGATTATTGAGGCCAAAAAGCGTGTTGCCCGTGAGTATCGCTATTACCGTTCGCTGCTGGTGTGGGCGATTGTGTGTGCCGGTCTGGCGGTGATTAATTTGCTGACTTCGCCGGGCCAATACTGGTTCCTGTGGCCGACGCTGATTTGGGGCGCGCTGCTGGTGATGGGCGGCCTGCGCCTGTTCCTGCTGAAGGGCTGGCTGGAAAAACGCCAGCAGCAGCGCCTGCAGCAGATATTGCGCAAGTAGTTAGCCAATAGCGCGATTGCGTGCAATCCAGTCGATAAAGGCCTGTTTAGGCAGGGCTTTGCTGTAAAGCCAGCCCTGCCCCCAGGCCACGCCGTGCTCGCGCAGCCACGCGGCCTGTGAAGCGGTTTCAATCCCTTCGGCGAGGGTCGCCAGATTCAGGGTCTTCGCCATTTCAATGATGTAAGGCGTGACGTTTTTGTACTCCAGCGCGTCGACGAACGATTTGTCGATTTTGATAATATCGACGTCCAGATCCTGCAGGTAGCTCAGGCTCGAGTAGCCGGTGCCGAAATCATCCAGGTAGATAGGGTGACCCGCCTGGCGGTATTCCGCCACGATAGGGGCGCTAACTTTCGGGTTGGCAAAGCCGCGCTCGGTAATCTCCAGCGCGATTTGCTCCGCTTTGATTTGATACTTCAGCAGCAGAGGTTTGATGACCTGCAACACCTTGTCGTTAAGCACGTCGCTCGGTGAGAGGTTGATGGAGACATGGTGGTGAGGGTGAGCGTGCAGCCAGTCACCGAGATCGGCGAAGGTCTTTTTAATCACCAGTTCGGTTATCTGCGAGATAAGCCCGGCCTGCTCGGCAATGGGGATAAAGACGTCCGGGCTGATAAAGCTGCCGTCCGGCAGACGCCAACGGATTAACGCTTCCGCCCCCACGCCTTCTCCGGTGTTTAAATCAACAATAGGCTGATATTCAAGGGTGAACTCCCGGTCGCGAATGGCATCCTGAATGCGTGCCTGGGGGGACTCAAGGCGCCGCAGCAGGCGAGTGATGAACCAGCCCGCGCTCAGGCTAAACAGAATGCCAATCGGCAGCCAGATGATCATTTGTTTGTACCAGGCCGCCTGCAGCGGGGCGCTGGGTGCCCAGGCTATCATTGCCAGCCCTAACGCCGATGAGCGGCGAATGACATAGTCATTTTGCCCGTCAGAAAACTCCTCCACGCCTTTTCCAATCTGGCTTTCCCAGCTGTCATCAGGCAGCTTTGCGTTACTGGCGATAAGCCGGTTGTGCTCCATGCCAACCATCGCGACGTCAACCGGGTTGTGGCCGAAGGGGATCACGTCGATAAAGGCTATCGGGTCTATAACCACCACGTGCTGTAATTTGCCGATATACATCATCGGGCGTTCGAAGCCGAGGTCGGTCACGTCGGTGTACCAGGCGAAGAAGCCTTTGGTGCCTTTGGTATCGGGAGGGCCAAGCTTCGCGCCGTCGTGCGTGGCTTCAAGCGAAGAGCAAACGGTGCGGTTATTGGCGAGATAGACCACTTCCTGGATGTAGCGATAGTTGAAAGCGACCCGACGCATCGCATCCAGGTGGGCGCGGGAGCAGTACTGGCCGCTGAAGCTGTTGATCTGCGTGAGCGCGGCGGTGGCCTGGTTGATGACTCTTTCGCTGCGTAACAGCGCCCGGTCGGCGTAGTTTTCCAGCTCGCTATGGAAGGTTTTCTCGGCCTTGTTGTGCGCCAGATAGATGCTAAGCAAGACCGGCAGCAGCACCGCCACGATCAGTACGCCATTGACGAGACTGACCATTTTTTTGCTTGTCATAGGTGGGTTCCGGCGTAAGGAGGTAAACGTTAGAGGTAATTTACCTGCCAGCATAGTTCAGCCGGCGCAGTAATGTTATGTTTCAGCGCAAAGCTTAGGAGCGCGCGATGAAAAAGAAAGACTTTGTGACCCAGGACTTACTGAGCAAAATTTATCAGCACAGCACGCCTGGGCCGCGCAAACTGCCGCCTGAGCGCCAGCTTGCAGAAGAGTACGGGGTTTCGCGCTTCACGATTCGCCAGGCGCTGGAAAAACTGGTCAGTATCGGCGTGGTGTCCATCGTCCAGGGTTCCGGGATCTGGATTAACGAACAGGCCCGCAATAGCCCGCTGGTTTATAACTCTATCACCGAAAAGCCCTTCGATCGCATTACCTTTCGCCTGGTCAGCCTGCATAAAAAGCTTCCCGATCGCGACGATCAGCAGATCTTTGGCCTCGGGCCCGAGGAGTTTATCTGGCAGTTTTGCCGGCTGCGGCTGGTGGATAATCAGAAAGTACAGATTGAAACGTCGCGCATGCCGGCCAAAGATTTCCCCGACCTTAACCAGAAGGCGATTGAAAGCTCCCTGCAGCAATATGTTTTAAGCAAGGGATACCGGATTTCGCATTTGTTGACCCGCTACCAGGCCATAGCGGTTAATAAAGAGCAGGCGCAGCTGCTGGAGTGCAAGAAGGGGCTGCCCGCAATGCAGATAAGCAACCGTGGGATCCTTGAAGGGGGACGGGTGTTTGAAATCAGCGATATTGTCGATATCGATTATTCCTGCACCTACGTCATCCCCTTTAACCACGATAATCTGGTTCGCCGTAAATCCTCTTAGGGCGTATGTATTGCGCCGTTGGGCAGACGGCTTTGTGTCCATTCATGCGGGCGATATTCTACCGGGAAACGTTCCGCCTGTTCCCTGTCAAACCCCACGCCAATACCCGGTTTTTCCAGAGGGTACATGTAGCCTTGTTCCGCGATCGGTGCGCCAGGGAACACGGCGGCGGTATTCTCTTTGACGGGAATAAATTCCTGAATCGCCGCGTTATGCAGATGAATATTCAGGTGAGTATTCACCGCTACGGCGATGGGCGTCATGTCCGGCGGCCCGTGCCAGGCCAGGCGTACCCCAAAGGCCTGGCAGAGTACCGCCAGTTTGAGCGCCGGAGTAATCCCGCCGATTTGCGAGACGTGACAGCGGATAAAATCGATGCGTCGATTCACAATAAGATCGTGCCATTCCGCCGGGTTATTGAACAGCTCGCCCATCGCCAGCGGCACGGAAGAGTGGTTACGCACCTGTTCCAGCCACGCGCTTTGCTGCGGCGGCAGAATGTCCTCGATAAACCACGGCTGATACGGTTCCAGCGCCTTAGCCAACTGAATGGCCTGCTGCGGGAATAGCCGTTCGTGAACGTCGTGCAGGATATGGAACCGATGGCCGTATTTCTCACGCAGCGCGCGGAACATTTCCACCGTGTTGGCCATATATTCATCCTGGTCATAGTACGCGCCAGGCGTGGGGGTTTTAGTCTGGTGCATGCCCTGCGGCGTGCCGCCGTAGAACCCCAGCTGGCAGCGAATGTACCTGTACCCTTGCGCCAGAAGCTTTTCCACTTCCTGATAGAGCCCTTCGAGCGTTTCGCTGGCGGCGTGGCTGTAAACCGCAATGGCGTCCTTCGATTTGCCGCCTAAAAGCTGGTAAAGCGGCATATGGGCCAATTGACCTTTGATGTCCCAAAGTGCCATATCCACGCCGGCGATGGCGTTGTTCATGATCGGGCCGTTTCGCCAGTAGGCGTTGACCGTCATCATCTGCCACAGGTCTTCGATGTGGTTAGCATCGCGGCCAATCAGCAGCGGCTTGAGGTATTCATCGACCAGGGTTTTTACCGCCAGCGGCCGCTGCTGGAATGTCGCGCAGCCGAGGCCGGTAACGCCTTTGTCGGTTGTGACCCGCACCGTCACCAGGTTGTGTCGGTCCGGCTTAGTAATAAAGCATTCAATATTTTCGATAATTGTGGGTAGCACGAGATAGCTCCACCATCAGGCTGATGTAAACGCGGTAAATTAAGTTCTGCTATTACTATCACCCTATTTTTCCCCGCCGGTAAACGCTTTTTTTGACTCTTTTTTATTGGTCAGCTATTTCACCTATAAATGCAATAAAACCGTACCAATTGTTTGTCTTTCTCGTTTTGTTTGCTTTGTGGTGGCTAATTGTGATGCGGGTCATGTTTCATTGGTTTGTTTTTTGTTTTTTGATTCTCTACCATCAGCGGCAGTAAAACATAACAATAAACCAACACCGGGGAGTTATTCATGGGGAGTCGTGACGTCATTGCTTCTATTATTCGTCTGGTCGGCGGGACGGATAATATTAATAAAGTCTGGCACTGCATGACGCGTCTGCGTTTCGATTTAATTGATGATAATAAAGTGAACCAGGCGGAGATCAAAAAGCTGCCCGGCGTGCTGGGGGCGCAGACGCAAAGCGATCAGTTCCAGATAATCATCGGCCCGCAGGTGAACAGCTGGTACGAACAATTGAACGCTCTGCTTGGCGGCGCGAAAGAGGCCCCGGCTGCGCCCGCTGGCAAGAAAGAGCGTAAAAGCCTGGTGTCGATGTTTATGGACACGGTTTCCGGCGTTTTTGGCCCGATTGTGCCGGCGATTGCCGGGGCAGGGATGATAAAAGGCCTGCTGGCGGGGCTGGTTGCGCTCAAGCTGATCTCAGCCAAAAGCGATACGGTGATAGTTATCGATCTCATCGCCAGCGGCGTGTTTTATTTTCTGCCGTTTTTCCTGGCGATTTCCGCCGCCAGAATTTTCAAAACTAACGAATATCTCGCGGCGGCGGTGGCGGCCTGTTTAATGTATCCGTCGCTGATTGAAGCGGCGAAGGCGCTGGCCGCACATCAGGCTGGGGCAGTTGATGCTTTCTATTTTCTTAACGTGATCCCGGTTTCAGTCTTCAACTATGCTTCCAGCGTCATTCCGGTGATTTTCTCGGTGCTGGCGCTGAGCTATATCCACCGCTGGGTCGATAGCATCATGCCCGAGGTGCTGAAAACGGTGTTTACCCCCACGCTGACGCTGTTCATCGCCGCGCTGGTTGCGCTGGTGGTGATTGGCCCGCTGGGCATTTATTTGGGGAAAGCGCTGGCCTGGTTTATCGAAGGGTTGTTTGGTGTTTCAGCGAGCTTTGCCGGGCTGGTGGTGGGGGCGATTCGCCCGATTGCGATTCTGACCGGGATGCACCACGCCATGACGCCGATTGCGCTGCAAAACTTCACCGACCGGGGCTATGACATGCTGATGCCGATGATGTTTATGGCCAACATGGCCATCGCCGGGGCCACCTTTGCCATCTGGCGCCAGAGCAAGTCGAAAGCGGACCGTTCAGTGGTCCTGTCGGCGGGGATTTCTGCGCTGCTGGGCATTACCGAACCGGCGCTGTTCGGCGTGTTAACCCGCTATAAGAAAGCGTTTATTGCCGCCACGATAGCCAGTTCGCTTGCCTCGGCGTTCATTGCCTTCTTCGGCGTGCGGCTGTACGGCTATATCCTGTCGAGTATCTTTAGCCTGCCGGCCTATATTGGCCCGTACTTTATCTTTGCTCTGCTGGGGGTGGCGCTGGCGCTGGGGCTGTCTTTCGTACTGACCACGGTGCTGGTGCGGGAAAAAGGCGCAGAGTCATTCTCGTCGAGAAAAAACGCTTAAAAAACGCTACTATCGGTTTTTCTTTTGCGGTGAATGGCTGGATATGGCTTCTCTGAAAGACGTAGCAACCCTGGCGGGCGTGTCGTTAATGACCGTCTCCAGGGTTATTAATCAGGCTGAACACGTTAGCCCGGTAACCCGGGAGCGGGTGCAGCGAGCCATTGACGAGCTTAATTATGTGCCGGACTATTCTGCCCGAAAGATACGCAGCAAAGGCGTTAAAGCTTCGACAATAGGCATCCTTGCGCTGGATACGGCAACCACCCCCTATTCTGTAGAAATGCTGCTGGCCATTGAGCAAACCGCACGTGAGCGGGGCTGGAACAGCTTCCTGATTAATATTCTTTCTGCCGATGACGCCGAGCGGGCAGTTAATCAGCTATTAGCCCAGCGGCCCGACGGCATTATTTTTACCACGATGGGCCTGCGGCACGTTGAGCTACCCGCAGTCTTAAAAAACCACCGCGTGGTGCTGGCTAACTGTTTGAGCGACGAGGCTGGTTTACCGAGCTATATCCCCGATGATTTTAACGGCCAATATCAGGCGACCCGCTATCTGATTGAACGAGGATACCGTCGCCCGCTGTGCCTGTGGCTGCCCGGTGAAGCCCTCGCCAGCCGCCCACGCCGGGACGGATTCGAGCAGGCCTGGCGTGAAGCCGGGTTAGAGCTTGAGGCGGTGACGCAGTATCACATGCAGTGGGGAGATGCCCACTATCCCGAACTGGCCGAGCGCGTTGCCGCGCATTGTAAAGAGGGGAAAGCGGATTTCGATGTGCTGATTTGTGGTAACGACCGTATCGCTTTTGTCGCCTACCAGACGCTGCTGGCGCGGGGAATTGCTATTCCTGAGCAGGTAGCGGTACTCGGATTTGATAATTTGGTCGGGGTCGGCGATTTATTCCTGCCACCGCTGACGACGGTCCAGTTGCCGCATGACGAAATCGGTCGCCAGGCGGCACTGCATTTGATTGACGGTCTGACCAGCGGCGGTGTGAAACGGCTGCCTTGCCCGCTGGTTAAGCGCGTCTCGTTATAGCGCGTTCAGCTGCCACAGGGTGCCGCCACGACATAAGGCTCTTCCGTGGCTGGCGAACAGCTCAAGCTGGCGTTCTCCCGACCGCGGGTAGAGACGGCTGCTGAGGCAGTATTCGCCCTGGTTAACAAAAACTTCGATAGAAGAACGATCGATAAAAATACGCAGATGAAGATCGCCGTTTTCCGATAACGGCACGCTGCGATCCCCGCAAAGCCGCTCATCCTGATAGCTGCGTGACAGCACCAGGCGCCGCGCCTGAGAGTCGACAAACAGTTCGCAGCCTTGCCCCAGACGGATGCCGTAGCGCTCAGCCGTGCTTTGCCCACACTCCCAGGCTATCTCCAGCTCAACCGCCTGCGCATCGGGCAGCAGCCTCTGGTTAAGTTTATCCAGCACGCAGGGCAGAACCAGCTGTTCATGGGTGCGCAGCGTGGCCAGTTCGTGCACCGGATTCTGATAGAGTTTTCCGTTTGGCATAATGCACACTTCCCGGGGGAGGCTGAGGCTGCCCGCCCAGCCTTCGCCTTTAGAGGGCATGGGGGATTCCCACATGTCCATCCAGCCCATCACGATGCGGCGGCCATCGGCGGCGACAAAGGACTGCGGCGCGTAAAAGTCGTGCCCGTGATCCATCTCTTCAAACGGCTGACAGAGCCTGAATGCTTCCCCCGGTTGCCATCTCCCGCGCAGATAGCCGCTCTGGAACAGATTCTGATACTTCAAGCCCTGTGCCGGGATGCCCTGAGGGGAAAACATCAGGATTTGACTGTTGCCGAGCGGGAAGAAATCCGGACATTCCCACATATAGCCCATACCCGCGTCGGCTTCCGCGAGGATACGATCCAACCGCCACTCCCGCAGTGAATTGCCGCGATAAAGCAGTACTTTGCCCCGATCGTGCTGGTCGCGTGCGCCGAGTACCATCCACCAGTTGCCGTCCTGTTGCCAGACCTTCGGATCGCGGAAATGCATGATGCCGGGCGGTGGGGTAAGAATGACGCCCTGTTTCTTAAAGTGAACACCGTCTTCGCTGGTCGCGAGGCATTGTACCTGGCGTATAGCGCTGTCATTTCCCGCACCTTCAAGCCAGATATGCCCGGTGTAAATCAGCGAGAGCACGCCGTTATCGTCAACCGCGCTGCCGGAGAAGCAGCCATCTCTGTCCCATTCGTTACCCGGAGCCAGAGCGATAGGCTGGTGCTCCCAGCGCACCATATCCCGGCTGGTGGCATGTCCCCAATGCATCGGCCCCCAGTTTTCATCAAACGGATGGTGCTGATAGAAGGCGTGGTACAGCCCGTTGTGATAAATCAGGCCGTTAGGATCGTTCATCCAGCCCGCGGGCGGCGCCAGATGATAAAGAGGATAAAAGGCGTTCCCGCGCGTTGCCTGCAGCGTTTCTAAGGCTGCTTGTGCCTTGATAAGTGGGGTAGTCATAGCGTTACCTGGTGGTCAGATTTAAAGAAGGGTGTGTGTTATCCGGGGCCGAGTCGCTGAGCAGCAAAGCGGAAACCAGCGTCAGTGCCAGCACCAGCCCGGCCAGAATCATGTAGGTGTCGGCAAAGCCGAGCTGGTCGTATCCGCGGCCGACCAGCGGAGAGAGTACGGTGGCGCAGATAGAGGTAATAAACTGGAAGCCGACAAGGTAGAGCGTGGCGGAGAGCCGCTGATCGAACTGCGTGGTGATGTACTTAAACATTGAAATCAAAAGGATAGGCAACTCGACGGCGTGCAGGAGCTTCATGAAGGAGATGGTCAGCGGGTCGCTTGCCATGCCTGAACCAAAGATACGCATAGCCATGATCAGGCCGCTGAGCAGCAGCCCGCGCCTGGCGCCGATGCGGTTTACCAGCATCGGGGCCAGGAACATCCCGCCCGCTTCGAGAAAGACCTGGAAGGAGTTGAGAAAGCCAAACATTTCGTTGCCGCGCTGCACGTCGTTGAACAGCGAGGCGAAGTAGACGGGGAATTGCTGATCGTAAACGTTGTAAACGCTGACGCCGCAAACAAAAAGTACCAGCGCCCAGAAGCGAGGGAGCTTGAGCAGACCGAAGGCATCGGCCAGCGTCAGCGCGCTGGCTTTACCGTATTCCAGCTCGCTGAGGGCGTTAGGCTGCATATCACGCATGCGCCACAGGAGGAGCAGGAACAGGCAGGCAGAGACGCTACCCATCCAGAAATTCAGCTGTGGATTGAGGTTAAACAGCAGCCCGGCAAAAAACGTGGCACCGGCCCAGCCTAAAGAGCCCCACATGCGTGATTTTCCGTATTCAAAGCCTACGATACGGCTGACGCGTTCGGTATAGGACTCCAGCGCGCCGATACCGGCAAAGAAGGTGGCGCCGACGTAAAGCCCGACGCTGATTGCCCCTGCGACGATATGCACCTGAAGCAGCGGGGTGCAAACGAAGATAAACCAGGGCCCGCTGACTAGCAGCAGCCCGCCAATAACCCACAGCAGGGATTTGCGCAGCCCGAGTTTGTCCTGGATGAAGCCATACAGCGGCTGGGCGCAGAGCGCGGTGAAGGCTATTATCGAGAAGATCAGCCCGGTTTCCGCGCCTTTCAGGCCGATTTTCTGATTTAGCCAAAGTGAGATCAGCGAAAACGCCGATGACCAGGTCCAGAAAAAGGTAAACAGCAGCCCGCTCAGGATCAGATAGTGGTGTTTATTCCGTTTTGTCAGTGCCATGTGTGCAGTCTCTGAGTGCTTGAATGGCAATATTGTTAACGTTAACTATTTGTCGCGAGAAGAGAGTAACCGCCATAAATGTGATGTTAATCGCAATAGTTAACGTTAACAATTTGATTTTGTGATCCAGCGCGGATAACGAGAAGGGGACGAGACAGGCATGTTCAAAGCCCGGCCAGGACACCGGGCTTTGAACAACATCAGCGGCGGTGGGCGAGGCGACGGACTAAGTGGTCGCCCAGGCTTTGTACAAGGTGCACCATCACAATCAGCACGATAACGGTCCCGACCATGACCTGGTTATTGAAGCGCTGGTAGCCGTAGCGAATGGCCAGGTCTCCCAGACCGCCGCCGCCGATGACGCCGGCCATCGAAGAAAAGCCAATCAGCATCACTACCGTGAGCGTGATCCCCGCCAGGATGGCAGGTAAGGCTTCCGACAGCAGCACTTTGCTCACCACGTGCCAGGCGTTGCCGCCCATCGACAGAATGGCTTCAATGCGGCCTTTGTCCACCTCATCAAGCGCGCTTTCCACGACGCGGGCGAAGAAAGGAAAGGCGCCGATGGTGATAGGCACAACCGCCGCGGTGCTGCCGAGCGTGGTGCCGACGATAATTCGGGTCAATGGGATCAGCGCTATCAGCAGGACGATAAACGGCAGCGAGCGTCCTATGTTGATGATGCTGCCGAGCACTTGATTTAGTCGTAGGGCGGGCAATACCCCGTCGCGGCGGGTGAGAAACAGCAGCACGCCGAGCGGCAGGCCAATCAGTACGGTAAACAGCGCCGCAAGCCCCACCATGTAAAGCGTATCCAGGGTGCCGTCCAGCAGCAGCGGCCACAAATCATCCCAACTCATGCTACTTCGCATAAGACTCTCCCTTCGACGCCGTGGCGGCGTAAGAACTCGCGTTCAGCTTCTTCGTCATGCAGCAGCGAGGTGCGTAATTTTGAGAACGGGTCGACTAATCTTTCGGACAGTGGGCCGCTCTCTATTAATCTGCCGTGCTCCAGCAGCGCCGCGTGATCGCAAATAGCTTTGACGACCTCGAGCTGGTGGGTGATGAGCACAATGGTCAGCCCAAGTTGGCGGTTGATGTTCGCCAGCAGGGCCAGGATTGATGCAGTAGTTTCAGGATCCAGCGCGCTGGTTGCTTCATCGCATAACAGGATCTCCGGATGAGCGGCCAGCGCACGGGCGATGCCGACGCGCTGTTTTTGCCCGCCGGAAAGTTGGGACGGAAACGCTTTGGCTTTGTCGCTCAGATCAACCAGACTGAGCAGCTCCGCGACGCGTTTTTGGCGAGCTTCGCGTGGCATACCGGATATTTCCAGCGGCACGGCAACGTTGTCTGCCACGTTTCTGGCATGAATCAGATTGAAGTGCTGGAACACCATGCCGGTGCGCTGCCGGTGCTGACGAAGCTCGCGCTGATTAAAGGTCGTGATGTCGCGATCGTTCATGATAATGCGGCCCGAAGTGGGCCGCTCCAGCAGGTTGAGACAGCGAATAAGCGTACTTTTCCCGGCGCCGCTGCGGCCCAGAATGCCGTAAATCGCGCCATCCGGGACCACAAGGTTAATATCATCCAGTGCCGGTCGGCCTTCTCCGGCGTACACTTTGCTCAGCCGCTCAAGGGAGATCATGATTTATTCTCTACCGGGATCACCGAGCCGTTGTACTGCTTGCGGATGAACTCGGCCACCTGCGGGGATTCAAGATCCTTCGTCAGCTGTTTGATGCGCGGATCGTTTTCCAGGTTCGGGTTGGTGACCAGGATATTGGCATACGGGTTATGGGTGGCGCTTTCCAGGCCGAGCGCATCTTTCGCCGGGCTAAGCCCGGCTTCCAGCGCATAGTTACCGTTGATCACCCCGAGGCCCACGTCGTCCAGAGAGCGTGGGATCTGCGGCGATTCAACTTCCAGGATCTTCAGCTTTTTCGGGTTTTCGGCGATGTCTTTCGGCGTTGCCTGGTTGACGGAGGCGTCTTTAAACTCCGGTTTGAGGGTGATCAGCCCTTTGTCCTGCAGCAGATACAGCGCGCGGCTAAGGTTGGTGACGTTGTTCGGCACTGCAATGGTCGCCCCTTCCGGCACGGACTTCAGGTCTTTGTATTTGTGCGAGTAGATGCCCAGCGGCTCGATATGTACCGTTGCGGCAACGACAAATTTTTTGCCAAGCGCTTTTTCCTGGTCACGTAAATAAGGCACATGCTGGAAGTAGTTGGCGTCAACGTCGCCGTTGGCCAGCAGTTCGTTAGCGTTAACGCCGTTGCTCAGCTCGACGACCTTCAGCTTGAGGGTAGGGTCGAGCTTCTGCACAAAGGCGAGGATTTCTGCATGAGGGACCGGGTCAGCCGCTACGCGCAGCGCGTCTGCGGCCTGCGCCGCGAAAGCCAGAGACAGTGACAGAGCGACACCAGCCAGTTTAAAAGCGGTCTTTTTCATCATCAATTCCTTTATTTTTAATAAGTTATTAAGCGATTAGTTCACTGCTGTTACGAAGGACATCCGCGTAGTAGCGTTCCGCCACGTCGGGGTGGGAGCGCAGGCGGCCTTTCAGGTAGTTCCAGCCCACGTCTCTCAGCAGTGGGTTTTGTGGATCGCTTTCCGGGCCCTGCGCTTCGCGGGCTAACGTTTCCGGAAGCTGATAAACCGGCACCACGGCGTTGAGCTGTGCGCCCAGGAAAAAGGCGATGGACAGGCGCTCTTCGTCCTGCGGCGGAGACACTACGCGGTGCACGGTCGCGCGCAGGTAGCCGTTGGTAGCCAGCTCCAGCAGTTCGCCAATATTGACCACAAAGCTGCCGGGCAGCGGCTGAGCATCGACCCAGTTATCCGGCGAAACTTCCACCTGCAGGCCCTTTTTATCGTCCTGAAGCAGGAAGCTCAGGAAGCCTGAGTCTTTGTGAGCGCCTACGCCCTGGCTGCTTTGCGTGGCCGACTGTCCAGGATAGCGAATCAACTTGATGTGTTCGTTTGGCAGGCTGCCATAGAGTGAGTCGAAGGCATCGGCCGGCAGGCTAAGCGCTTCGGCGAAGGTACGCAGCAGCTTTAGGGCTACGGTGGTCATTTCGCTCTGCCACTGTAAAAGCGTGGGTTTGAGTTCGGGCAACGCCGTAGGCCAGAGGTTTGGCCCCTGAAGTCGACGCCATGCGGGTGCATATTCGTCCGGCGGTAGTGCCTGGCGCTCGGCGCCGAGATCGAACTGTTCGCGCCAGTCGGGCTGGCCGCGGGTAAGTTCGCTGGCCGCGCGGTTATAGCCACGGAAATGCGGCGAGCGAATCATCGCCACCTGCTGTTTTTCATCGTCGGGGAGGGCAAAGAAGCTGCGGGCTTCGTCCTGGACCGCCTGCTGCAGTTCAGGGCTGATGCCGTGGTTTATCAGGTAGAAGAAGCCAATTTCTCGTGCGGCGTAGCGCAGCTGGCTGAGGAAGGCCGAACGGTCAGTCTCGCTGCCGTTAAGCTGGGAAAGGTCAAGAATCGGCAGTGCCAGGCCTGGATTGGTGCTCATAGTTTACTCCGGTCATCATAGTCTTAGAAAAGGCGGTCGGGTTGAGTTCGGCACAACAGCGGCACAGCATCATGGCAATGTCCTTCTGAATACGGTCGGGTAGCGTTGGTTCTCACCTTGCCGGAATCAAAAAGCCTCGCCCAATATTGTTATCTTCTAAGCTATGACCCGGCGGGGTTCTAAGCATTTGCGGAAACGAGAAAAGTCTAATCATTGCAAAATGTTTCAATGATCGGGGGTAACTTATGGATTTAACTGAGAGTTAATTACATTTGGAAATAGTTAACGAATGATTAAATTATGGCGACAGTTAAGTTTATGGGTTTTATGCCGAAGAGGTTGCTAAGCGTTTCGCTTTCTACCCCCAGGTGTCCCATCATGCTAAAAACTACACAATCTCGATTTATTACCTCTTTATCTTTGTTTTTCATGCTGTTAATTGTGGTAACTTCGCTGGTGATTCACTTTTTCGTGACGCCGCAACTCAAACAAAATGAAACCCAGCTGATTCGCTTTGAAGTGGACAACGTTGCGGTGAATATCACCGAGCAGATGAACCGGGTACAGGCGCAAATGCGCAGCATTACCCAGTCGGTCGCGGCGATGCAAAGCGATGATATTAATAAACTATTACCGACGCTGGTGGATCAGTACCAGGACGTGAACGTGTTTGGCGGCGGCATCTGGCCCCTGCCGGAAAAACGCGAGGCGGGGCGCAATAAATTCAGTACTTTCTTTGCCCGCAACGGCAGCAACAAGCTGGAAGAAAACACCTACTGGAACTCAGACGCGGCGCCTGATTACTACGAACAGGTGTGGTACAAAGCCGGACTCGCTTCTCCTGCGGGGCAGTGTGCCTGGGCGAACGCTTACCAGGATGATGCCAGCCCGCAGCCTCGTACTAACTGTGCGATGGCGATTACTAAAGACGGCCAGCCCTGGGGCGTGGCGACCATCGATGTGACCCTGGGCTTCTTTAATCAGCTCGCTAAGCAGATGAGCGAGGCGGTGAAAGGGCAGGTGCTGATTATTGAAGCCGACGGCAAGGTGGTGGGCAATGCGGATCAGATTGGCAAAACGGCGGGCTTAAAAAATCTTTCCGATCTGAGCGGCACGCTGCCAATGGCGAAAGCGGTCCAGCAAATGCTGCCTGGTTTTAACGCCCGCCAGGGGAGTGAAAATGAGTACGACAACGATGGCACTTCACATACCGTTATTTTACAGACGGTAAAAGGCAGCCCGTGGATCCTGGCGGTGGATTTACCCACCGCACTGCTGACCAAACAAACGGACGCTATTTTACTGCGCCTCGGTATGGTGCAGATCCCTATGGCTATCGTGCTGCTTGGCATACTGGTGCTGTTTATCCGCAACATGATGCGTCGCCTGAGTGACCTGAACCACAACATCAGCCGTCTTTCTGCCGGCGGCGCTGACCTGACGCAGCGTCTGGACCCGACCAGCAGCCCGGAATTTAACGCCATTATCGACAGCTTCAACGGTGTGATTAACTATCTGCAAACCATGCTGCGGCAGGTAGGAGACAGCGCGCGAGCCATCTCTTCGGCTTCCCATCAGATTGCGACAGGGAATCAGGATCTCTCTGCCCGAACGGAAGATCAGGCCAGCTCCATTGAACAGACTGCGGCGTCGATGGAAGAGCTGACCAGCACCGTTCGTCAGAACGCCGATAACGCCGCCCATGCAAATGAACTGGCGCGTGAAGCCTCAAGCGTGGCGGTGAAGGGCGGGGAAGTGGTCAAGCAGGTTGTCAGCACGATGAACGCCATTCAGACCTCTTCTGGCAAAGTGGTCGATATTATCAGCGTCATTGATAGCATCGCTTTCCAGACCAATATCCTCGCGCTTAACGCCGCCGTTGAGGCCGCTCGTGCCGGTGAGCAGGGACGTGGTTTTGCGGTGGTGGCCTCTGAAGTTCGCAGCCTGGCTCAGCGCTCAGCCCAGTCGGCGCGGGAAATTAAAGCGCTGATAGAAACGTCAGTCAGCAACGTAAATCTCGGCACGGAGCTGGTTCATCAGGCGGGCAGCACCATGGAGGAGCTGACCCAGGGCGTACGCAACGTGACGACGCTGATGGCTGAAATTATGTCTTCCAGCCGCGAACAGAGCACCGGCATTGAGCAGGTGAATCTGGCGATTAATCAGCTTGATAGCACCACGCAGCAGAACGCCGCGCTGGTTCAGGAAGTCTCTTCCGCGTCGCACTCTATGGCGGAGCAATCCACCCAGCTTGAGCGCGTGGTTGCCGGTTTTAAACTCTAATCTTGTCGGGCACCCACGCGGTGCCCGCTTCTTTTTGACTCCCTCTGCGTTTTAAACCCCGCTTGCAATTTATCCGATCATCTTTTATTTTATTGTTACGTTATAACATATCGGAATGATTTTTATGCAGCGCGATATCCATCCGTTTTACCGGACCGTGGTGTTCCACGACACCAGCGTGAATGAGTATTTTAAAGTGGGCTCGACGATCAAAACCGACCGCGAGATTGAGCTGGACGGGGTGACTTACCCTTACGTGACGATCGAAGTCTCTTCCGCTTCGCATCCTCACTACACCGGCAAACAGAAAGTCTTCGTCAATGAAGGCGGCCCGGCGCGCTTCCAGCAGCGCTTTGGTAAATTCTTTGGCGGCAAGGAGTCTTAAGAAATGCAGGTATTGAATTCACTTCGCAGTGCAAAACAGCGCCACCCTGATTGCCAGATTGTTAAGCGCAAGGGGCGGCTGTATGTGATTTGCAAATCTAACCCGCGTTTTAAAGCGGTGCAGGGACGTAAGAAACGCCGTTAGTGCTTAGCGCCCGGCAGCAGGTTGCTGGCGGGTCAGCGAGAAGACGTCGTAAAACGACAGCTCCCCTTTGCGGCTGAGCATTTTGTGCAGCAAAGATTTTTGCTCTTCATCCACGCTCGGGGAGCTGAGGATGTCATCGATGAGCGCGGTTGGCACGTGGCGGGTGTTATACCACTCGCCGTTGTAGCAAACGCGCAGGTCGAGTACGTCAATATCGCTGTAGCGATAGCGAGGATTGACGTCGAAGAAGAAAAACGCGTTCATCAGCGCGAACAGAACAACCAGCAGCCATACTGAGCCCGCCAGGGTTTCTGATTCCAGCATTACCCACATAGTGGCAAACCAGCCGATATACATCCCGATAAATAACCCGGGATGTTTACGGATAAAACTGATGCTGAAGCGCGGGCGGTTATCGCGCTTTTCAGTTTCATTCAGGTGTTCGATGGTATCGGTGAGCAGGCGCTGAATTTCTGACATGGTGTGCCTTCTAAGTTCTCTGTTTCGGTTGTACGCATGACCAGACTATTTTAAGAACTGCGGGTCCGGCAAAAAAGTAACAGATAAGCCAAAAATAACCATAACAGTTAACGGGGCTGGCCGCGTTACAGCATCTTAATGATACGAGCAGGATTACCCGCAACCACGCAGTTAGCCGGAATATCTTTAGTGACAACCGAGCCTGAACCTACCACGACATTATCGCCAATGGTGACGCCCGGGTTAATTACCGCGCGTCCGCCAATCCAGACGTTATTACCGATTGTGACCGGCTTGCCCAGCTCTACGCCGCTATTTCGCGTTTCGGCATCAAGGGGATGGGTCGCGGTATAAATATGCACTCCCGGCGCCAGCATGCAGTTGTCGCCGATGCGAATCGGGCAAACGTCCAGCATCACGCACTCAAAATTGGCGTAAAAGTTTTTACCGAGGTAAATGTTGTAGCCGTAATCGCAGCGGAAGGTGGGCTCAATGTAAGCCCCTTCGCTTTGGCCCAGCAGCTCGGCGAGGATTTCATCGCGGTAGACCTGTTCATCAGGAGAACTGTGGTTGTAGCGATGCAGCAGCTGACGCGCTTTGTGGCTTTCACGCTGCAGGGTGTCATCGCCGGGCCGGTAAAGCTCACCGGCAATCATTTTACGCTTCTCTTCGCTCATCAAATACTCCCTCTTTTGTGGCCTGCAAGACTACCTAAGTTTAGAGAGAAAAGAGCGGGGATCGTTCCCTGAGCGTGACGAAGCTCACGTTGCCGGGCCACGGTGCGTTAAGGCAACTATTGATGAGGGCTTGCGGTATTTAGCCGGCCGGTTAACTGACGCTAATCCTGACCTGTGAGACAACGACTGAGACAAACCAGACAATAACGGGAGATAAAATATGATTTTTAATATTATTTAATGAAATTTGTTATTAACGAATGAATTTCCACACAGACGGTGGGATTTTGTCATACAGTTTATTCATCGTCAGTTCAGCAAGACGATGGTCGGCCGCTGAATAAAATACCGCCAACTCATTATCTGATAATTCATATTTGTTTTTTTCTATTACGCGCTCCAGCGTATCAATTGTCTGACAACGTCGCAGACGCATCAAATAATCGGTCTTGGTAAGTTTGGTAGTCATAAATTCGCCTTAAGTATTTTAATATTTTTTAGAACGAGTGGCTTACTGGGTTAGCGCGGCTCTCGCTGATGAAACATCTGAACAAGCGATTCCCTGATTTACGCCACCGCTGCAGATCCTGTGCGTTAATGCCGTAATTGCTAAATAACATGAAAGTATCGTCCAGGTATTCATCAATCTGTTCAATCAATTTGCTCTCGTCCGGATACTTAATCTTATAATTAAGCGCCGACGCGGCAATGTGCTCAATCAATTCATTCAGCTGTAGATTAATGGCCGAGGTCGGATCATTAACCCATCCATGATTGCTCTCACCAAGATTGGTCAGACAATCGTGATACAGACTCTCACAGAGGAACTTAAGCTGCGCGATATCATGCCGCTTTGGTGAGTATTCGTCCATAGTGCTGCCCCCTTTATCGGTAAAACAAATGATAAACACAACGGGTTGGGGTGGACACACCTGAAGAGGTGAAGAACTGTTGCCACGATTATTGCATGTGCTGTAACTATAAATCAATGTCGCCTGAATTTCATGCTGCTCTAACGAAAAATTACAATTAAGTTAAAAAAGGAGAATACGTTACTAAATGTGAATTAAGACTTTAGTATGAATTTTAACTTAAATGCTCAGGTGTGGATTAAAGAGCACCAGGCAATATTTATAACTTTCAGCTGGTTAATCAAGCTATAAGACTATTCTGCATCCGGTTAAGGCACAGACGTTAATTTATAAGAATATTCCCAGGTTAATGCCACACATCGGTTTTTGTTGTTTCGTTAATCATGGATTAACGAGCATTTAAACGTTATTTTTCCCGAAATGAGGAGGGGCTTATGTTGTGGATAACGGCCAGGACGGAAATAAAAGTGGAAATAACGACGCTGAAATAAGCTCGCTGAAACCGGTTTCTCTGTTAATAAAAAAGGCCGCTTTAAGCGGCCTTTTGTTAAGTTATTTAATGGCTTACTGGTGATGCTCTACCGTATGCGCATGTTCAATATCTTCATTCTTGCGGCTGAAGCGGCGGCGTACCACCACGAAGAACACCGGTACGAAGAAGATAGCCAGCACGGTAGCGGTAACCATCCCGCCCATTACGCCAGTACCTACGGCGTTCTGTGCGCCACTGCCTGCCCCGGTACTGATGACCAGCGGCATTACCCCGAGGATAAATGCCAGAGAGGTCATCAGAATCGGACGCAGACGCATACGGACCGCATCCAGCGTCGCTTCTATCAGGCCTTTGCCTTCTTTCTCCATCAGATCCTTGGCGAATTCCACGATAAGTATCGCGTTCTTCGCCGACAGCCCAATGGTTGTCAGCAGGCCTACCTGGAAGTAAACGTCGTTGGTCAGGCCTCGCATGGTGGCTGCCAGCAGTGCACCGAATACCCCAAGCGGAACAACCAGCATGACCGAGAACGGAATCGACCAGCTCTCGTACAGCGCCGCCAGACACAAGAACACCACAATCAGCGAGATGGCGTACAGGGCAGGGGCCTGGTTGCCGGACAGACGTTCCTGATAGGACATCCCCGTCCAGTCAAAGCCGATGCCGGTTGGCAGTTTCGCCGCCAGCTGTTCCATCATATCCATTGCTTCACCGGTACTTTTACCCGGTGCGGCCTGGCCGAGGATTTCCATGGATGGCAAGCCGTTGTAACGCTCCAGACGAGGTGAGCCGTATTCCCAGCGCGATGTGGAGAACGCGGAGAACGGTACCATCTGGCCGGAAGAGCCACGGACGTACCAGTTGCCGATATCGCTTGGCAGCATACGGTATGGCGCTTCAGCCATCACATACACTTTCTTCACGCGGCCACGGTCGATGAAGTCATTGACGTAGCTGCCGCCCCAGGCTGCACCCAGCGTGGTGTTGATATCACTGATGGATACCCCCAGCGCCTGTGCTTTTTCCTGGTCGATATCGATTTTAAACTGCGGCGTATCTTCCAGGCCGTTCGGGCGCACGCCAACCAGCAGGTCAGGATGCTGAGCAATCATGCCGAACAGTTGGTTACGAGCCTGAGTCAGCTGCTCGTGGCCAAGGTTTGCCTGGTCAATCAGCTGGAAGTCAAAGCCGGTAGCGGTACCCAGCTCGACAATCGCCGGCAGGTTGAAGGCAAATACCATCGCATCTTTAATCTGCGAGAAGGTGCCCATGGCCCGGCCAGCAATCGCCGGAACCTTGTTCTCTTCACCCGAACGCTCGCTCCAGTCTTTCAGTGAAACGAACGCCAGGCCGGTGTTCTGACCGCGACCGGAGAAGCCGAAGCCGTTAACGGTAAACACCGAGTTAACGTTCGCTTTCTCTTTGGTCAGGAAGTAGTCGTTCACTTCATCCAGGACTTTCTGCGTACGTTCCTGGGTCGCCCCCGCGGGCAGCTGAGCCATCGCCAGCAGTACGCCCTGGTCTTCGTCCGGCAGGAACGAGCTTGGCAGGCGGATGAACAGCAGCCCCATGCCAACCACAATCAGCAGATACAAGACCAGATAACGACCGGTGCTACGCAGGATGTTACCGACGCTGTCGGTATAGTGATGCGTACTCTTGTCGAACATTCTGTTGAACCAGCCGAAGAACCCTTTCTTGTCATCGTGATGACCTTTCGGGATTGGCTTAAGCATGGTCGCACAGAGCGCCGGGGTCAGGATCATGGCCACCAGCACCGACAGCACCATCGCGGAAACGATAGTAATCGAGAACTGACGATAGATTGCGCCGGTAGAGCCGCCGAAGAACGCCATCGGGATAAATACCGCCGACAGCACCATCGCGATCCCCACCAGGGCGCCCTGAATCTGGCCCATGGATTTGCGCGTGGCTTCCTTCGGTGGCAGTCCATCTTCCACCATAACGCGCTCAACGTTTTCTACCACGACGATGGCGTCATCCACCAACAGGCCTATCGCCAACACCATGCCGAACATCGTCAGGGTGTTTATCGAGTAGCCAAACGCGGCAAGAATGGCGAACGTACCCAGCAGTACCACCGGTACGGCAATGGTTGGAATCAGCGTTGCCCGGAAGTTCTGCAGGAACAGATACATCACCAGGAACACCAGCACGATGGCTTCCACCAGCGTTTTTACCACTTCGTTAATGGAAATTTTAACGAACGGCGTGGTGTCGTACGGGTAAACAACTTTCAGACCTGCCGGGAAGAACGGCTCCAGTTTTTCAACCGTAGCACGTACCGCTTCGGCGGTGTCCAGGGCGTTAGCACCGGTTGCCAGCTTAATCCCCAGGCCGGAAGCAGGCTGGCCGTTATAACGCGCGATAACATCATAGTTCTCGCCGCCAAGCTCAACTTTCGCCACGTCTTTCAGCAGGACTCGAGAGCCGTCCGGGTTAACCTTCATCAGGATTTTGCTGAACTCGTCTGCGGATTTCAGACGGGTCTGCGCAATGATGGAGGCGTTCAGCTGTTGGCCTTTAACCGGCGGAGTCCCGCCGAGCTGGCCGGCTGCGACCTGGGCGTTTTGCGCTTTGATGGCGTTAATCACGTCAACAGGCGTCAGCTGGTAGTTGTTCAGTTTGTTCGGATCCATCCAGATACGCATCGCGTACTGGGCACCAAACAGCTGCACGTCACCGACGCCGTGAGTACGGCTGACCGGATCTTTGATGGTGGCGCCAACGTAGTCCGCGATATCTTCCTGGTTCATGGTGCCGTCGGTATTGATCATACCGAGAACCATCAGGAAGCTACTGGAGGACTTCTCGACGCTAACACCCTGCTGCTGCACTTCCTGCGGCAGCAGCGGCATCGCCAGCTGCAGCTTGTTCTGAACCTGAACCTGTGCGATGTCGGCATCGGTGCCGGAGTCGAAGGTAATGGTTATCTGAACGGTACCAGAGGAATCACTGGTAGAGGACATGTACAACAGGCCATCGATACCGTTCATGTTCTGTTCGATAACCTGCGTGACGGTATCCTGTACCGTTTTAGCATCTGCACCCGGGTAGTTTGCCGAGATCTGAATGGCCGGTGGCGCGATCGTTGGATACTGCGCGATAGGCAATTTCATGATCGCAAGCGCACCCGCCAACATAATGATGATGGCGATTACCCAGGCAAAGATGGGGCGATCGATAAAAAACTTAGACATGTCTTAACGGCTCCTGTTTAAGTTAAGACTTCGGTTGTTCTGGCTGCGCGCCTGCGGCGGGTTGCTGTTGGCCTTTATTGTCTTCCGCAACTTCCTGCGCTTTTACCTGAACACCCGGTTTTACTTTCTGTAGGCCGGTAACAATGACGCGATCGCCGGTTTCTAAGCCACCGGTCACCAGCCATTTGTCGCCGATCGCCTGGCTGGTTTGCAGCTGGCGCACTTCAACCTTGTCATCCTTGCCGACAACCATCGCTGAGGCGTCGCCGCGCGGAGTACGAGTCACCCCTTGCTGCGGAACCAGGATAGCGTTCGGGTTAACGCCTTCTTCCAGACTGGCGCGAACAAACATCCCTGGCAGCAGGGTTTTGTCCGGGTTAGGGAAGATAGCGCGCAGGGTGATTGACCCGGTGGTCTGGTCAACGGTCACTTCAGAGAATTCCAGCGTCCCTTCCTGAGGATAGGCTACACCGTTGTTCGTCATCAGCTTGACCTTCGCCTTGCCGTTTTCCTGTTTCAGTTTACCGTCGGCCAGCTCCTGCTTCAGGCGCAGGAAGTCATCGCTGGACTGGGTGACGTCCACATAAATAGGGTCGAGCTGCTGAACGGTTGCCAGGGCGGTGGTTTGCCCGCTGGTGACCAGCGCACCTTCGGTGACCGCGGATTTACCGATGCGGCCGCTGATAGGCGAGGTCACTTTGGTGTACGCCAGGTTGATACGTGCGGTTTCTACAGCAGCTTTGGCTGCAACAACGTCAGCGTTTGCCTGCTGTGCGGTTGCTGCGGCGGTGTCGTAGTCAGACTGGCTGATGTACTTGGTACCCAGCAGTTTCTGATAACGCTTGACGGTCAACTGTGCAAGATTTGCGCTGGACTGGGCTTTCGCCAGGTCGCCTTTCGCGCTGTCGTACGCAGCCTGATAGGTTGCAGGATCGATCTGGTACAGCGAGACACCGGCCTGAATGTCGCTGCCTTCGGTGAAGTTACGCTTCAGAATAATGCCGCTAACCTGAGGACGAACTTCTGCAATGCGAAAAGCGTTGGTACGCCCTGGCAGCTCAGTAGTTATCTGTAATGGCGCGCTTTTCAGAGTCACTACACCCACTTCCGGGGCGTGCGGCGCACTCTGCTGAGTCTCTTTCTCGTTACATCCTGTAAGCGCTAAGCTGCCTGAGAGCATCAGAACGGCCGCCAGAGGCGTAAACCCTCTGTTTTTGTTCATATGTAAACCTCGAGTGTCCGATTTCAAAGTTGTTCAATGGATCAAATGTCCACAAACCCATTGCTGCGTTTATATTATCGTCGTGCTATGGTACATACGTTCACAAATGTATGTAAATCTGACTAAAGTAAATTCACCCACTTATGGCACGAAAAACCAAAGCTCAGGCGCTTGAAACCCGCCAGCACATCCTCGACGTTGCGATTCTCCTGTTTTCACAGCAGGGCGTCTCTGCGACTTCGCTTGCGGATATCGCTCAGGCTGCCGGGGTAACACGTGGTGCGATTTACTGGCATTTCAAAAATAAGTCGGAATTGTTTAGTGAGATCTGGGAGCTAACCGAATCCAGTATCGGTGACTTAGAGATTGAGTATCGGGCAAAATATCCAGACGATCCACTGTCTGTGATAAGAGAATTACTCATTTATATTTTACAGGCAACGGTGACAGAAGAACGCCGCCGCCTGATGACCGAAATCATTTTCCATAAATGCGAGTTTGTCGGCGAACTTGAAGTTCTGCAGCAGGCGAGACGCACGCTCTATATGGAAGGAAATGAACGTATTGAGGCCGCCTTACAGCGCTGTATCGACGCCGGAAAATTGCCTTCGAGCCTGCGTCTCTCCCTCGCCGTTACGCTGATGCGCAGCTACATTACCGGCCTGATTGAAAACTGGCTGGTAGCGCCGGAAACCTTCGATCTTCATGCCAAAGCGCCGGACTTTATCGCCGTGCTTCTGGAGATGTTCCAACTGAGCCCAACGCTGAACAAACCGGCGTAATTTTCGGCTTACTTTCACCCTGAAAATCATTTGAGATTCCTCCGAGGGCGATTGCTATTCTACGCCCTGAAGCCGTGCTATTCTGCGCATCTTCCGTGGCCTTTTACTTTTAGCTGGCACTTACATGCGCAGCACCGTAATGACTCAACCATGACTACGCAGCACAACGCTCTGTCGCGGACGTCCCGTTCCGCATTCATTCTTTCCCTGTTTCTGTTTGTCTCCACTCTGTTGCCGTTTTCGCTGGCTCAGGCGGCGCAAAATAATGGCGATCTGCCTGCAAGAGCAGAGGTTCAGTCGCAGCTGGACACGCTGAACAAGCAAAAAACGCTGACCGCCGACGATAAGCTCACCCAGAAAGATCTCACCGAAACGCTTGAGATGCTGGACAAGCTTGACCGGGTGAAGCAGGAGACGGCTCAGCTTAAAACCACGGTTGCCCAGGCGCCGGATAAGCTGAAGCAGGCCACCGAGGCGCTCAACTCGCTCAGTACGCCAGCCGACGACGACGCGACCCGCAAAACGCTGAGTACGCTCTCTTTGCGCCAGCTGGAAGCCCGCCTGACCAGCGTGCTGGATCAGCTGCAGTCGGCGAATAACGACCTGTCTACCCTGAATAGCCAACTGGTGTCGCTGCAAACTCAGCCCGAGCGCGTGCAGAATGCGATGTACAGCGCTTCGCAGCAGCTCCTGCAGGTGCGCAACCGCCTGAATGGCACCACGCCGGGCGAAGCCACTTTGCGGCCGAGCCAGCAAAATCTGCTGCTGGTGCAGCAGGCGTTGCTCAACACGCAGATTGAGCAGCAGCGTAAGAGCCTTGAAGGCAACACCGTCTTGCAGGATGCGCTGCAGAAACAGCGTGACTACACCAACGCCAATATTGGCCAGCTTGAGCATTCGCTTCAGCTGCTGCAGGAGGCGGTGAACAGCAAACGCTTAACGCTGACGGAAAAAACCGCCCAGGAAGCCGTCACGCCTGACGATGCCGACACCAGCGCTATCCAGAATAACCCGCTGGTGCGCCAGGAGCTGGACGTCAATCACCAGCTCAGCCAGCGCCTGATTAACGCCACGCAAAGCGGAAACGAGCTGGTACAGCGCAATATCCGCGTCAAAAACTGGCTGGACCGTGCGCTTCAGTCCGAACGTAACCTGAAAGAACAAATCTCGGTGCTGAAGGGCAGCCTCCTGCTGTCGCGTATCCTTTATCAGCAGCAGCAGACGCTGCCGTCCGCCGATGACCTTGAAGACCTCACCAACCGCATTGCTGACCTGCGTCTTGAGCAGTTCGACATTAACCAGCAGCGTGATGCGATGTTCCAGAGCGACAGCTACGTCGGCAAGATTGAAGAGGGCCACAAGAACGAGGTTAACGACGAGGTTCACGATGCGCTGCTGCAGGTGGTGGATATGCGCCGCGAGCTGCTCGACCAGCTTAACAAGCAGCTGGGCAACCAGCTGATGATGGCGATTAACCTGCAAATTAACCAGCAGCAGCTGATGAGCGTCAGCACCAGCCTGCAGAAAATGCTGACCCAGCAAATCTTCTGGGTAAACAGCAACAAGCCGATGAACTGGGAGTGGATCAAATCCTTCCCGGGCGCGCTGCACGACCAAATCAAAGCTATGAAGCTGGACATCAGCTGGCACAAGGTGCTGGACGGGCTGTTCATGTCGTTGTTCACCGCGCTGCCGCTGATGCTGCTGGCCGGCCTGCTGCGCTGGCGTTACAAATGGATCGACAGGCAGCTGGCTAAGCTTGCTTCTGAAGTGGGGCAGCTGCGCACCGACACTCAGCTCAACACGCCGAAGGCAATTCTGCTGAACTTCCTGAAAGTACTGCCGCTGACGATGGCGATTCTTTCGGTAGGTTTAGTGCTGCTGTTTATGCAGCTCAATATCAGCGAACTGCTGTGGGCATTTGCCAAAGAGCTGGCGTTGTTCTGGCTGGTCTTCGGCATGGCGTGGCGCATTCTGAGCAGCCGTGGCCTGGCCGTTATCTGGTTTAACATGCCGGAACATCTTACCCGCCATTATCGCCGTCAGATTGTGCGCATCAGCTTTGCCTTGCTGCCGCTGCTGTTCTGGTCCGTAGTCGGCGAGCTGTCGCCGCTGCACCTGATGGACGACGTGCTCGGGCAGTTTATGATTTTCCTTAACCTGCTGCTGATAACCTGCCTGATTATCCCGATGTGCCGTGACAACTGGCGCGATAAAGAGTCGCATCCGCTGCGTCTGCTGACCATTACCGTGCTGTCTGTCGTGCCGGTGGCGCTGCTGGTGCTGACGGCAACCGGCTACTTCTACACCACGCTGCGGCTGGCGAACCGCTGGATAGACACGGTCTATCTGGTGATTATCTGGAACCTGATTCACCAGACGGTGATCCGTGGCCTGAGCGTTGCGGCACGCCGTATTGCCTATCGCCGTGCGCTGGCTCGTCGCCAGAATATGGTGAAAGAAGGGGCGGAAGGCGCTGAGCCGGTTGAAGAACCGCCGCTGGCGTTGGATCAGATTAACCAGCAGACGATGCGCCTGACCATGCTGCTGATGTTCGCCCTGTTCGCCGTGGTGTTTTACGCCATCTGGTCGGATTTAATCACCGTCTTTGCCTACCTCGATAGCATCGTGCTGTGGCACTACACCGGCAGCGAAGCCGGCGCGGCGGTAATGAAAAACGTCACCATGGGCAGCATTCTGTTTGCCGTGGTGGCCGCGATGGTAGCCTGGGCGCTGATTCGAAACCTGCCTGGCCTGCTGGAAGTGCTGGTGCTGTCACGCCTGAAAATGCGCCAGGGCGCGTCTTACGCCATTACCACTATTCTCAACTATGCCATTATCGTGATTGGCGCGATGACGGTATTCGGCTCGCTCGGCGTGTCGTGGGACAAGCTGCAATGGCTGGCGGCGGCGCTGTCGGTAGGCCTGGGCTTTGGCTTACAGGAGATCTTCGGTAACTTCGTTTCCGGTCTGATCATCCTGTTCGAACGCCCGGTGCGTATCGGCGATACCGTCACTATCGGGACGTTCTCCGGCAGCGTCAGCAAGATCCGTATCCGTGCGACGACGATCACCGATTTTGACCGTAAAGAAGTGATCATCCCGAACAAAGCGTTTGTCACCGAACGCCTGATCAACTGGTCGCTGACGGACACCATCACTCGCGTGGTTATCAAGCTCGGCGTGGCTTACGGCTCAGATCTCGACAAAGTGAAAGAGATCCTGCTCAAAGCGGCGATGGATCATCCGCGCGTGATGCACGACCCGGAACCTGCGGTGTACTTCACGACGTTTGGCGCCAGTACGCTCGACCACGAACTGCGGCTGTATGTCCGTGAGCTGCGTGACCGCAGCATCACCGTTGATGAGCTGAACCGCGCCATCGACAGGCTGTGCCGCGAAAACAATATCAATATCGCCTTCAATCAGCTTGAAGTGCATCTGCATAACGAAAAGGGCGATGAGCTAACGGAAGTGAAGCGCGATTTGGGCAAAAATGGCGGTCTGCTGCCGCCGTCTCTCTAAGCGTGACAATCAGCGGGAAGCCTTTTCTTCCCGCTGTTTGCGTAGAAAATCCTCACGAACGATGTCCAGCGCCGCAAGCGCGGTGTCCGTTGGGATCTGGTGCTGCTCCAGCAGCATAATTAAATCGACGGCCAGTTTGACCTCGTCCGGGGCGTTATCCAGCGACATTCTTGCTCCTTATTTTGGGGTTAACTCAGCCCGCGTTCACGTCTTTCGATGGCTTTTTCTATGCGGGCCAGCGCCTGGCGGCAGCGCTGCAGGCGGCCTTCCAGCGCGGCGAGTTCACGCTGTAGCTTTTGCTGACCCGCGAGCGTGGCCTGCACCGTAAGCTGGGTTTCGCGATCGCTCACCATCGCCAGCAGGCGCCGTTCATAATCCTGATGGGTGGACAGTTTTTCGTACAGATTTTCCTGCACCTTGTGCTGCGGCTCGCTTTTGCGTAAATGCGCGGTGGCTAATTCCCGCTGCAGTGCGGCAATCTGTGCGACCAGTTTTTCGGCGATAAACGCCACCTGATCGGTTTTACCGTGGCTGACGCTAAGCTGAAGCTGGGCGAGATTGGCCTGGGCTTCCTGAAGATAATCTTTCAGCTGCGTGCTGTGGGTATGGAAGAGCTTACGGTCAAAGCGCGCCTGGCTTGCCCGCAGCAGGGCGACCGGCTCAACGGCGGCTGCCAGCTCGACGACCCGAGCTTCAAGGGCTTGTAACAGCGAAGCGGTTTTCACAAAATGGCTCTCCAGGGGTTGTCAGAGGTTACGGCATGAAGCGTCTTATTCTAATCATCATCGGCTGGTTGGCGGTAGTGCTTGCTACGCTGGGTGTGATATTGCCGCTGTTGCCGACCACGCCTTTTCTGCTGCTGGCCGCGTGGTGTTTTGCCCGCTCGTCGCCGCGCTTTCACCACTGGCTGCTCTACCGTTCGTGGTTTGGCAGCTATTTGCGCTACTGGCAGCAGCATCGGGCGATGCCCCGAGGGGCGAAGCCAAAGGCGATTCTGTTTATTCTCGCCACTTTCGCGATTTCGCTGTGGCTGGTGAAGATAGTGTGGGTTAGAATTTTGCTGCTGGTGATTCTTTGTGCGCTGCTTGCTTTTATGTGGCGCATTCCGGTGGTTGATGAAGCACAACAAAAGCGATAAAGCGCAGCAGAAGCTGTTGCAATTGTCGCGCCCAGCCAGTAAATTCGAGCGTTTTCGAGCACGGGTACAGCTGGTTAACCGTTAACCAGTGGTTCACATTCGAACCCACATGTACTCTGTTTAGTATCATGTTTTTTGCAGGCATAAACCGATGACCGCGACTGCGCAGCAGCTTGAATATCTCAAAAACAGCATTAAAAGCGTTCCTGATTACCCAAAACCAGGAATTCTGTTCCGTGACGTCACCAGCTTGCTGGAAGATCCGAAAGCATATGCCACCAGCATTGCCCTTTTAGTTTCTCGTTTTAAAGACGCAGGGATCACCAAAGTGGTGGGCACCGAAGCGCGTGGCTTCCTGTTTGGCGCCCCGGTTGCGCTGGAGATGGGCGTTGGGTTCATTCCTGTGCGCAAACCTCGTAAGCTGCCGCGTGAAACCATCGCCGAAAGCTATGAGCTGGAATACGGCACCGACAGCCTTGAAATCCACGTAGATGCCATCAAGCCGGGCGATAAAGTGCTGGTGGTGGACGATTTGCTGGCGACCGGCGGCACCATTGAAGCGACGGTAAAACTGATTCGTCGCCTGGGTGGCGAAGTGACCGATGCGGCATTCGTGATTAACCTGTTTGACCTTGGCGGCGAGCAGCGCCTGGAAAAAATGGGCGTGAAAAGCTTCTGCCTGGTGCCTTTCCCGGGTCACTAAGTTCGACCGTATTGCCATACAGTGACAAGCCTCGCTCGCCCATCGGGCGAGGCATATGTTAGCATTACCCCCTCAATTCACCTTTCCCGCGAACCAGAGCCTAACTCCAGATGAGCTACCAGGTCTTAGCCCGCAAATGGCGCCCACAAACTTTTGCTGATGTTGTCGGCCAGCAACACGTACTGACCGCGCTGGCTAATGGTTTGTCGCTGGGCCGCATCCACCATGCGTACCTTTTTTCCGGCACCCGAGGGGTGGGGAAAACCTCAATCGCCCGTCTGCTGGCGAAAGGGCTGAATTGCGAAACCGGCATTACCGCGACCCCTTGTGGCGTCTGCGATAACTGCCGCGAAATAGAACAAGGCCGCTTTGTCGACCTGATTGAGATAGACGCTGCCTCGCGTACCAAAGTGGAAGACACCCGCGACCTGCTGGACAACGTTCAGTACGCCCCCGCGCGTGGCCGCTTTAAGGTCTACCTTATCGATGAAGTGCACATGCTCTCGCGCCACAGCTTCAACGCGCTGCTTAAGACGCTGGAAGAGCCGCCTCCGCACGTAAAATTCCTGCTGGCCACCACCGATCCGCAAAAGCTGCCGGTGACGATTCTTTCCCGTTGCCTGCAGTTCCACCTGAAAGCGCTGGACGTCGAACAAATCCGCCATCAGCTGGAACACATTCTTGGTGAGGAGAAGGTTGTTAGCGAGCCCCGCGCGCTGCAGCTGTTAGCCCGGGCGGCAGACGGCAGCCTGCGTGATGCGCTGAGCCTGACCGACCAGGCGATTGCCAGCGGCGACGGCCAGGTCACGACGTCGGCCGTCAGCACCATGCTTGGCACCCTTGATGATGACCAGGCGCTGTCGCTGATTGAAGCGGTGGTGCATGCCGACGGGCAGCGCGTAATGGCGTTGCTGAACGACGCGGCGGCACGTGGCGTTGAGTGGGAAGCATTGCTGGTGGAAATGTCCGCGCTGCTGCACCGCGTGGCGATGGTCCAGCTTTCTCCTTCCGCACTTGGCAGCGATATGGCGGCTATCGAACAGCGTATGCGTGAACTTGCGCGCGTTGTCCCACCCGCCGACATACAGCTTTACTACCAGACATTGCTGATTGGCCGCAAAGAGCTGCCGTGGGCGCCGGATCGCCGCATGGGCGTAGAAATGACGCTGCTGCGTGCGCTGGCCTTCCATCCGCGCAAACCGCTGCCCGAGCCGGAAGTACCACGCCAGGCGGCAAGCATTCCGGTGATTAACCCGGCGTCGCATCAGCCAGCAGCAAGGCAGCAGCAGGCGGCTCCGCCGCCGGACAGGGAAGCCCCTCCGCTGCCGGATGCTACCAGCCAGATCCTTCAGGCGCGCAGCCAGCTGATGCGCCATCAGGAGACTGACAAAGCAAAAAAGAATGAGCCGGCAGCGCAACGACTAGCGCGGCCGGCAAAAAGCACCGCGCTGGAACGTTTGGCCTCGGTGACCGAACGCGTTCAGGCACGGCCTGCGCCATCGGTGCCGGAAAAACCGGCGAAGCCAGAAGCCTATCGCTGGAAATCACAAAATCCGATTGAAGCGGCGCCCGAGCCGGTTGCGACGCCAAAGGCGCTGAAAAAAGCGCTCGAGCATGAAAAAACGCCGGAACTAGCGCAGAAGCTGGCCGAAGAGGCTATCGAGCGCGACGAGTGGGCGGCGGAAATCAATCAGCTGATGCTGCCAAAACTGGTGCAACAGCTGGCGCTCAATGCCTGGAAAGAGGCGGAAGGCAACCGGGTTTGCCTGCATTTGCGTCCGGGCCAGCGCCACCTGAATTCGCCCTCGGCGCAAAAAACGCTCTCAGATGCCATGAGCACGTTCCATGGCGAGGCGATAGAACTGACTATTATTGAAGATGAGAATCTGGCTCGCCGCACGCCGCTTGAGTGGCGTCAGGCCATCTACGAAGAGAAGCTGGCGCAGGCGCGCGAATCGATGAACAGCGACAGCAATATTCAGACTCTGCAAAGGTTCTTTGACGCAGAGCTGGATGAAGATAGTATTCGCCCTGTTTGATATGCCTCGTTTTGCGCGGCATAGTGTGAAACCCCGATAGCCACTCTCGCATTCCGCGAGGCTGGCCCGATGAAAGAGAGAAGATTATGTTTGGAAAAGGCGGTCTGGGTAACCTGATGAAGCAGGCCCAGCAGATGCAGGAAAAAATGGCCCAGGCTCAGGAAGAAATCGCCAACATGGAAGTCACCGGCGAGTCCGGCGCGGGCCTGGTGAAAGTGACCATCAACGGGGCGCATAACTGCCGCCGCGTCGAAATCGATCCAAGCCTGATGGAAGATGACAAAGAAATGGTTGAAGACCTGGTTGCCGCAGCCTTCAACGATGCCGCTCGCCGTATCGGTGAAGCGCAGAAAGAAAAAATGGCCGGGGTTTCCAACGGCATGCAGCTGCCGCCGGGCTTCAAAATGCCATTCTGATGCATTCCCGCCTTCTCCTGCCCGGGAGAAGGCCGTTTTCTCACTCCTCGTTCAGTGCCTGATAACTCTCTGCCAGAAAATCAATCAACGCCCGTACCGCCGGCAGCTGCCCACGCCGGGAAGGGAACACCACGTGCACTACCTCCATTCTTGCCCGCCATTCAGGCAGAACGTGAACCAGCTTGCCCTGTTCCAGCGCGCCGTTAAGCATCAGCTTCGGGAGCTGCACAACGCCAATGCCGTTGAGCGCCGCGGTTCGCAGCGCAATCATATCCGTCGTAATAAAGCGGGGTTTATGGTGGACAATCACTTCCCGCTGTTCGGGGCCAAACAGGCACCAGCGGTAGGTTTGCTGCGGCCTGTCCAGCGCCAGGCTTGGCCAGTGGGCGAGATCTGTTGGCGCGGCAGGCATACCCTGACGGGCTACCAGCTCCGGGCTGGCGACCAGGCACATGCTGCGCGTCGCCAGCTTGCGCATCACCAGATCGCTATCCTCCAGCGGCAGGGGCCGCACGCGAATAGCCAGATCGACGTTTTCGTTCAGCACGTCCACGCGCCGGTTGGTTTCCTCAAGCTGAATCACAATCTGCGGATAGAGGCGCATAAAGCGCGCCAGCATATCGCCGATGTGGACATGCAAAAGCGCAATCGGGCAGGTGAGGCGAATCAGCCCTCGCGGCTCTGATTTCAGCGTGTCGATGGCCTCCTGTGCCGCTTCGGCTTCAATCATCATCGCCTTGCAGTGGCGATAGAAGATCTGCCCGGCCTCCGTGACGGTGAAGCTACGCGTCGAGCGCTGTAACAGGCGGGTTTCAAGCCGCTCTTCTAGCAGCGCAATGCGGCGGCTCAGGCGTGATTTCGGAATGCCGATCGCCCGGCTGGCGGGGGAGAAACCGCCGTTGTCGACCACCTGCACGAAATACCACAGATCGTTGAGGTCCTGCATTTCTATTGTCCTGTTTATGGAACACTGAGTCTACTTTAGCACTCTACCGGACTGGGTGTCTGACGGGTAAGCTTTATCCCATCAGAAACAACCCTTGTGGAGAGAATCATGAAATCAATTCTTGGCGTCTATACCGCACCGGCTTCCCACTGGGTGGGCGATGGTTTCCCGGTTCGTTCGATGTTTTCGTACTCTAAATTTGCCGGGCAGCTTAGCCCGTTCCTGCTGCTGGACTACGCGGGCCCGGCGGAGTTTAAGCCGAGCAACAAAGGGCAGCGCGGCGTGGATCAGCACCCTCACCGCGGCTTTGAAACCGTGACTATCGTCTACAAAGGCGAAGTGGCGCACCGCGATAACGCGGGCAACGGCGGCGTGATTGGTCCGGGCGACGTGCAGTGGATGACCGCCGGGAGCGGGATCCTGCATGAAGAGTACCATTCCCCGGCGTTTAGCGAAGCGGGCGGCAGCCTCGAAATGGTCCAGCTTTGGGTTAACCTGCCTGCAAAAGACAAAATGACCGCGCCTGGCTATCAGCCGATTACCGACGGCGATATTCCGGTGGTCGATTTGCCGGACAATGCCGGGAAGGTTCGCGTGATTGCCGGTGAGTTTGACGGGACCAAAGGCCCGGCCAGGACCTTCTCGCCGATGAGCATCTGGGATTTGCGCCTGAACCCGCAGGGCGTCACTCAGCTGGCGGTTAAAGACGGCTGGAACACGGCGCTGGTGGTGCTGAAAGGCACGGTGCTGGTCAACGGTGAAGAGGTGGCTCGTGAAGCGCAGCTGGTGGTGCTGGATGCCAAAGGCGATAGGGTGACCCTTGAAGCCAACAATGACGCGGTGGTTCTGCTGCTCAGCGGCGAGCCTCTGAATGAGCCGGTTGTGGGTTACGGTCCGTTCGTGATGAACACCAAAGAGGAAATTCATCAGGCCATCGATGATTTTAACCAGGGCCGTTTCGGCAAAGACATCGCGTAAATTTTATCCCCCGGCGAGCTATCGTGCGGGGGATATCTTTTCCTATACCCATCCTCGGGGCTAATGTTAGGCTATACCCCACTTTTTCTCACAAGCCCGAGCGATGCAAACCAGTCCTTTACTCTCAGCCCTTATGGAATCCCTGCGCTGCCTGCCCGGCGTTGGCCCCAAATCCGCCCAGCGTATGGCGTTTGCGCTGTTGCAGCGCGACCGCAGCGGCGGTATGCGTCTGGCTCAGGCACTGACCCGCGCGATGTCCGAGATTGGCCACTGTTCGGATTGCCGTACCTTTACCGAGCAGGAGATTTGCTCCATTTGCTCCAACCCGCGCCGCCAGGAAAACGGCCAGATATGCGTGGTGGAAAGCCCGGCGGATATTCACGCCATCGAGCAAACCGGGCAGTTCTCCGGCCGCTATTTTGTGCTGATGGGGCACCTTTCGCCGCTGGACGGCATTGGCCCGAATGACATCGGCCTGGATCGCCTTGAGCATCGCCTTGCGAGCGAGTCGATGAAAGAGGTTATTCTCGCCACTAACCCGACGGTGGAAGGCGAGGCTACCGCCAACTATATTGCCGAGCTGTGCGCCCAATATGGCGTTGAAGCCAGCCGTATCGCGCACGGTGTGCCGGTAGGAGGCGAGCTTGAAATGGTGGACGGCACCACGCTTTCTCACTCGCTGGTTGGCCGCCATAAGATTAATTTTTAGCCGTCCGGAGGAGGTTTTTGCCTCCTCCTGCTTGAAAAGGCACAAATCGCTACCATATCCCCCTCAACGTTTTCTTCATCCCGTATGATTTTGTTGAGGTATCCATGACCATGAAAGGACAAGAGACCCGCGGTTTTCAGTCAGAGGTAAAACAGCTTCTGCACCTGATGATCCACTCTCTGTATTCAAACAAAGAAATCTTCCTGCGTGAGCTGATCTCCAACGCCTCTGATGCGGCAGACAAGCTGCGCTTTCGCGCGCTGTCGAACGCCAGCCTTTATGAAGGCGACGGTGAGCTGCGCGTTCGCGTCTCTTTTGACAAAGAGAATCGCACCCTGACCATCGCCGATAACGGCATCGGTATGACCCGAGATGAGGTCATTGATCATCTGGGTACCATCGCTAAATCCGGCACCAAAGCTTTCCTCGAGTCCATGGGCTCCGATCAGGCGAAAGACAGCCAGCTGATTGGTCAGTTTGGCGTTGGCTTCTACTCTGCGTTTATCGTGGCTGACAAAGTTACCGTTCGCACTCGCGCCGCCGGTGCCAGCGCGGATCAGGGCGTGTTCTGGGAATCTGAAGGCGCGGGTGAATACACCGTGGCCGACATTGATAAAGCCGATCGCGGCACCGAAATCACGCTGCACCTGCGCGAAGGCGAAGATGAATTCCTGGACGACTGGCGCGTTCGCTCCGTCATCAGTAAGTATTCCGACCATATCGCACTGCCGGTTGAGATTGAACAGCGTGAAGAGAAAGACGGCGAAACCGTTATCAGCTGGGAAAAAATCAACAAGGCTCAGGCGCTGTGGACCCGCAGCAAGTCTGAAGTCAGCGAAGACGAATACAAAGAGTTCTACAAGCATATCGCCCACGATTTTACCGATCCTATTTCCTGGAGCCATAACCGTGTAGAAGGCAAGCAGGAGTACACCAGCCTGCTGTACATCCCTTCACAGGCACCGTGGGATATGTGGAACCGCGACCATAAACACGGGCTGAAACTCTACGTACAGCGCGTGTTCATCATGGACGACGCGGAGCAGTTCATGCCGAACTACCTGCGCTTTGTTCGCGGCCTGATAGATTCTAACGACCTGCCGCTGAACGTTTCCCGTGAAATCCTGCAGGACAGCCGCGTGACCCAGAACCTGCGTAGCGCGCTGACCAAACGCGTGCTGCAGATGCTGGATAAGCTGGCGAAAGACGATGCCGAGAAGTACCAGACCTTCTGGAAAAACTTCGGCCTCGTGCTGAAAGAAGGCCCGGCGGAAGATAACGCGAACCAGGAAGCTATCGCTAAGCTGCTGCGCTTCGCGACCACGCACACGGATTCTTCAGCCCAGACCGTGTCGCTGGAAGAGTACGTCTCCCGCATGAAAGAAGGCCAGGAGAAGATCTACTACATCACCGCAGACAGCTACGCGGCGGCGAAGAGCAGCCCGCATCTGGAACTGCTGCGTAAGAAAGGCATCGAGGTTCTGCTGCTTTCCGACCGCATCGATGAGTGGATGATGAGCTACCTGACCGAGTTCGACGGCAAAGCGTTCCAGTCTGTGAGCAAAACCGACGAATCGCTGGATAAGCTGACGGACGAAGAGACCGAAGAAGCGAAAGAGGCCGAGAAAGCCCTGGAGCCGTTCGTGGACCGCGTGAAAACCCTGCTGGGCGAGCGCGTGAAGGAAGTGCGCCTGACTCACCGCCTGACCGATACGCCGGCGATCGTGACCACCGACAGCAACGACATGAGCACCCAGATGGCGAAACTGTTTGCCGCTGCGGGCCAGGAAGTGCCGGACGTGAAGTACATCTTCGAGCTTAACCCGGAGCATGCGCTGGTGAAACGCGCGGCGGATACGCAGGACGACGCTCAGTTCGGCGAGTGGGTCGAGCTGCTGCTGGACCAGGCGCTGTTAGCCGAGCGTGGTCAGCTGGAAGATCCTAACCAGTTCATCCGCCGTATGAACCAATTGCTGGTTTCTTAAGTCGGGTTGAAAGACTGACAAAAACCACCTGCACAGGCAGGTGGTTTTTTTTCGCTTAAATTTGGGGGCATGGTAATCACCTTAAAAATAAATGATATAAAAGTAAGGTTATTTTACTGCCGTCATGCGAGTGTCTGATATTGAATTTCAGCTATTACAGCCACTTTATTTTGCTTTCCCAGCCTTTAAGTTCCATGCACTGATTAAACAACCGATCGCGGCTTTCGCTATTCACGTCCATCACATAGCTTTCTATTTCAGGCTTTTTTACCGCCCTGGTTTTCTCGCCGTCACAATCATCTTTTTTGGTACAGGCTTCATAGTAAGTGGTGTACTTAGTCCGTTGTGCAACCTCGTTCCTCACCGGGAAAGCCTGCTGGGACTGGGTTTCACAGGCTGCACGGGCGCTGGTGTATTCCTGCGCGTTACTGCGAGTTTTTACCCACTGTGATGTGCATCCGCTGAGCAGCAAACAACAGATGAGGGGGAGTAAAGTCTTATTCATGGCGGGCGCTCTTCCTCTTAGCAAAATAGATCTCCTGATTAACAGCCTGACGCCATACAGAATCGGCAGGAGTGTTGGGCGTCATTATAATTGCTGTATATAAACGTAATCTATATAGCGCACCCTTTTCAGGAAGTCTGGCAGTTCATAAACCAGCAGACGAAGACCTAATTTATCCCTGGTGATACAGGGGATAAGTAAGCTGCTGTAAAAATAAAAACGCTGTTTGGCTGAAGCGATTCTGACTTCGGCCGCAGCAAAAAATGGGTCGAGATCCGGACGGAATCCAGGCCCGGAGCCTCAGCCTGAGTGCCTCCCTTCCTTGTGATGATACCGCCTTTAGTGGTATGGTTTTGGCCTCAAATTCGATTGAATAATTAAACGTATGGGGAATTACGCAATGCGTATCATTCTGCTCGGCGCGCCGGGCGCAGGTAAAGGGACTCAGGCTCAGTTCATCATGGAGAAATACGGCATTCCGCAAATCTCCACCGGTGATATGCTGCGTGCCGCGGTCAAATCTGGTTCAGAACTGGGTAAACAGGCCAAAGACATCATGGATGCTGGCAAGCTGGTGACCGATGAGCTGGTTATCGCCCTGGTTAAAGAACGCATTGCGCAGGAAGACTGCCGTAACGGTTTCCTGCTGGACGGTTTCCCACGCACTATCCCGCAGGCTGACGCCATGAAAGAAGCGGGCATCAAAGTTGACTTCGTGCTGGAGTTCGACGTTCCGGACGAGCTGATCGTTGACCGTATCGTGGGTCGCCGCGTACACGCTGCTTCCGGCCGCGTTTACCACATCAAATTCAACCCACCTAAGGTTGAAGGCAAAGATGACGTGACCGGCGAAGAGCTGAGCACCCGTAAAGACGATCAGGAAGAAACCGTGCGTAAACGTCTGGTGGAATACCATCAGATGACCGCGCCGCTGATCGGCTACTACTCTAAAGAAGCGCAGGCGGGTAACACCCAATACGCTAAAGTCGACGGCACTCAGGCCGTGGCTGACGTTCGCGCAGAGCTGGAAAAAATCCTCGGATAATTTCCAGCCGCGACAATCAATACCAGGGCATGCCCTGGTCATATTGATGACAAACAGCCGAAAACGTGGTTTTCGACTGTTTGGGGTAAATCAGAGAACATCATTCATTGTTTTTATAAGATCGGTGTTCAGATTTTTCAGGGCAATGGACTTTGTCAGAAGTGAGTACCAGGGCATGCCCTGGTATTTTTTTGCCCTCATTTTCCCCTTTTGCTGTAATCGGTTCTCGTTTCGCTCTTTTACGTTACAATTGACGGCAATTTATAGATAAGGGGTGGGAATGAATCAGGAAAAAATTGGCATCTTACTGGCTAACCTTGGCACGCCGAGCGCCCCGACTCCGGCGGCGGTCAACCGCTATCTGCGTCAGTTCCTGAGCGATAAGCGCGTGGTGGATACGCCTCGCCTGCTGTGGTGGCCTTTGCTGCGCGGCGTCATTCTGCCGCTGCGTTCGCCGCGCGTCGCCAAACTCTACCAGTCCATCTGGATGGAAGAGGGCTCGCCGCTGATGGTTTACAGCCGTCGGCAGGAGAAAGCGCTGGCGCAGCAGCTGCCGGACACGCCGGTTGCGCTGGGGATGAGCTACGGCGAACCGTCGCTGAAAAGCGCCGTTGAGGAGCTGCTGGCGCAGAACGTGACGCACATTGTGGTGCTGCCGCTTTACCCTCAGTTTTCCTGCTCTACCGTTGCGGCGGTATGGGACGAACTGGGGCGGATCTTCGCCGATTATCGCAGCCTGCCTTCTATCTCCCTGATTCGTGACTATGCGACCGATCCCGCGTACATCAACGCGCTGGCGGCCTCGGTTAAACGCTCTTTTGCCGAACACGGCGAGCCGGACGTGCTGCTGCTTTCCTATCACGGCATTCCGCAGCGCTACGCGAACGAAGGCGATGATTACCCGCAGCGCTGTCGTGACACCACCCGTGAGCTGCTGAGCGCCCTTGAGCTGCCGCCGGAAAAAGTGATGATGACCTACCAGTCACGCTTTGGCCGCGAACCGTGGCTGATGCCGTACACCGACGAAACGCTGAAAATGCTGGCCGAAAAGGGCGTGAAGCATATTCAGGTGATGTGCCCCGGTTTCTCCGCCGACTGCCTGGAAACCCTCGAAGAGATGGCGGTGCAGAACCGGGAAGTGTTTATCGAAGCGGGCGGGACGAAGTACGAGTACATCCCGGCGCTGAACGACGATCCGGCCCATATCGCAATGATGGTCAATCTGGTGGATCGGTATCGCTAAATAGAATCCTGAGGCGGGGAATGTTACTATTCTCCGCCTTATTATTCAGCCCCGTAACGACACCATGAAATTTCCCGGTAAACGCAAATCCAAACACTACTTCCCCGTCAACGCCCGCGATCCGCTCCTGCAGCAAACTCAGCCTGAAGCCGAAAGCGGCGCTTCCTGGGTGGTCGGCATCGATCAAACGCTGGTCGACATTGAGGCCAAAGTGGACGACGAATTTGTACAGCGCTACGGGCTGAGCTTCGGTCATTCCCTGGTGATTGAGGATGATGTGGCCGACGCGCTCTACAAAGAACTGGTCGACAGCAACCTGATTACCCACCAGTTTGCCGGGGGCACCATCGGCAATACCATGCACAACTACTCTGTGCTGGCCGATGACCGCTCGGTGCTGCTCGGCGTGATGTGCCGCAATGTCGAAATTGGCAGCTACGCCTACCGCTATCTCTGCAACACCTCCAGCCGGACCGATCTTAACTACCTGCAGGGCGTTGACGGCGCGATTGGCCGCTGCTTTACGCTGATTGGCGACCAGGGTGAGCGTACGTTCGCCATCAGCCCTGGCCACATGAACCAGCTGCGCGCTGAAAGCATTCCTGAAGAGGTGATTGCCGGGGCGTCCGCACTGGTGCTGACTTCTTATCTGGTGCGCTGCAAGCCGGGCGAGCCGATGCCGGACGCCACCATGCAGGCCATTGCCTGGGCGAAGAAACACAACGTGCCGGTGGTTCTGACCCTGGGCACTAAATACGTGATTGCCGAGAACCCGGCCTGGTGGCAGGCCTTCCTGCGCGAACACGTTTCTATCCTGGCGATGAACGAAGAAGAAGGCGAGGCGCTAACCGGCGAAAGCGATCCGCTGCTGGCCGCCGACAAGGCGCTGGACTGGGTTGACCTGGTACTGTGCACCGCCGGGCCGGTCGGGCTTTATATGGCGGGCTACACGGAAGAAACCGCGAAACGTAATACCCAACATCCTCTGTTGCCGGGGGCTATTGCGGAATTTAACCAGTACGAATTTAGCCGCGCGATGCGCCTGAAAGATTGTGCTGAACCGCTGCGTATCTACTCCCACATCGCTCCTTACATGGGCGGCCCGGAGAAGATAATGAACACCAACGGGGCGGGTGACGGCGCGCTTGCGGCGCTGCTGCATGATATTACCGCGAACAACTATCACCGCAGCAACGTGCCGAACTCCAGCAAGCACAAACTGACCTGGCTGACCTATTCCTCGCTGGCGCAGGTGTGCAAATACGCTAACCGCGTTAGCTATCAGGTGTTGAATCAGCATTCTCCACGCCTGACGCGCGGCCTGCCCGAGCGGGAAGACAGTCTCGAAGAATCTTACTGGGAACGTTAAGCAGCAGAGCAGAGCCTGAAGAAGGCTCTGTTTTTTGAAGCGGGCAGGCGCTAAACCTGCCCTATAAGCGTACTAACCTGTCACCACTTCCTGAGCCACCGGCGGCACCAGCAGCCCCAGCATGGTATTGGCAATCTCTCTTTCTCCCATCACGACCTGATTAGCCCCACGTTCGGTGATGTAATCGACTTCGTCGTCATAGTGGGCACGGGCGATGATTTCGATATCCGGGCATTTTGCTCTGGCCGTCGCGACGATTTCACCCGCCTCGTAGCCGTTAGGGATAGTCAGCAGCAGCCAGCGCGCGCAGTCCAGATGCGCCAGATTCATGATCTCTTCGTTAGCGGCATTGCCCAGCACGGTACGGATGCCTCGCTCGCGCAGCTCATCCACGCGGCTGCGGGAGGTTTCAATCACCACCAGCGGCACGCCTTCGGCCAGCAGCTTCTCGCCCAGCAGGCTGCCGACGCGGCCATAGCCCACCAGCAGCGCGTGGTTGCAGATATCCACCGGGATTTGCTTCTCTTCTTCGATAGCCTCTTCCAGCGTCTGCTCGTCCAGCGTTTCGGTTTTTTCGAGGTAGCGCTCAAGAATGGCGAACAGAATCGGGTTCAGCATAATCGACAGGATTGCGCCCGCCAGCACTAAATTCTGCCCCGTTTGTGGCAGCAGGTTCAGCGCCATGCCGAGGCCTGCCAGAATAAACGCAAATTCACCGATCTGCGCGAGGCTGGTGGCGATGGTCAGCGCGGTACGCTGGGAGTGGCCGAACATGCGTACCAGCAGGAACGCCGCCAGTGATTTACCAAAGATGATGATAGCCAGCGTGCCCAGCACCGCCAGCGGCTCCTGAATCAGGATCAGCGGGTCAAACAGCATCCCAACGGAAACAAAGAACAGCACCGCAAAGGCGTCGCGCAGCGGCAGCGTGTCGTGCGCCGCACGGTGGCTTAGCTCGGACTCATTCAGCACCATACCGGCAAAGAAGGCCCCCAGCGCAAAGGAGACGTCAAACAGCTCCACCGCACCAAAGGCGATACCGAGCGCCAGCGCGAGGACGGAAAGGGTAAACAGCTCGCGGGAGCCGGTGGCGGCGCTGCGTGCCAGAATCCACGGCACAAGGCGACGGCCTACCAGCATCATCAGGGCGATAAAGGCGGCGACCTTACCGATGGTGATAGCCATATCCAGGCTTAGGGAAGCCAGGCCAACGTCGCCTTTTTCCAGCATCCCGGCCACCGCCGGCAGCAGCACCAGCGTCAGCACCATCACCAGATCTTCTACAATCAGCCAGCCAATGGCAATCTGCCCTCGCTGGGTATCGATTAACTGCCTCTCTTCAAGCGCCCGCAGCAGCACGACTGTACTTGCCGTCGACAAACACAGCCCGAAGACGATGCCGGTCATCAATGACCAGCCCATCAGCCAGGAAAGCGCCATGCCCAGCAGCGTTGCAACGCCAATCTGCGCGATCGCACCGGGGATGGCGATGGCCTTTACCGCCATCAAGTCCTTCAATGAAAAATGCAGCCCGACGCCGAACATCAGCAGAATCACGCCTAATTCCGCCAGCTCGGGGGCAAGTTTGGTATCAGCAACAAAACCTGGAGTAAAAGGTCCCGCCAGCACGCCGGCTAATAAATAGCCCACCAGCGGAGATATGCGCAGCTTGTTAGCCAGCATACCGAGTAAAAAAGCGAGCACGAGACCACCAACAATGGTGGTGATAAGCGGTGTGGCGTGATGCATTCCGTCTCCTTTGGTTGGCCGATGTTCCAAAACGTTCTGTTACACAGTTTATGACAATTTCCTTATCGGCGTTTATGAATAATTGTTGAATTTTGAATAAAAGGCGCATTTCGATAAAAAAAAGGCTCTGAGTAGCATTTAACTCAGTTATGTGGGGCAGCAACCAGGAGGGTATGGGGGTGGGAAGCGGCCAAAGCAATACTTTGGCCGCTAAAACCTACGCTTTATGGCGGTTATCGGGTAGGAATATTGTCATAATACCGAGGAGCGGCAGGAAGGCACATATTTTGTAGACCAATTCGATACTGGTATGGTCGGCAATAAGCCCAAGCACCGCGGCACCCAGGCCACCCATTCCAAAGGCAAATCCGAAAAACAGCCCGGAAACCATGCCGATACGGCCAGGAAGCAGCTCCTGGGCGTACACCAAAATTGCCGAAAAAGCCGAGGCCAGAATAAAGCCAATGATCACCGTCAGCACGCCGGTCCAGTAAAGCGACGCATAGGGTAAAACAAGGGTAAATGGCGCGACGCCGAGGATTGAGCCCCAAATCACGTATTTTCTCCCAATTTTATCCCCTAATGGCCCGCCGATAACCGTCCCCGCCGCGACGGCAAACAGGAAGGCGAACAGGTGAATCTGGGCGTTTTGTACCGATAATCCGAATTTTTGCATCAGGTAGAAAGTGAAGTAGCTGCTGATGCTCGCCATATAGAAGTATTTAGAGAAGATCAGCAGCAGCAAAACAGAGACCGCCAGGATAACTTTGTTGCGCGGCAGCGGGTTGACCACCGGCACGGCAGGGCGGCTTTTCGCGATTTTGTGCTGAGCGGAATACCAGCGGCTGATTTGCAGCAGGACGACAATTGCCAGCAGCGCTGCCAGCACGAACCACGCCACGTTACCTTTACCGTAAGGCGCAATAATGACTGCCGCCAGCAATGGCCCCAGAGAGCTGCCGAAGTTGCCGCCCACCTGGAACAGCGACTGCGCCAGCCCGTGACGGCCGCCGGACGCCATACGCGCCACGCGCGAGGACTCAGGGTGGAATACCGACGAGCCGGTGCCCACTAAGGCCGCAGCTACCAGAACCGCCGGGAAGCTGCCCGCCAGCGCCAGCAGCACCAGGCCGCAAAGGGTAAAACACATGCCAATCGGCAGCGACCACGGCATCGGGTATTTGTCGGTGTAGTAGCCCACCAGCGGCTGCAGCAGCGATGAAGAGAGCTGGAAGGTCAGGGTTATCATCCCGATTTGCATAAAACTCAGGGAAAACTCGGCCTGTAGCAGAGGGTAGATAGCCAGAATCAGCGATTGAATCATGTCATTAAGCAGATGGGAAAGGCTTATAGCGCCGAGGATCCCAAATGCGGTGCGCGCTTTTTTTTGCTCCGGGGGCGTGCCCGGCTGCGTGAGGGTTTGAGAGCTTGCCATAATTACCTGTACGAACGGTTATTGTTTTTAGAGCGGGCGACGCAGGAAATCGCCCGGAAGAAATTCTTACCCTGCTAACATACTCGTGCGGGGGATTTGAAGAAAGTCGCATTTCGGAAAAGTTAGTTGTCTATCCTGGCCGCTATCTGGTATTCCTGCGCAGTTACATTTTGACATGGAGATGGACAATGCGTTTTGCTACTAAAACAATAACCACGGCGCTGCTGGTGGCATTGAGCTTAACCAGCGCTTCCGCGCTGGCCTGGGAAAAAGACAAGACCTACAAAATTACGATTCTTCATACCAACGATCATCATGGCCACTTCTGGCGCAATGAGTACTCGGAATACGGCCTGGCGGCGCAAAAAACGCTGGTAGACAGCGTGCGTAAAGAGGTTGCAGCCGAAGGCGGCAGCGTGCTGCTGCTGTCGGGCGGTGATATCAACACCGGCGTGCCGGAATCAGACCTGCAGGATGCCGAGCCGGACTTCCGCGGCATGAGCCTGATTGGCTATGACGCGATGGCCGTCGGCAACCACGAATTCGACAACCCGCTCTCCGTCCTGCGCCAGCAGGAAAAATGGGCGAAGTTCCCGCTGCTGTCCGCCAATATTTACCAGAAAAGCACCGGCGAGCGCCTGTTTAAGCCCTATGCGATTTTTAAACCCCAGGGCATCAAGGTGGCGGTTATCGGCCTGACCACCGACGACACGGCAAAAATCGGTAACCCGGAATACTTCACCGACATCGAATTCCGCCAGCCTGCGGAGGAAGCCAAACTGGTGATTCAGGAGCTGCAGGGCACCGAAAAACCTGACGTGATTATCGCCGCAACCCATATGGGCCATTACGATAATGGCAACCACGGCTCGAATGCGCCGGGCGATGTCGAAATGGCCAGAAGCCTGCCTGCCGGGGCGCTAACGATGATTGTGGGTGGTCACTCACAGGATCCGGTCTGCATGGCGCAGGAAAACCAGAAGCAGAAGGATTATATGCCGGGCACGCCTTGCGCGCCGGACAGACAAAACGGCACCTGGATTGTGCAGGCGCACGAGTGGGGGAAATACGTCGGACGGGCGGACTTTGAGTTCCGCAACGGCGAGATGAAGCTGGTGCACTATCAGCTGATCCCTATCAACCTGAAAAAGAAAATCACCTACGACAACGGGCAAAGTGAGCGCGTACTCTACACGCCTGAAATCGCTGAAAACCAGCAGATGCTTTCCCTGCTGACGCCGTTCCAGAACAAAGGCCAGGCCGCGCTGAAGGTCAAAGTAGGCAGCGTGAACGGGCATCTGGAAGGGGACCGCAGCAAGGTGCGTTTCGTACAAACTAACCTGGCGCGCGTACTGCTGGCGGCACAGATGGCGCGAACCAACGCTGACTTTGCGGTGATGAGCGGCGGCGGCGTGCGTGATTCCATTGAAGCCGGGGATATTACCTATAAAGACGTGCTTAAGGTGCAGCCGTTCGGCAACACCGTGGCCTACATCGATATGAGTGGCAAAGACGTTGAGGCGTATCTGACGGCGGTGGCGCAGAAAACGCCGGACTCCGGCGCCTATCCGCAGTTCTCAAACGTGAGCTTCACCTCAACCGGCGGCAAGCTCAGCAATCTGAAAATCAAAGACCAGCCGATTGACCCGGCGAAAACCTACCGCATGGCGACGCTGAGCTTCAACGGCACCGGCGGCGACGGTTACCCGGAAATCGATAAAAAGCCGGGTTACGTCAACACCGGCTTTGTCGATGCGGAAGTCCTGAAACAGTACATCGAGCAGAACTCTCCGCTGGACGTAAATGCTTACCAACCTAAGGGTGAGGTGAGCTGGAACTAAGCGTTAATCGCGGCGGGCGATATCAGCGAAGCTGGCATCCAGCAGCTTTGCCAGGTCGTTTGCCGCGAGTTCGATATCCAGCCCGCGCTTGCCGCCGGAAATGTAGATGCTGGCAAACTCTTGTGCCGGAGCATCAATCACCGTCGGTAAGCGCTTTTTCTGCCCGAGAGGGCTGATGCCGCCGACCAGATAGCCGGTGATCCGCTGCGCGACCATCGGGTCCGCCATTTCAACCTTCTTCACGCCCAGCGCCTTCGCGACCTTTTTCAGGTCAAGCTGCCCGGCAACCGGCGTCACCGCCACGGCCAGGTGTTTCATATCGCCATTCAGCGCCACCAGCAGCGTTTTATAAACCTGGTCAGCGTTCAGCCCCAGCTTGCGAACCACTTCGTCACCAAAGTTGGTTTCCAGCGGATCGTGCTCATAGGCATGAATTTGAAAGCTGATTTTGTTCTTTTCGAGGAGTTTTACCGCGGGAGTCATGGTTTCCTTCTTTATTCGTTGTTTTGAAAACGCACAAAATAGTAATCGTAGTGATATACTTGACGAGTAATATAGCGCTACACAATAGTGATGGCGTAAACCATCACATTGAGCGACAATTCAGCTTCGGTTGCTTCGGCAGCCGGGATAAACAGAATAATAAATGAAATTCCTCTTTGACGGGCCAATAGAAATATTGGCCATTTTTTTACCCTTTTTTCAGCATTTCCGGCAGGTTACCTTCGCCGTAAAGGTGCAGCGCGCCGACCGCAACCACGTAGCGTCCGGCGGGCAACTGCTGCAGAAACGCTTGCCACTGGCGGTTTCGCTGATGCATTAATACGTCATAAAGCGCATCGCCGAAGGTGTTGGGTAGAGCAATATTGCCCTGCTGCGGCGGCGTTTCCAGCCACCAGCCGATCATAATTTGCAGCAGGCGGGCGTTGGTGTGCCAGTGCTCCAGCGTGTCGTTCAGCAGCGGCATCCCACCCTCAGGCAGCCCCTTCAGTAACTCGATTTGGCTTTGCGCACCTTCAAGCTCGGTGACCGGCACGTTATAGCGCTGCGCGGCTTCCAGGAGCTGATAGTCAATGCCGTAGTCAGGGCGGAGACCAAGCCGCTGCGCCTGGTGTGCCTGTAAAATCAGCGCCACCTGCCAGGCCGGCTGGCGTTCAAGGCTGCTTAGCGAGATACCCAGTTCGCTGCAAAGGCTCAGCACCTGCTGGTAATCGTCCGGTGCCATACGCGCTTCCAGCTCGATGTCCTCCGCGATTTCACTGAACGGCGAATCACCGGTGCGGATATCCGCTTCGACAATCAGGGCATCTGCCTCACGCAGCTTTTTCACCAGCCGCGAGGAAAGCGGAGCCATGTCGCGCGTGCCCATATGAATGCTGCCCACGAGGTGCAGATAGCGCTTGCCGGGGAGCGTGATATCAAGGGCAGGCCAGGGATAAGTGGAGGCCGTCAGACTGGAAAGCAGTGAGCTAAGACGTTGGAACAAACCCATATCGCGATTCCCTGGCTAAAAAGCCATGCTAACGCCCTGGGCTGGAAGGGGAAAGTAAAAAGTCGGCCTTCCGCTCAAAAGGAGAACGGCAGGCCGCAGAGAGGTTAGTCTTTCGGTTTAAAGCGCAGCAGACGGTTGGCGTTGCTGACCACGGTGATGGAAGACAGCGCCATCGCGGCTCCGGCAACCACCGGGTTGAGCAGCGTGCCGGTCAGCGGGTACAGCACGCCAGCGGCAATCGGAATGCCAAGCGAGTTGTACACGAAGGCGCCCATCAGGTTTTGCTTCATATTGCGCAGCGTTGCCTTAGAAATGGCCAGCGCGTCGGCAACGCCGACCAGGCTGTGACGCATCAGGGTAATGGCTGCGGTTTCAATCGCGACGTCGCTGCCGCCGCCCATCGCAATCCCCACTTCTGCCTGAGCCAGCGCCGGAGCATCGTTGATGCCGTCGCCGACCATCGCCACCTGGCGGCCCTGCTGCTGCAGCTGTTTGATGGCGTCAGCTTTGCCGTCCGGCAGCACGCCCGCAATCACCTCGTCAATGCCAACTTCTTTGGCGATGGCGTTGGCGGTCACGGCGTTATCGCCGGTGAGCATCACTAAACGATAGCCGTTGCGATGCAGGCGTTGCAGCGCACTTACGCTGTCGCTGCGAAGCGGATCGCGTATGGCTAACAGCGCCATAAGCTGGCCGTCTACCGCCAGCAGAACCGGCGTGGCGCCTGAACGTGCCTGCGTATCAATGCTGTCGACAAGCGGCTGCGTGTCCACACCCTGTTCATCAAGCAGCGCTTTGTTGCCCAGCAGCAGTTTATGCCCGTCAACTTCACCGCTGACGCCAAGCCCGCGCAGAGTGCGGAACGAGGTGACTTCCGGCAGCGTCGAACTGCCTGCTTTTTCAATGATGGCGCGAGCCAGCGGATGACTTGAACCTTGCTCAAGCGCGGCCGCAAGGCGTACTGCCTGTACTTCATCCACCCCCGAACGGGTTTCCACGGCAACCACCTGCGGTTTGCCTTCGGTCAGCGTGCCCGTTTTATCAAATACCACGGTATCCAGCGTGCTGGCGCGTTGCAGGGCATCGGCATCGCGTACCAGAACGCCGAACTCGGCGGCGCGGCCCACGCCTGAAATAATCGACATCGGTGTGGCAAGCCCCAGGGCGCAAGGGCAGGCGATAATCAGTACCGTGGTGGCAATGACCAGGGTGTAAACGATTTGCGGCGCCGGGCCGACAAAGTACCAGATAGCGGCGCTAATCAGCGCAATGGCTACCACGACAGGCACAAACACGGCAGAAATTTTATCGGCAAGCTGACCGATTTCCGGCTTGCTGCTCTGCGCCTGGCGAACCATGCGGATAATACGGGACAGCGTAGTGTGGCTGCCGGTTGCGGTAGCCTTGAACAGCACGCTGCCGTCCTGCACCACGGTACCGGCATGAATGCCGTCGCCGTTTGATTTTTGCATCGGGATCGGTTCGCCGGTCAGCATTGCTTCGTCGAACCAGGCTTCACCCTGGGTAATTTCGCCGTCAACGGGCACGCGGTCGCCGGTGGTCAGGCGCAGCGTCATTCCGGCGGTGACTTCCGCCAGCGGTAAGGTTTTTTCGCCTTCATCCGTCACTACTCGCGCGGTCGGCGGCGTTAAGTCCAGCAGACGTTCAAGGGCTTTGGAGGAGCGCTGACGTGCACGCTGCTCAAGCATATGGCCGAGGTTTATCAGGCCGATGATCATCGCGCTGGCCTCGTAGTAGAGGTGGCGGGCTTCCATCGGGAAGTGCTGCGGCCAGATGTTCACGGTAATTGAGTAGAGCCAGGCCGCGCCGGTGCCGAGGGCGACGAGCGTATCCATAGTGGCCGCACGGTTCATCAGGCTGCGCCAGGCGCTACGGTAAAAATGGCCGCCGGCAAAAACCATCACCGCGAGGGTGATAATGCCGATGGTCAGCCACAGCGAGCGGTTGCTCCCGGTGACCATCATGTTGTCACCGATCATGCCCCAGACCATCACCGGGATCCCGACGGCAAGGGCGACAATCGCCTGCCAGCGGAAGCGCTTCATGGCGGCGTTGGCCGTTTCCTGCTGGCGTTCACGGCGTTTCTGGTCGTCTTCAATCGCTTCGGCGCCATAGCCTGCGTTTTCCACGGCTTTGACCAGCGATTCAGCGGAGGCGGTGCCCATTATCAGCGCACTGCGCTCCGCAAGGTTAACCCGTGCCTGGCTGACGCCCGGGACATTCTGTAAGGCATTTTGCACCCGGGAGACGCAGCTGGCGCAGCTCATACCGTTGATCAACAGCTGCTGGCTGTCATCGTCGGTAGACGCTGCCGGAAGCGAAGGGGCGACCGCTGTCAGTGCTTCCGACGGAGTTGATGACTCTGCCAGCGGTTCAGCCTTTGGGTGGCTGGCGACTTCTGCGCCGTATCCCGCTTGCTTCACGGTTTCTACCAGTGCTTCCGGCGTGGCGCTGCCGGTGACGCGGGCGTGGGTTTGGCTGACTTCAGCCTGCTCAACGTCTGCACGCTGCTCGAGGCTTTCTTTCACGCGTTTAACACAATGGCCGCAGGTCAGGCCATCCAGATTCAGATCCACAATGTGTGACATCGCAAGACTCCTGTATGATGGTGAGGTGAAATATTGACCGAAAGGATGATTCGGTTAACTATGAGAAAGGTTAAACCTTCCATCAAGGGGAAGGTCAAGGAGCAAAAATGAATATTAGCGATGTGGCGAAAAAAACCGGGCTAACCAGCAAGGCGATTCGTTTTTACGAAGAGAAAGGCCTGGTCACGCCGCCGTTTCGCGCCGACAACGGCTACCGGAGCTATACGCAAAAGCATCTCGATGAGTTGACGCTGCTGCGCCAGGCCCGCCAGGTCGGGTTTAATCTGGAAGAGTGCAAGGAGCTGGTGAGCCTGTTTAACGATCCGGCGAGGCACAGCGCGGACGTAAAAGCCCGCACCTTACAGAAGGTCGCGGATATCGAACGGCATATTATTGAGCTACAAAATATGCGTCAGCATTTGCTGACGCTGGCAGAAGCGTGCCCTGGCGATGAAAGCGCCGACTGCCCGATCATCGACAACCTTTCCGGCTGCTGCCATCGCCACGAGATAAACTAAACCGCTTTAATTTTTAGCGTAATGCCTTCCACGGCCTGCACCACAACCTCACAGCCCGCCGGTAAATCTTCATCGGCGGTCACCGGCCAGCTGCTGTCTGCCACGCGAACATGCCCCCGGCCGTTGACCAGCGCGGTTTCCAGACGGAAACGGCGGCCAACCAGTTGCTGGCCGCGTTGGTTGAGCACTTCACCCGGAATTTGCTGCTTGCGGCTGGACAGCCAGCGCCACCAGAGAAAGGCGGCGACCAGCGTCAGCAGGGCAAAACAGACGCCCTGCGTTTCCCAGCCGAGCGGCAGCAGCCAGACCAGCAGCCCGGTGATGACCGCCGCCACGCCGCTCCACAGCAAATAGCCGCTAGCGCCGAGCATCTCCGCCGCCAGCAGCAGTCCGCCTAGCGCAAGCCAGAAGACGTGTGGGTGCGCGAGAATACTGTCGATCATTTTTTACGCTCGTTGCCGCTCTGGGCGATAAGTTCGCTGATCCCGGCGATGGAGCCCATCAGGCTGGAGGCATCCAGCGGCATCAGCACCACCTTACTGTTATTGGCCGAGCCGATTTGCTGCAGCGCGTCGGTGTATTTCTGGGCGACGAAGTAGTTCACCGCCTGAATATCCCCCTTGGCGATAGCTTCGGACACCATTTGCGTGGCGCGGGCTTCCGCTTCGGCGCTACGTTCGCGGGCTTCTGCCTGAAGGAAAGCTGACTGGCGTTCCCCTTCGGCCTTCAGGATTTTCGACTGTTTTTCACCTTCGGCTTTGACGATTTCCGCCTGGCGGATCCCTTCGGCCTCAAGAATGTAGGCGCGCTTGGTACGTTCGGCTTTCATCTGGGCGTTCATGGCATCAATCAGCTCAGCCGGCGGGCGCACGTCGCGGATTTCGATACGGGTGATTTTAATGCCCCACGGGTTGGTGGCTTCGTCCACGATGTGCAGCAGGCGGGTGTTGATGTTGTCGCGCTGGGAGAGCATTTCATCCAGCTCCATTGAGCCCAGCACGGTACGGATGTTGGTCATCGTCAGGTTGATGATCGCCAGCTCAAGGTTGCTGACTTCATAGGCGGCGCGCGGGGCGTCAACCACCTGAATAAAGCACACGGCGTCAATGGAAACGTTGGCGTTATCTTTGGAAATGACTTCCTGGGAAGGGATGTCGAGCACCTGTTCCATCATGTTGATTTTGCGGCCCACGCGATCCATAAACGGTACCACAAGATTCAGGCCCGGCATCAGGGTGTTGGTATAGCGGCCAAAGCGTTCGACGGTCCATTGAAAGCCCTGAGGCACGATTTTTACCCCGGCCGCTACAACCACCAGCGCCACGAGAATTAATACGGGGATCACGATAAGCATTAAAAAAACCTCCTGTTTGTTTTGCATTCAGTCTAACTGCTTAACCTGAAACATTCAGCAACAGTCCGGCGCCCGTTGAGAATTAATTGCTGCTTATCATTTAATTATTCCTAAATGGAATGATTTTCATGGAGTAAGTTCATTTCACGCATGGTGTGCGCAGGCGTAATATCGGATGCTTCGGCAGCTCGCGCTATTGGGCGGGCGGTATTTGGCAAGAGCACTTATCCCGGTGAGGAAGCAATGGGGACAATAATAGCTGAGCAGCATCGGACCAATAACAGCCATTGGCAGAAAATCGTGGAAGAATTAATTTCACCCATGGCGATTGATATTGACGGCAACGGCCCGGCAGATATTCGGGTGAATAATCCAGACTTCTTCAAGCGAATATTACAGGAAGGTTCTCTCGGCCTGGGGGAAAGCTATATGGACGGCTGGTGGGACTGCGACAGGCTGGATATTTTATTTACCCATATTTTGCGCCACGGCCTGGACAGCAAAATGCCGAAGCATTTCTCTGACCTGCTGCGTATTGCCGGGGCCAGAGTCTTTAATTTGCAGTCCCGTAAGCGTGCCTGGATAGTCGGCAAGGAGCACTACGATATCGGCAACGATCTGTTTGCCGCGATGCTCGATCCGTATATGCAATATTCCTGCGGCTACTGGAAAGACGCCACGGATCTTGCCTCTGCCCAGCGTAATAAGCTGCACATGATCTGCGAAAAGCTGCAGCTCAGGCCGGGCATGACGCTGCTGGATATCGGCTGCGGCTGGGGCGGTCTGGCGCAGTATGCGGCACAGGAATACGGCGTGTCGGTGGTCGGCGTAACGATATCGGCGGAGCAGCAAAAAATGGCGCAGGATCGCTGCCGGGGCCTGGACGTCGAGATCCTGCTGCAGGATTATCGCGACCTCAACAGCAAATTTGATCGCATTGTTTCCGTGGGCATGTTCGAGCACGTCGGGCCGAAAAACTACAGCACCTATTTTGAGGTTGCCGCCCGCAATATTAAAGACGATGGCCTGTTTCTGCTGCACACCATCGGTTCGAATGAAACGGATTTAAACGTCGATCCCTGGATCAATAAATATATTTTCCCCAACGGCTGTTTACCGTCCGTGCGCCATATTGCCAGCGCCAGTGAAAAACATTTTATTATGGAAGACTGGCACAATATCGGCGCGGATTACGACAGAACGTTGATGGCCTGGAACGATAATTTCCTCCGCTGCTGGCCTAATATTTCACGCAATTATGACGAGCGTTTTAAACGGATGTTTACCTACTATTTAAACGCCTGTGCGGGCGCATTCCGTGCGCGAAATATTCAGCTCTGGCAGGTGCTGTTCAGTCCGAATGGCGTGGACGGCGGGATCCGCGTTTACAGATAAGCTAAAGGCCGGAATATCCGGCCTTTGTTTTTTTACGCAGAAGTCTTAATACATCAGGGCGTAAATCTGACGGCGGTATTTGGACGCCAGCGCGTCGCCGGTGCCCAGCGCGGCCAGAATTTCCATCATCATTTTACGCGCCTGGCCGTCTGCTGCGCCCAGGTCTTTTTTCAGGTGGGTATAAAGCAGCTCCAGCGCTTCTTCGTTCCGGCCGACCTGATGAAGCTGCAATGCGAGCTGGCTGGCGAGCTGGGCGTTGTCCGGCTCGTTTTGTACCTGCTGCTGCAGCTGCTGAATCTCCGGCGTGTCGGCAGCCTGTTTCAGCAGTTCAATCTGGGAAATCAGCGCCTGGTAGCGCGTGTCCTGATCCTGCAGAGGAATAGTTTTCAGCACCGCTTCGGCGTCTTCGCTGCGGTTCAGGGCGATCTGCACTTCCGCCAGCAGCAGGCCAATCTCGCTGTTCTGGTCGGACAGCTGCCAGGCATCTTTCAGCAGCGGCAGCGCTTCGGCGTGTTTGCCTTCCTGCATCAGCTCCACTGCCTGCTGGGCTTTCAGCTCTTCTTCACGCGGCAGCACTTTGTCGAGCAGGGCGCGAATCGCTTCTTCCGGCTGCGGCCCCTGGAAGCCGTCCACCGGCTGACCATTCTGGAAAAGGTACACGGTAGGAATGGAGCGCAGGCCAAACTGCGAAGCCACCATCTGCTCTGCGTCGCAGTCAACTTTGGCGAGAATAAACTGGCCGTTGTATTGGGCTGCGAGCCTGTCCAGAACCGGCGTTAACTGTTCGCAGTGCTGGCTGCGGGCAGACCAGAAATAAAACAGCACGGGTTTAGCCACGGACTGTTCCAGCGTCTGGTGCAGGTTCGCTTCGGTAATGTTGATAATGTTTTCTGCGGACATGGGCGATTCTCTGTTAAGCATTTGTTTTTTACATGGGGGCTGAGGCCGGGACTTCAACTCAGCTGCGTAAAATTTTGTCCATTGCGCATGCCGGCAACAGGCGGCGCAGCACGGTAATCACGTGGGTCACCACGGTCACCGGGTAGCGCAGCTTCGGCCTTGGGCTTTCAAAGGCATGGCGCACTTTCGCCACCACCGCTTCCGGGCCGAGGGTAAACCTTGCGGCAATGCCAGGGTTCTCTACCGGCTTGTCGCTCTGGGTTTGATTGACGTTATCGGTAAAGCGGGTGCGGATTGGGCCGGGCTCAATCAGGCTGACTTTAATCCCACTGTGGCGAAGTTCCATGCGCAGCGCGTCTGACCAGGCTTCCAGCGCATATTTACTGGCGGCATAGGCCCCGCGCCCCGGCGTGGAAATCAGCCCCATCACCGAGCTGGTCATCACGATGCGGCCTTCGTGGTGAGGCTGCATGGCGGGCAGCAGCAGCATGGTGAGCTGGTGCGTGCCGAAGAAGTTGGTGGAAAACTGCTGTTCAAGCTGTTCGCGGGAAATGGCGTTCAGCGGGCCATACACGCCATAACCGCCGTTATTAAACAGCCCGAACAGGCGATTGCCGGTAATTTCAATCACTTCGGCGGCGGCACGTTTGACGCTTTCCGGGTCATCAAGATCGAGCTGAACGCCGGTAAAACCGAGCTGATTCATGCGCTCTACGTCTTCCGGTTTACGGCAGGCGGCGAGAATGTTGTAGCCAAGCTTCTGTAACTCCTGCGCGCTGGCTAAGCCAATCCCGCTGGAGCAGCCTGTAATTAAAACGGATTTTTGCATAACTTTACCCGAAGGGTGCCCCGATTATTTATCAGTCGTGTTTAACTATCTCGTCATGCCTGGCGCTGCTGCGCCGGTTATTTAGAGAGTAACGGAGTCAGCCGCGTCGCCATCCAGTCGGCGATAAACGGCTGAGCATCACGGTTAGGGTGAATGCCGTCATCCTGCATCCATTGCGGTTTCAGATACACCTCTTCCATAAAGAACGGAAGCAAAGGGATATCAAACTGTTTGGCAAGCTGCGGATAAATAGCGCTAAACGCCTCATTATAGCGGCGTCCGTAGTTGGCGGGCAGGCGAATTTGCATCAGCAGCGGTTGGGCATTGGCGGCCTTCACGTCGGTGATAACCTGCTTAAGGGTTTTTTCTACCTCTTGAGGCTGGAACCCACGCAGGCCGTCGTTGCCGCCAAGCTCCACTAAAACCCAGCGAGGCTGATGCTGCTTTAACAGCGCGGGCAGGCGAGACAGGCCCTGCGCAGCGGTATCACCGCTGATGCTCGCATTCACGACTTTTGTATTCTGCGGCTGCCATTTGGCATCCAGCAGAGCGGGCCAGGCGCTGGTGGCTGCCATACGGTAACCGGCGCTCAGGCTATCGCCTAAAATCAATAACGTGTCCGCCGCGGCGGCGCGGAAGGTCATCAAAGCCAGAAACAGGAAGGGCAAATGCCAGCGGAAAACATTGTTGAAGTTCATCATCTTAGTAAGTCCGTGGGTCAGGGTGAACACGAGCTTTCCATCCTTACCGGAGTTGAGCTGGTTGTCAAACCGGCCGAAACCATCGCCCTGATTGGCGAGTCAGGCTCGGGCAAGTCCACGCTGCTGGCGATTCTGGCCGGGCTTGATGACGGCACGGACGGCGAAGTCCACCTTTGCGGCGAGCCGCTGCACAGCATGGATGAAGAGGCGAGAGCGGCCTTGCGTGCCAGGAACGTCGGCTTTGTGTTTCAGTCCTTTATGCTGGTGCCCACCCTGAATGCCCTCGAAAACGTAGAGCTTCCCTCGCTGCTACGCGGTGAAAACAGCTCGGCCAGCCGGGCTCAGGCCAAAGCGCTGCTGGAGCAGTTGGGCTTAGGCAAACGCCTGGATCACCTGCCAGCACAGCTCTCCGGCGGGGAACAGCAGCGCGTGGCGCTGGCTCGGGCGTTTAACGGCAAACCGGGCGTGCTGTTTGCCGATGAGCCTACCGGTAATCTCGACAGGCAAACCGGCGACCGCATTGCCGACCTGCTGTTTTCCCTTAACCGCGATTTCTCCACCACGCTGATCCTCGTCACCCACGACGAGCAGCTGGCGGCACGCTGCGACCGCCGCCTGCGGCTGCGCGAAGGCAAACTGTGGGAGGAAGCATGATAGCCCGCTGGTTCTGGCGCGAGTGGCGCTCTCCCTCGCTGCTGATTGTCTGGCTGGCGCTGAGCCTGGCGGTGGCCTGCGTGCTGGCGCTCGGCAGCATCAGCGACAGAATGGAAAAAGGCCTCAGCCAGCAAAGCCGCGAGTATATGGCGGGCGACAGGACATTGCGTAGCGCCCGCGCCGTGCCGGATGAATGGCTGACTCAGGCGCAAAGCGATGGCTTAACGGTCGGCAAACAGCTGAGCTTCACCACCATGACCTTTGCCGGCGACACGCCGCAGCTGGCGGATGTGAAAGCGGTCGACGGAGTTTACCCGATGTACGGCGAGCTGGAAACTAACCCGCCGGGCCTGAAACCAGAGCCGGGCACCGCGCTGCTTGCGCCTCGCCTGCTGGCTCTGCTCAACCTGAAAGTGGGCGACAATATTGACGTGGGCGATGCCACGCTGCGTATTGCCGGGCAGGTGATTCAGGAGCCGGACGCCGGGTTTAACCCGTTCCAGATTGCGCCCCGGCTGATGATGAACCTGGCCGACGTCGAGAAAACCGGGGCGGTACAGCCCGGCAGCCGCATTAGCTGGCGCTACAAGTTTGGCGGCGACGCACAGCAATTGCAGCAGTTTGAAAACTTCCTGCTGCCGAAGCTGAAGCCGGAGCAGCGCTGGATCGGCATGGAGCAGGACGAAGGCGCGCTGGGCAAGTCGCTGGAGCGTTCTCAGCAGTTCCTGCTGCTTTCTGCCCTGCTGACGCTGCTGCTGGCCGTGGCGGCGATTGCCGTGGCGATGAGCCACTACTGCCGCAGCCGCTACGACCTGGTGGCCATCCTGAAAACGCTGGGCGCGGGCAGGGCGGCGCTGCGTAAGCTGATTATCGGCCAGTGGCTGATGGTGCTGCTGCTTTCGGCGATTGCCGGGGGCGCCGTCGGGCTGCTGTTTGAAGCCGCACTGATGCAGCTGTTGAAGCCGGTGCTGCCGGCCGCGCTGCCGCCAGCGAGCCTCTGGCCGTGGGTGTGGGCTATCGGCTCGATGGTAACAATCTCCGTGCTGGTGGGACTGCGTCCGTATCGACTTTTGCTGGCGACTCAGCCATTGCGCGTGCTGCGCCGTGACGCCGTGGCCAGCGTCTGGCCGCTGAAAATTTATCTGCCGGTGATTAGCGTCGTTGTGGTACTGCTGCTGGCGTTGCTCATGGGCGGAAGTTCGCTACTTTGGGCGGTGCTGGCGGGCACGCTGGTGCTGGCGGCGCTGTGCGGCCTCGTTGGCTGGGGCGTGCTGAAGCTGCTTAAGAAGCTGACGCTAAAAAACCTGGCCCTGCGCCTGGCGGTTAACCGCCTGCTTCGCCAGCCGTGGGCGACGCTCAGCCAGCTGGCGGCGTTCTCGCTCTCCTTTATGCTGCTGGCGCTGCTGCTAGTGCTGCGGGGCGATTTGCTGGACAGATGGCAGCAGCAGCTGCCGCCGGAAAGCCCGAACTACTTCCTGGTGAACATTGCGCCGGAGCAGGTTCAGCCGGTGAAAACCTTCCTCGCCGACCATCAGGTGATCCCGGATTCGTTTTACCCCATCGTTCGGGCGCGCATGACGGCGATTAACGGCCAGTCCACCGAGGGCAACCCGGACGAAGCGTTGAACCGCGAGCTGAATCTGACCTGGCAGAGCCAGAAGCCTGATCACAACCCGATCCTTGCGGGCAGCTGGCCGCCGAAGGCCGGGGAAGTGTCGATGGACGACGGCGTGGCGAAGCGGCTGAACATTAAACTCGGCGACAGCGTGACCTTCATGGGAGATACCCAGGACTTCACCGCGAAGGTGACCAGCCTGCGCAAAGTGGACTGGGAAAGCCTGCGGCCAAACTTCTACTTTATCTTCCCGCCGGGGGCGCTCGACGGGCAGCCGCAGAGCTGGCTCACCAGCTTCCGCTGGGAGGGAAGTAACGGCCTGCTGACCCAGCTTAACCGCGAATTCCCGACCGTCAGCCTGCTGGATATCGGGGCTATCCTGAAACAAATCGGGCAGGTGCTGGAGCAGGTCAGCCGCGCGCTGGAGGTGATGGTGGTGCTGGTGACCGCCTGCGGCCTGCTGCTGTTGCTGGCTCAGGTACAGGTTGGCATGCGCCAGCGCCATCAGGAACTGGTGGTTTACCGCACGCTGGGCGCGGGCAAAAAGCTGCTCAGAACCACGCTATGGTGCGAGTTCGCCGTGCTGGGGCTGGTGTCCGGCCTGGTGGCGGCCATCGGGGCCGAAACGGCGCTTGGCGTGCTGCAAACCCGGGTGTTCGACTTCCCGTGGGAGCCTGATTTGCGTCTGTGGATCGTGCTGCCTGTTACCGGGGCGATATTGCTGTCGCTTTGCGGCGGCTGGCTGGGCGTTCGTTTACTGAAAGGGAAGGCGCTGTTCCGCCAGTTTGTCGTCTGAGGAGGCCGGGCAGGGACGCCCGGCTACCGTTATAAAATTTATTATATTTCGATATTTATTGCGTCAGAACATATTTTCTGCATTTTTTGATGTTTTTTTAATATCTATTAAGAAAAGACTGATAGATAACCGCACGAATTAATAAAAATCCCTCAGAAATCGGACTTAATAAGCGTTAATATGCCCGCGCTTATAATAAATACGGTTACTAAGGATCCACATGAAAGCAAATTTGCGCGCTTTACCATTACTGATTGGGGCCGGCCTGCTTGCAGGTATGGCGTCTTTCGCCGCTAACGCGGAAATCACCGTCCTGAAGCAGGACCCGCAGGCCGGTAACCCGCTGAGCCGCCTCAACTTCACCGTGGGCGGCAGTATTCGTCCGCAGTTTAATATGATGTCCGGCGACGGCGATAAAGGCTCTTACAAACGTAACGGCTTTGACGGCGGCACCCGTTTCCGCTTCGCGGCTGATTATTATCTGTTCGATGATATTAGCTGGATCAGCTTCTACGAGCTGGGCGTGAATATTCCGGCGGTCTTCGAGTGGGACAACCACTATGCAGACGGCGCGAACAATACTACTCGCCGTATGCTGTACACCGGCCTGAAAAGCAAAACCTGGGGTCAGCTGACCTACGGGCAGCAGAACAGCGTTTACTATGACGTGGTTGGCGCGAAAACCGATATCTGGGACTACGACATGATCGGTCAGGCTCCGGGTAACGGCATCAACGGCGACTACGACGGCTCTTACCGTTCCCGTAACATGCTGAAGTATAAAAACACCTTCGGCGATGCGGACGTTTACGCTTCTTACCTGTTTGAAGATAACGACATCCGTGCCACCACCGGCATGCGCTACAAGCGTAAAGGCGGCGGCTCTCTGGGCGTGGATTACCACATCACCAAAGACCTGACCTGGGGCACCGCATGGAACTACACCCGTGCCGATATGCGTAACCCGAACGACGGCGATAGCAAGTCTTACAACCAGAACATCTACGGGACCGCGCTGAGCTGGAAACCGGACAACTGGACGTTCAGCTTCGGCGGCGGCTGGTACCAGAACTTCCTGACCACCAAGCTGAAAGACGTCAACAACTACTTCTCCGGCGACGCGTGGGGCATCGAGTACTTTGCCGGTTACACCATCCCGGTGGGTCAGTACGCGCTGAAATCCGTACAGCCATACTTCATGGGTGACCGTCTGCAATACGTGACCGGCCGCAGCTACCAGCGCATCGACAACGGTGTGGGCGTGAGCTTCAAGCTGGATTACGGCTTCCAGGTGGACTACGAGCACGTCTTCACCTCCAGCACCGACAACCTGGGCGACATGAACCTGGTTCGTCTGCGCTACGATTTCTAATCGTGCCTCTGGCGGGTGGCAGCGCTGCTGCCCGCCTTATTTAGCGTTTCCTGCCTTATTTTTTACCTATTCAGAAACGGGTATGCATGTTCTGGCATTGAAGGCCTTGCGCCACTGTGTGGGCGTGGTTTTAAATCGCAGCCGGAAGTGATGCCGGAGCGTTTCCGCTGAGCCAAATCCAGACTGTTCCGCAACCTGATCAATGCTGAGTTTCTCGCTTTCCAGCAGCGCACAAGCCTTTTCCAGCCGGAGGCTGAGCATCCACTCGCCCGGCGTGGTGCCGGTGGCATCTTTGAACCTGCGGATAAAGGTCCGGCGGCTCATGCCCGCTTGCCTGGCTAGCTGCTCAATCACCAGGGGCGTATTCAGATGATGGCGCAAGTCGTCCAGCAAGGGCGCCAGGCTTTTGCTGCGGCGTTTAGGAACGGGCTGCTCGACCCACTGTGCCTGGCTGCCTTCCCGTAGCGGGGGCGTAATCATGCGTCGTGCAGTCCGGTTGGCGATTTCAATCCCGTAATCACGGCGGATAAGATGCAGGCAAAGATCGACCCCGGCGGCGCCGCCTGCGGAGGTGATCAGACTGCCCTCATCGACATAGATCATGCTGTGTTCCACCTGCACCGCAGGGAACCTGTCCGCGAGGATCTCCGTGCTGTTCCAGTGGGCGGTGGCCCGCTTGCCGTCCAGTAATCCTGTTTCGCAGAGAATAAAGCTGCCAGCGCAAATCGACACTATGCGGGAACCCTTTTGATGGGCACTTTGCAAGGCGGCAATCAGCGGCTCCGGGGCCGGTTCAAAAACATTTCGCCAGCCGGGGATGACAATTGTTCCGGCATCCTCGAGCAGCTCCAGTCCTCCGTCCACGACTAAACGCACGCCGCCCTGAGCGTCAAAAACGCCCTTTTCTAACGACGCGACGCGCAAATCATAGAGAGGCTGCCCAAGCACTTCATCCACACGGCCAAAAGCTTCGACGGCAATCCCGAACTCAAAAGTGCAGAGACACTGATAGGCCAGCACAACCAGCCGTCGATTTTTCGGTGTAAAAGCGCGGTCTTGATCTGAATAGGTGACTGGCATGGTCGTTCTGTCTCTAAAAATGGCACGATCTTGACGATAACTGACCTGGGCGTCGATTTCTACTCCACCCCGAATCTTTCATGCTGGCACCTTCTTAACGTTTTGCAGGAAATCAGTATGAAAAACCTATTAGCGCTGATGGCGGTCTGTTTGGCCGCGTTAATGTCGGGCCTGGAAATATCCAGCGTCCCGGTTATTTTGCCGGTGCTGGAAAAGCAGATGCAGGCCAATTTTCGCGAACTGCAGTGGATTATGAACGCTTATACCCTCTCCTGTACGGCGGTGCTGATGGCCACGGGAACATTGGCAGATAAATATGGCCGCAAGCGTATTTTTATTATCAGCATTATTGGGTTTGGCCTGACGTCGGTTCTCTGTGGCCTGGCCCGGACGCCGGAATGGCTTATTGTAGGGCGCTTTTTGCAGGGACTGAGCGGCGGGGCGATGTTAACCAGCCTGATTGCCATCCTGTCGGTCCAGTTTCCGGAGGGAAAAGCGCGCAGCAGGGCGTTTTCCGCCTGGGGGATCACATTTGGTTTTGGGCTGGGCTTTGGCCCCGTCATCGGCGGCGTGCTGGAGGCGTGGTTTAGCTGGCAATGGGTATTTCTGGTCCACGGCATTATTGCGCTGCTCACCCTGGCTCTGACCCTGAGAAATGTTATCGAGTCGCGGGAAAACACCACGAAACCGCTGGATGTCGCGGGCCTGGTGACGTTGAGCATAGGAGTGGTGGGGGCGACCTGGCTCATCACTCAGGGCGGGAATATCGGGTGGACCAGCCGTGAAGCCCAGTTAACCTTGCTGGGCACTTTTATCAGCCTGGCGCTGTTCGTCATAATTGAGCTACGCCACCCGCATCCTATGTTTGATTTCTCAGTCTTTCGGATCAGACCTTTCTCCGGCGCGCTGATGGGGTCCGTGGGGATGAATTTCAGCTTCTGGCCGCTGATGATTTATCTGCCGGTTTATTACCAGATAGGGAAGGGCTACAGCATTATGGAGACTGGTATGGCGCTGCTGGCCTACACCCTGCCCACATTGTTAATGCCGCCAGTCGGAGAGAAGCTTGTGCTGCGCTTTGGTGCCGCGCGCCTCATCCCGCTGGGGCTGCTTACTATCGGCCTGGGATTTGTCCTGATGAGACTAGCCGTCATCTATCAGGTCAGTTTGCTACCCGGCGCGATACTTTCGGGGATGGCGCTGGGGTTAATCAATACCCCGGTCACCAACACCACCACGAGTTCCGTCGCCGCTAACCGCGTGGGCATGGCTTCCGGGATTGATATCAGTTCGCGCTTAATTACCCTCGCCATCAATATTGCCTTAATGGGGAGTCTCCTGGTGGCGGGGATAGCCGAAAGTTTACAGAGCCATATCGACAGCGTGAGCGAAAGGTATGCCCTGGCAGAACAAATAGCTGGCGGGACCAGAGGCTCGCTCAGTAGCGATCTCATTATTCAGGCGCTGAATGCCGGTTTTTCTGGCGTGCTGGCCTACGGCGCAGTAGGTGTGGGCTGTTTGTCGCTGGCGAGTTATTTGCTGTTCAATTTTAAAACAAACCTTAAGCGCAAACGGGCGGCATCCTGCCCTGATTAAGTTCATCCCAGGCAAAGCGGGTTTTCCGCTTTGCTTTTTTGTTATTCGCAAAAGCCCGTTTTATGCCCGCCGCGCCCTCTCCCGCGCGCAAGATGAAATATTTTCAATTACCCCTGTTAGCGGAATGTGCCATCTTATTCTGTCCAGTTGGATCAACGACTTAGTAAGCGGCCCGTGAAAGAGGCTCGCCTCAGGACACCACACATCATTCTGTAAGGGAGAATACCCATGGGAAATCGTTTCGGCTGGCGCGTGGCGACCGGCGCTTTACTTCTGGCCAGCGGCCTGCAGTTTGCTCAGGCCAACAGCGACCCGCACACTATCGTCTTCGGCGTGGCGCCGGGGCCTTACGGCGACATGGTCAAACAGGCCATCGCCCCGTCGTTAAAAGAGAAAGGCTATAAAGTCGTGGTGCGCGAGTTCAGTGACTACGTGCAGCCCAACATGGCGCTGGCGAACGGCAGCATCGACGCCAACCTGTTCCAGCACTCGCTGTACTTCGACAAATTCACCGCTGACAAAAACCTCAAGCTGGCGAAGCTGATCGCCGTGCCAACCGCCGGGATGGGCATTTACTCCCATAAGGTCAAAAGCCTGGACGAGCTGAAGAAAGGCGACATTGTCACCCTGTCTAACGACCCGACCAACCTGGCCCGTGGGCTGCGCTTCCTGCAGTCGATGGAGCTTATCACCATCAAAGAGAACATTGACCCGACCAAAGCCTCCGAGCGCGATATCGCCACCAACCCGAAAGGCCTGGTGTTTAAATCGCTGGAAGCCGCGCAGCTGCCGCGCACGCTGGACAGCGCCAGCGCCGCGCTGGTCAACGGTAACTTTGCCATTGCGGCCGGGCTGAAACTCTCCTCTGCGCTCAAACAGGAACACCTGGACGAGAACCTCAAAAACATCATCGCGGTGCGTGCCGAAGATGCGGATAAACCGTTCGCCAAAGACATCGTGGAGACCGTGAAGTCCCCGGCCTACGAAAAAGCGATCGACGATCCGCAGAATATTTTCAACGCCTTCCAGAAACCGGACTGGATGGTTGCCGCCGATAAAAAGTAACCAGAGCAAAGCGGGCAGGCGGGATGCCTGCTCTTTATCGCTGATTTGAGGTTGTCATGATTGAGATTGAAAAGGTCTGTGTGGACTTCCCCACGGGCCGGAACCAGACCAGCCGGGCGGTGAACGATGTTTCGCTGCACATTGGGGCCGGTGAGATTTTTGGCATTGTTGGCACCAGCGGTGCCGGGAAAAGTACCTTATTACGCACTCTGAACGCGCTCCAGCGCCCAAGTGAGGGTAGCGTAAAAATCGGTGGAACCGAGATCACCGCGCTGCAGGGCGCCGAGCTACGTAAAGCGCGCCAGCGCATCGGCATGATTTTCCAGCACTTCAATTTGATGCACACCCGGACTGTCAGGCAGAACGTGGCTTTCAGCCTCAAAGCTGCGGGCTGGGAACGCAGTAAAATCGGCCCGCGCGTGGATGAAATTCTTGAGCTGGTGGGCCTGGCCGACAAAGCCAACCGCTACCCGGTGCAGCTGAGCGGCGGGCAGAAACAGCGCGTGGGCATTGCGCGAGCCATCGCTAACCATCCGGATGTTTTGCTCTGTGATGAGCCGACCTCGGCGCTGGATCTGGAAACTTCCGCCACCATTCTGGCGCTGCTGAAAAAGATCAACCAGCAGTTGGGGATCACCATCGTGCTGATCACCCACGAGATGAACGTGATCAAAACGATTTGCGACCGCGTGGCGGTGATGTCCGGCGGCGAAGTGGTGGAATCAGGAGAGGTGTTCGATATCTTCGCGCATCCGCAGCATGAATTTACCCGCCAGCTGGTGTCCCACACGCTGAACCTCACGCTGCCGGTGCGCCTGCTGGACAACATGCGCGGCGCGCTGCTGAAAATCATGTTCGTTGGCGACTCGGCCGAACAGCCGGTGCTCTCCTTCGCGGCGGTGAAGTTCGGGGTCGGCGTGAACATCCTGCACGGCAAAATCGAGTACATCAGCGACCGGGCGCTGGGCATTCTGGTGGTGGCGATTACCGCCCCCGGCAACCCGGCTGCGGTGGGCGATGCCATCGATCATATTCGGAAAAATACGGCCTGTGTGGAGGTGCTGAATGGATGATTTAGTCGCGGACCTGACGATTGCCTTTGGCGAAACCTTCCAGATGCTGGGCATTTCCACGCTGCTGGCGATTATCGGCGGCCTGCCGCTGGGCTTTTTGATCTTCGTTACCGACCGCAATTTGTTCTGGCAGAACCGCGCGCTGAACATCTTCAGCTCGGTGGTGGTGAACATCGTGCGCTCGGTGCCGTTCGTTATTCTGCTGGTGCTGTTGTTGCCGCTGACGCAGTTCCTGCTCGGCAACACCATCGGGCCGATTGCGGCTTCCGTGCCGCTGTCGGTGGCGGCAATTGCGTTTTATGCCCGCCTGGTGGACGGCGCGCTGCGGGAAGTGGACAAAGGCATTATTGAAGCCGCGGAGGCCTTTGGCGCCAGCCCGATGCGCATCATCTGCACCGTGCTGTTGCCGGAAGCCAGCGCCGGTTTGCTGCGTGGGTTAACGATAACCCTGGTCAGCCTGATCGGTTACTCGGCGATGGCGGGGATTGTCGGCGGCGGCGGCGTGGGGGACCTCGCGATCCGCTTCGGCTATTACCGCTACGAAACCCAGGTCATGGTGGTCACGGTTGTGGCGCTGATTGTGCTGGTGCAGATCGTGCAAATGTTTGGCGACTATCTCGCCAAACGCGCGGATAAGCGCGACAGGCATTAATCTTCTTTCTGGCCGGGCGTCTGTTCGGCCTGTTTTCTTCCTGATAAGCCCCAAGCTGCAATTCCCCCAAGCGTTTCATCATTTCCTGCGAGCCGCCTCGAAGTTTGCCAATCTGCCTGGTTTTTCATCTGGGTTACTGTGCAACCATCCAGTATGATCGGAGGGATGAGCAAGAGATAAACCCGGTCAAAGCCGGAAAAAGAAGCGCCCCCGAATGGTGGTGGAACACCAGACGGGGGCTGACCACAACCGTTATACGAGGTAACAGCTATGGCTAACGTTGATAGTAACACACAGGCTCGCCCTGAAATCACCCCACACGACCCGGCATTTGCGGGCGATATCGCAACCCTGCTAGAAAAGCCGCAGGGCGCAGCGATGGATCTCTTCCAGGTGCTGGATATCTGCGAGCAGTACGCCGAACATTTGCTTGAAAATAAAAATCAAACGGAACGCATGGCGCTCTGCGGCCGCCTGCTCGCCGGGCTGGAAGTCTTAAAAAGCACGCTCAAAGCCCCGCTGCCGGACCACCTGATAGAGAAGCTGACGCTCAAAGAGAGCGAGGCCCGCATCTGCTATAACCCGCTAGCCACCGACTCCGAACCGCTCCGCGAATACTGCACGGCATTAACCATCGTCCTGCTGAATCAGCAAGAATTCCCCGAGCAAAGGCAACAGATGATCGGGCTGCTGTATGAGCTGATCACCGTGCTGGCAGAAGATTTAAAAGCCCCGAGGTTTGTTCGCGCGTTGGATGGTGGTTTGGAGATGATTCCGGGCGGGGTTTTGAATTTGGTTCATTGATTTAAAGTTGGTATTAAATTGCCGCCTTCCCCCTGGTGGGGGGAGGGCTGTTTTGAGCGAAAAGCGGAAGTTCGGAATTAATATTTAAATCAGAGTGTCTTGAGTTATAGGGAGTAGATCACTTTAACTGGCTCTAAGGTTAATCAATATTTCAGTTTTACCTGCACCTTGCAAAAATAGATATTTAATTCAATGAGTTATGTGGAGAGTTAGGCTATTTTATCTTTACCTGTCTTTTCTGTTGTATCTCCTATCTTCAGTTTGTACATTCATGCAGACAAACTAAGGAGAATTGCCATGATTTACACTGAACGCCTTGAATTGATCCATAAAAGTGGTGATGTGCTTTACCCTGTAAAGGTAACCAGAAAATCATCGGGAAAAACCGCATTCCACCTTGTACCATTCGGCCTGGATAAGACTGATGACCTCGTCGAGGTGGAGGACTCTTCAGAAGCAATTCGTTTGGTGATTGATGAACATCATTCCATTCGCTGCAGCACGCTTACAGCCACTATTACGGACAAAAAGGGCAAGCGGATTAAGCGAACAGGTATATACAATATCAATGGTATTAGCATAAAAAAATACAACGTCAGATAATGGCCCAAAGCCGCCTGTAATGAACTGCGTACCAGATATCGACAGGCAGATTTTAGCGAGGAGCAGACCATGTTAGTGCACGGGGAGTTGGTCAATACTTATCTATATGAGCTTGAACGAAGGGGGGCAGACAACTGTTTATGACACTTCATCCTATGCTGTTAAAATAGCATTTATCCTCGTTATGAGATGCTTAATGACGATCAACACTGATAAGGAGTTCAGATGTCTATTTGGCAGCCAAAGAACCATGAAAATAGCCTTAAATTGCTACTGAAAAATGTTCCTGATTGTAATTGGGCACCTTGTATCGAGATGGCGGTAGGTGGTTTAACCGAAGTCGCTTTTTCACGCAATTATAACCACTTGCTCCTGATAATTTCCTCTTCCGGAAGAGGGGTGCTTGATTGCCTGAGTGGCGAAGTTATTGCCAGAGATTATGAAGAGTATGGAAACTGGTACGACTCAGTTGGCCTTACATGTGAAGGTATAGGACCACTGAGTGGTGAGATTCTTTCCATTGCTGGTCTGTGTGGTGGTGGCTTACCAATGTATAATCGGTATGATGAGGCACTAGAGCGAGTATCCCCAGAGTGGCCTTTGGAAATGTTAATCTGGTGTCCACCGGGTAAGAGTGCATTAATTGCCTCCCATAGAGAAGGGTGTCTCAGGCTTGCAAATGATTACTTTCGCTGTGTTGGTTTCTCATGGGATGGTGAGTTAATTATATCGGCAACAAGCAGTGATATTACGGTCTGGAAAAGGCAGGGTTGATTAATCTGGTTGCTACATAATGCTATACATCAAAGCAGAGCATGTTTTACAATTCCTGGTGCCACAGCGGTTCAAAATGACTCACGATAATCTGCAAACAGTTTAGGCTATAAACAAGGTGGGTATAGATTAATTTAGAAATCAAAAAACCTTTGAAATATGAATTATTGTCAAATGAAGTGAGCGGTGTTTTCTATATTTAAGATGAAATATAGAATTTAAGATGTATTAGGGTGGTATAAAACATGCCCGATTGTTTGCTACACAATAGGCATCGCAACGTCCGCTTCTGGCACTAAGCAGACAGAAAAAACTACCCAAATCCCCCACTCACCACCAGCCCCCAAATCTCACAGTTGCCCTTTTCCCGGCGATTGGCTAGTATCGGGCCAGCTTCTCGTAAGTCGTAAACGTTAACGTTATCCAACGTACATATTCTCCCCGGCATTCGGGGTAATTGTACTTGGGTAATATCATGGCAATTTTTGCATCCCCCCTTGTTTCGTACCGCAAGCCCCACGTTCTGGGCTTTATCCTCTATTTCATTGTCGGCCTGGTCGACGGCGCGATTGTGCCCTTTTTCCCGCTGTGGGCGCAGCAGTCTGCCGCTATTCCGGTGGAGTTTATTGGCCTGCTGTTCGGCTGCTATGCCGGGGGCGAGCTGCTGGCCGCGCAGTTTATCGGCGGGATTGCCGATCGCGTGGGCAGAAGGCCCGTTTTGATTATTTCGGCGACCGGCGTCGGGGCGGGCTTTATCGCGCTGTTTTTTGCGCACGGCGTCTTTGCCGCCGCCGCAGTGCTGATCGTCATCGGCCTGTTTGAGTCGGTGCTGCACCCGACCATCTACACCATTGTGGCCGACGCCACGCCAGCTGCGGAGCACCGCCGCCAGTTTAGCTTGATGCGAGTGTGCTCAGGTGCGGGCGCTATAGCCGGGCCGCTGCTGGGCACGGTGCTGGTGCAAGAGGGGCTGGGCTACGTCTTTCTGGCCGGAGGTTCGGTGATGGCTGCGGGCGGTCTGATGCTGGCGATTTGCCTGTCGGAAACACGTTCGTTAGCCGCTGATGAGGGCGGTGAGGATGATGATGATGAAGGGTTTAGCGCGCTGCTGCCCGCGTTCCGGGATAGTCGCCTGGCCGTGCTGCTAATGTGGGTGCTGCTGCTGGGCGTGGCCGGGAGCTGGGTGGAGGCCGTCATGCCGCTGTACGCGAGCAATCAGATGGGAATGAGTGCGGCCAGTATCGGTTATCTGTTCGCGTTTGGCGCGGGGATTAACACGCTTGGCCAGCTCGCCTTAACGAAGCTGTTTGCCCGACGCTCGCCGTTGTTTATCACCCTCAGCGCAGGCTCCTCGCTTATCACCGCCTTTGTTTTGCTGCTGGCTTATCCTCACGTCGTGACGCTGGTGATGGCGGTCTGCCTCTATTCGCTGTCCCAGATGATGACCGGCCCGCTGATCCCGACGGCGGTGAACAAGTTAGCCCCGGCGCGGCTGCGCGCGACCTACATGGCCGCGCTTTCGGTGGTGAGCGATTTGCAGGGATCTGTGGGGCCGGCTACCGGCACGGCACTGTTCGCGATGTCGTTTACGCTGCCGTGGGCGGTGGGCATTCCTCTGGTCTTGCTGGCGGTAACCGGGTTGGGGCTGGTGCTCTCCGCGGGGGATAAATCGGCTAACCGTTAATGCTGCGCAGCCAGGACTCGACCTGCTGGTAATCCCCCCGGAAGACGATCTGGTCGGCCTTCTGGCTGAGCTGGTAGCGATACATCGGGTCGTAATACTCTTTCAGCAGCGGCGACAGCCAGGCCAGATGGCCTTCGCAGGAGCCGGTTTTCCGCTGGGTGAGCAGCGCCTCGTCCAGCCTGGCGGTGAACTGCTGGAAGCGTTCCATGCCCAGACGGCGGCGGATGGCAAACAGGCCGTGGTGCAGGTACTCGGCGTAATCGCGCCACGCGGTTTCTTCATCGCTGACGGATAAAAATGCCTCGATCATCTGCTCGAAGTATTCGTTTTTGAGGCGCTCCAGCCGCAGTTCGAACGGATCGTCGATCGCCACAATGCGCGAGCGCAGCATCTGTTCTCTGAAGGCTTCGGGGATATGGCGGGAGCCAATCATCCGGCCTTCATCTTCCACAACCAGCGTTTTGGGCCCGGCCGGGCTGATTTTGAGCAGGGTGACGGCGAGGTTGTTTTCGAAGCTGGCCTGAGAAGGCTGCGCCACAATCGTGCGGCCAAACGACGAGCCGCGATGATGCGCCAGGCCTTCAAGGTCAACGCCCGTCGGCTGCGAGCGGATAAGGATGGTTTTGCCGCAGCCGGTGTTGCCGCTGACGATAATCATCGGCCACTGCGAACGGGTGTCGATTACCTGCATGGCATGCTGGCGCAGGGCTTTGTAGCCGCCGGTGACCAGCGGGTATTCGAGGCCGTTTTCCCGTAGCCAGTGCTGTACGATGTGGCTACGCATCCCGCCCCGGGCGCAGCATAAATAGCCTTCAGGCTGCCGGCGGCAGCTCTCCAGCCAGCGTTCGACCCGGCTGGCTTTTCGCTCGCCGCTGACCAGCCGGTGCCCCAGTTCGACGGCGGCCTGCTGGCCCTGCTGCTTATAGCATGTCCCGACCTGCGCGCGTTCATCGTCGAGCATCAGCGGTAAGTTATGGGCAGCGGGCATCGCTCCCTGAGCGAACTCTACCGGGGCGCGAACGTCTATCAGCGGAATGTCGTTGAGCAGCAGGCGGTCGTAGTCCTGCGCGTTAGGGCGTTTTTCCATGGCATAACCTTAGTCTGAAGCGGCGTAACGTGGGGGATTGTGCGCTTCTGGTCGGGCAAAGGAAAGGGAAAGGGGGAAATTGGTCTGACCCTCTAAAAACAAAAGGAGGGTCAGACGCGACGCGGTTTTACTTCACCAGCTTGCTCTGCGCCCAGGCAATACCGCTGGCGTATTCCACCGGCAGCAGGGGAACCAGGGCTTCCAGCGAGGCGCTCAGGCGGCCGGTATCGCTGTCGTTCAGGTTGAGATGACCGACTTTGCGGCCCGGACGAACTTCTTTGTCGTACCAGTGCAGGTGCACCAGCGGCAGCTTCAGCCAGGCATAGTTCAGGTCGGTGCCGATCAGGTTCACCATCACCGACGGCGCATTCACCACAGGCTGCGGCAGCGGTAAATCCACGATGGCGCGCAGGTGCAGTTCGAACTGGTTGATGGAGGCGCCATTTTGCGTCCAGTGCCCGCTGTTGTGCACGCGCGGAGCCAGCTCGTTGATCAGCAGGCCGGCTGGCGTGACGAAGCACTCCATCGCCATCACGCCGACGTAGCCCAGCTCGTGCATGATGGCGGTGAGCATGGTTTCGGCCTGGCGCTGCTGTTCGGCATTGGCCTGCGGGAAGGCAACGCTGGTGCGCAGAATGCCGTCCTGATGCAGGTTGTGGGTCAGCGGATAGAACACCGTGCTGCCGTCATGGCCGCGCGCGCCCACCAGAGAAACTTCGCCGGAGAAGTTAATGCCCTGCTCGACGATGCATTCGCCGTAGCACTCTTCCGGCAGCTGGTCGGTTTCATCGGCACGCAAGCGCCACTGGCCCCGGCCGTCATAGCCGCCGACGCGGCGCTTCACGATAGCCAGAGAGCCCAGTTGGCTGAACACGTCCTGCCATTCGTGGCTGCCGGAGAGCAATTGCCACGGCGCGGTGGCCAGGCCGAGCTTATCGAACAGCTGTTTTTGCGTCAGGCGGTCGGCGATGATCGGGAAGATATCGCGGTTAACGAAGGCGTTGTGACGCGCCAGTTCGCGGGTCAGCGCGGTTTCCGGCCAGCGCTCAATCTCGGCGGTGATCACGCTTTGAGCGAACGGTACGGCTTCCGGCTCGGCGTCCAGCCCGACAGGGTAAACGGCGATGCCCAGCGGCTCACCGGCCTGGCGGAGCATGCGCCCCAACTGGCCGTTACCTAAGACACAGACGCGCTTCATGCTTCGCTCCGTGGGTCCGGATTGTCCAGCACTTCGTCGGTCTGGGTCTGACGCCAGGTCGCCAGGCGCTGGCTCAGGTTTGCGTCATGCAGGGCCAGGATCTGCGCGGCCAGCAGGGCGGCGTTGGCGGCCCCGGCTTTACCGATGGCCAGCGTGCCGACCGGAATGCCGCGCGGCATCTGGACGATAGAATAAAGGCTGTCCACGCCGCTAAGGGCGGCGCTTTGGACCGGCACACCCAGCACCGGGACCAGGGTTTTGGCGGCCAGCATGCCCGGCAGGTGCGCAGCGCCACCGGCTCCGGCAATGATCACCTGGTAGCCGTTGGCTTCGGCCTGTTCGGCAAAGCTGAACAGTTTGTCCGGCGTGCGGTGGGCGGAGACGACTTCGACATGGTGAGGGACATTCAGGGCGGTAAGGATTTCAGCGGCGAACTGCATGGTGGCCCAGTCACTTTTGGAACCCATAACAATGGCGATACGCGCCGGGGTGTGCTCAGAAGACATGCGTCTCAAAACTCCTGTGGGTGTGCAGACATCATCGGGCGTCGGGCGCCCGCTCAGAAGGGCTCAGAGAATAGCACGAACTTCCGGCAAGGAAAACGGTTGCGTGGTTAGCGAATCGGCAAAAAAGCGGGCTTTATTATCAGAAAGGAAAGTGGATCAGCTCGACGTTTTCCATCGTCACTTTTATCATCGACCCTTCTTCATGCCATGCGCCTAATACGCAGCGGAAAGCGGGTTGCCCGTTGGCGGTAAGCTCATGGATTGCCGGGCGGTGAGTGTGCCCGTGAATCAGCCATTGAATATTGTGGCGGGTGAGGGTATCGACCACGGCCTGCGGATTAACGTCCATGATGGCCATAGACTTGCTGCTGTTGGCGGCCTTGCTACCGGCGCGCATCCGGGCGGCAATGCGTTTACGTATAAACAGAGGGAAGGCAAGAAACAGCGCCTGAAGCCACGGCTGGTGAACCTTGCGGCGAAACGCCTGATAGCCTTCGTCGTCGGTACACAGCGTGTCGCCGTGCATGATAAGAACTTTGCGGCCATACAGGTCGAGCAGCTTTTCTTCGGGTAGCAGCGTCATGCCGCTGGCTCTGGCAAAGCGTTTGCCGAGCAGGAAGTCGCGGTTGCCGTGAATGAAGTAGCAGGGCACGCCTGAATCAACCAGCGCTTTGATCGCGGTGGCGATTTGCTGGTGCAGCGGTTCAGGGTCGTCATCGCCAATCCACGCTTCGAACAGGTCACCGAGGATGTAAAGCGCATCCGCCTGGCGGGCTTCACCGGCCAAAAAACGCAGAAAACCGGCGGTGATCGCCGGTTCTTCTGAGCAGAGGTGTAAATCTGCAATAAACAGCGTCGACATTATTCGCTTACGGTTACGCTTTCGATAATAACGTCTTCTTTCGGTACATCCTGGTGCATACCGCTGCGGCCGGTGGAAACGCCTTTGATTTTCTCAACCACGTCCATACCTTCAACCACTTCTGCGAACACGCAGTAGCCCCAACCCTGCAGGCTTTCGCCGCTGAAGTTCAGGAAGTCGTTGTCGGCCACGTTGATGAAGAACTGTGCGGTGGCAGAGTGCGGAGCCTGGGTACGAGCCATTGCCAGCGTACCACGGGTGTTTTTCAGGCCGTTATTCGCTTCGTTCTGAATGGTGTCTTTAGTCGCTTTCTGCTTCATACCCGGTTCGAAACCGCCGCCCTGGATCATAAAGCCGTTGATCACACGGTGGAAAATGGTGTTGTTGTAGAAGCCTTCGCGGCAGTAGTCCAGGAAGTTTTTAACGGTAACAGGCGCTTTATCATCAAAAGTTTTGATGACGATATCGCCGTGATTAGTGTGAAAAGTAACCATGCTTGCATCCTATGAGTGTCAGAGAGTACGGCGGCGAACGGTGCCGTCGTACCAGCACGCTGTTATAGCATAACGCTACATCATAGTCAGTAATGCAAAGCAGACTGCCGCCGGGGAAAATTATCGGGTAAGATACCAGGGAGTATTCTTCCACACGCTTACATGGAATCCCCTGATGTTAAAAATATTTAATACCCTGACTCGCCAAAAAGAGGAATTCAAACCTATTCATGCCGGAAAGGTAGGCATGTACGTGTGTGGTATCACCGTTTACGATCTCTGTCACATCGGCCATGGCCGTACTTTTGTTGCGTTTGACGTGGTGGCGCGCTACCTGCGTTCCCTGGGCTATGAGCTGAACTACGTGCGTAACATCACCGACATTGACGATAAAATCATTAAGCGCGCGCAGGAAAATAGCGAAGATTTTGTGGCGCTGGTCGACCGCATGGTCGTGGAAATGCACAAAGATTTCGACGCGCTGAACATTTCACGCCCGAACAGCGAGCCGCGTGCGACCCAACATATCCCGGAAATCATCGAAATTGTTGAACAGCTGCTGGCCCGCGATCACGCCTATGTGGCTGAGAACGGCGACGTAATGTTCTCGGTGGTCACCGACCCGAATTACGGCCTGTTGTCTCGCCAGGATCTGGATCAGCTCCAGGCGGGGGCGCGCGTTGACGTGGTTGACGTGAAGCGCAACCCGATGGACTTCGTGCTGTGGAAAATGTCCAAGCCGGGCGAACCAGCATGGACTTCTCCGTGGGGCGAAGGCCGCCCGGGCTGGCATATCGAATGTTCCGCCATGAACTGCAAAGAGCTGGGCAACCACTTTGACATTCACGGTGGCGGCTCCGATCTGATGTTCCCGCACCACGAGAACGAAATCGCGCAGTCTACCTGTGCCCACGACGGCGAGTACGTCAACACCTGGATGCACTCCGGGATGGTGATGGTTGACCGTGAGAAGATGTCCAAATCGCTGGGCAACTTCTTCACCGTGCGTGACGTGCTGAAGTATTACGACGCGGAAACCGTGCGTTACTTCCTGATGTCCGGCCACTACCGCAGCCAGCTCAACTACAGCGAAGAGAACCTGAAACAGGCTCGCTCGGCGCTGGAGCGTCTTTACACCTCGCTGCGCGGGACGGACAGCAGCGTGGCGCCAGCCGGGGGAGAAGCCTTCGAAGCCCGCTTCCGCGAAGCGATGGACGACGACTTCAACACCCCTGAAGCCTATTCCGTGCTGTTTGATATGGCCCGTGAAGTGAACCGCCTGAAAACGGAAGATCTTGCGGCGGCCAACGGACTGGCGGCGGCGCTGCGTAAGCTCTCCGCAATTCTGGGCCTGCTGGAGCAGGATCCGGAGCAGTTCCTGCAGGGCGGCGCGCAGGCGGACGACGGCGAAGTGGCGGAGATCGAAGCGCTGATCAAGCAGCGTAACGATGCGCGTCAGTCGAAGGACTGGGCGCTGGCGGACCAGGCGCGCGATCGTCTGAACGAGATGGGCATTGTGCTGGAAGACGGCGCGGCCGGAACGACCTGGCGTCGTAAGTAAGATTCAGAACGTGAAAAAGCGGCTCAATGAGCCGCTTTTTTTATGGCTGGCCGCTGTGGCGCGGCCTTATTGGCAGGTGCTTTATTCTGGGGCTGAGGTGCGAATCAGGTAATCAAACGCGCTCAGGGAAGCTTTCGCGCCTTCGCCCGTCGCGATGATGATCTGTTTGTAAGGCACGGTGGTGCAGTCGCCCGCGGCAAACACGCCTTTTACGGTGGTTTCGCATTTCGCGTCGATGATGATTTCACCCATGCGGTTGCGCTCCACGCTGCCTTCCAGCCAGGTGGTGTTCGGCAGCAGGCCGATTTGCACGAAGATGCCGGCCAGGGCAACGTCATGCACGCTTTCGGTCACGCGGTCTTTATACTGCAGGCCGGTCACTTTGCTGCCGTCGCCTTTCACTTCCAGCGTTTGGGCGTTCAGTACGATGTCGACGTTTTTCAGGCTGCGCACTTTGTTTTGCAGAACCTGGTCGGCCTTCATTTCTGGGGCAAATTCCAGCAGGGTCACGTGCTCAACGATGCCCGCCAGGTCAATGGCCGCTTCCACGCCGGAGTTACCGCCGCCGATCACCGCCACGCGCTTGCCTTTAAACAGCGGGCCGTCGCAGTGCGGGCAGTAGGTCACGCCTTTGGTGCGGTACTGATCTTCGCCCGGCACGTTCATGTTGCGCCATTTGGCGCCGGTGGCCACGATGATGCTGCGCGCTTTCAGGGTTGCGCCGGACGCGGTTTGAATCTGATGCAGGCCGCCTTCGGTTTTGGCCGGGATCAGCTTGCTGGCGCTTTGGGTGTCGATCACGTCTACGTCGTAGTCGTCCACGTGGGCTTTCAGCGCGCCCGCCAGCTTCTGGCCTTCGGTTTTTGGTACGGAAATGTAGTTTTCGATATCCACGGTATCCAGCACCTGGCCGCCGAAGCGTTCGCCCATCAGGCCGGTACGGATGCCTTTACGCGCCGCATACACCGCCGCCGCCGCGCCCGCAGGGCCGCTGCCGACGATCAGCACGTCATAAGCTTCACGCTGGTTCAACGCTTGTGCCGCACGTTTTTCTGCGCCGGTGTCAATTTTGCCCACGATTTCAGCCAGCGTCATGCGGCCCTGGCCAAACTCTTTGCCGTTAAGATATACGGCAGGCACGCCCATCACGTTGCGTGCCTGAATTTCATTCTGGTAAACGCCGCCGTCGATAGCGGTGTGGGTGATGCGCGGGTTCAGCACGCTCATCAGGTTCAGCGCCTGCACAACGTCCGGGCAGTTGTGGCAGGAGAGGGAATAATAGGTTTCAAAGTGGAAGTCGCCGTCGATCTCACGGATTTGCGCCAGCAGATCCTGAGACTCTTTGGACGGATGACCGCCGACCTGGAGCAAGGCCAGCACCAGGGAAGTGAATTCGTGACCCAGCGGGGAGCCGGCAAAGCGCGGGCCCTGGTTTGAGCCTGGGTTAGTGATTAAAAACGACGGTTTGCGCACCGGCAGGTCGTTATTAATGCTGAAAGAAACTTTGTCAGATAACTCAGCTATTTCTGCCAGCAGTTCTTTTACTTCAGATGATTTCGCGCCGTCGTCCAGCGTGGCAATCAACTCAACAGGTTTGGTTAGTCTCTCAAGATAGGCTTTGAGCTGGGTTTTCATTGTTGTGTCGAGCATGGTCAGTCTCCCTGGTGGCGAGAAAAAAACGGCTACTAAAAGGAGTAGCCGTAAAATAAAAGAGGGTAACGCGGGTAAAACTTAGATTTTGCCGACCAGGTCCAGAGATGGAGCCAGAGTCGCTTCGCCTTCTTTCCATTTAGCCGGGCAAACTTCGCCTGGGTGAGAAGCTACGTACTGGGCAGCTTTCACTTTGCGCAGCAGGTCAGAAGCGTCACGGCCAATGCCTTCGGCGGTCACTTCGATAGCCTGGATGATGCCCTGTGGGTCAACAACGAAGGTTGCGCGGTCTGCCAGACCTTCGTCTTCACGCATGTTTTCGAAGTTACGGGTCAGCGCGCCGGTTGGGTCGCCGATCATCGCGTATTTGATTTTAGCGATGGTTTCAGAGCTGCCGTGCCACGCTTTGTGGGTGAAGTGAGTGTCGGTAGAGACGGAATAAACGTCTACGCCCAGCTTCTGCAGTTCTTCGTAATGGTCAGCCACGTCGCCCAGTTCGGTCGGGCAAACGAAAGTAAAGTCAGCCGGGTAGAAGAAGAAAACGCTCCAGCGGCCTTCGGTATCTTTTTCCGTGACTTCAACGAATTCGCCGTTTTTAAAAGCCTGATTTTTGAATGGTTTGATTTTGGTATTAATTAAAGACATCTAAACTTCCTCCGTTTTGCGATGGGAGAAAGGTACCGAATTTTAGCCCGGCGCTCTAATGGGTAGGTTTTATTGAATCAAGAGGTAATACCTAACAGCGTTTTCTGCGGGCATAAAAAAGGCCACCCGTTGCGAGGGTGGCCGGTGTTGCGCGTTACAATTCCACTTTAAAAAATTATAACAGCGGCGAAATTACAGCATTTTAGCGCCAAAAAGGTCAATTCCCCGGTCCGTTGTAGTAGCGATGGTTGTAATAGCTGGAAACTATTAAAGGCCGTTAGTCCTAAAATGCACCTCAGTTGCTGAAAACCCGACGTCGTGCGCAAAGTAATGTCAGGTGAATTGCAGCCATGTGACAGTGAGGTTAAATTACCGGCTGTTATTTTTCTGCATGAAAAATCGCGCCGGGCTGCGCGATGACTGAGGTACTGGCGTTGTCCGAATTGCTTTCTTTGATGCTGTTTTTGGCGGCTATTGCCGTGTATGCGGTTAAAGCTGGTCGAAATATCTGGTGGCTGACGATCATCCTGCTGATGCTCGGCCTGTTTATCGTGCTCAACGTGACCCTGCTGGCCAGTAACTATTTTACCGGCGAGGGCATTAACGATGCGGTGCTCTACACGCTCACCAGCAGCATGACCGGCGCTGGCGTCGGCAAATACATTCTGCCCGGGCTGGGCCTGGCCGTCGGGTTGGTTGCTATTTTTGGCGGTCTGACCTGGATTTTACGCCGAAAGAACCATCCTCATCATTTGGGCTACAGCGCCCTGGCGCTGTTCCTAGCCCTGTTTTCGATAAAAACAACGCCCGCTTATCAGCAGGTGGTGTCGCTGATTAAATCCCAGACCCGTACCGGCACGTCTGACTTTGCCGACTGGTATAAAGTGCCGGAAGCTACCATCAAGCAGCCGAAGCTGAACCTCGTCTATATCTACGGCGAAAGCCTGGAGCGCACTTATTTTGATGAGCAGGCGTTTCCTGACTTAGCGCCCGAGCTGAACGCCCTGAAAAGCCAGGCTATAGATTTCAGCCACACCAGCCAGATGGCGGGCATGGATTACACCATCGCGGGTATTGTGGCCTCGCAGTGCGGTGTCCCGCTGTTTGCCCCGTTTGAGGGCAACTCTTCGGCGTCGATGTCGAGCTTCTTCCCGAAGAACATCTGCCTCGGCGATATTCTTAAGGCATCGGGCTATCAAAACTACTTTATTCAGGGCGCGGACCTGCGCTTTGCCGGCAAAGACATTTTCCTGCAGTCCCACGGCTTCGAGCATATGTACGGCGCGCAGGAGCTGAAGGGGATGGTGGCCGACCCGAATTACAAGAATAACTGGGGCTTTTACGATGATACGGTGCTGGACGAAGCTTATGACAAGTTTATCGAGCTTTCTAAGGCCGGGAAGCGCTTCTCGCTGTTTACGCTGACGGTCGACACCCATCACCCGGACGGCTTTATTTCGCGCACCTGTAACCGCCGCAGCTACAGCTACGATGGCAAAGAAAACCGCTCTTTTAGCGCCGTCTCCTGTAGCCAGGAGCATATCGCGGCGCTAATAGACAAAATCAAAGCCTCGCCTTATTTCCGTAATACGGTGATCGTGGTTTCTTCCGATCATCTGGCGATGAACAACACGGCGTATAAATACCTGACCAAGCAGGACAGGCAGAACCTGTTCTTTGTGATTCGCGGCGACAAACCGCAGGCGGAAATAAAAGCCGTGAAGCGCAACACGATGGATAACGGCGCCACGGTGCTGGATATTCTCGGCGGCGGGAACTACATCGGCCTGGGGCGCAGCAGCCTGTCCGGCGAGTCGCTGTCGATGGTCTTTACCAACCTGAAAGAGAAGGTCACCGAGTGGAAGCCGGACGTGATCGATTTGTGGAACTTCCCGAAAACCATCAGCCGCTACAGCATCGACCAGAAGAAAAACACGTTCAGCTACTCCGGCGCGCACTTCAAGCTGCCGCTGCTGCTGAAGATCGGTAAAGGTAAAATTGAGCCGCTGCCGGAAAGTGAATATTCCGCCCCATTGCGCTATCAGCTGGCTGATTTTAAAAGTGACGATAGGTTTATCTGGGCCGACCGCTGCTACAAAATGGCGCGCCTGTGGGAGCCACAGCTCGCGCTTTCTACCGGGCTCTGTGTGGCTCAGGGGCAGCTGGGCGGCGAGCCAACGGTAAGGCGGGTGGACAAGCCGCTGGACGAGTACAACGTGCAGTTTGACGGGCAAACGCTGAGTAACGAGCGTTTTAAAAACAACGTTGCCTTGCTGAAGGCGGATGAAAACAGCATTCGCTACCAGGCGGACAGCTTCATCTTCAACGTGGCCGGTGCGCCGCAAAGCGTGAAGCAGTTCAGCGGCATTTCGCGCCCGGAAGCCTGGGGCCGCTGGTCAAACGCCAACATGGCTCCGGCTGTGACGATTGAGTATCAGGATCCGCTGCCGGCAACGTTCGATCTGGTGCTGGTGGCGAAAGCCTTCGGCCCGAACGTCGGCGAGCCGATTTCGGTGAAGGTCGGTGATGAAGAGCAGATCATCACCTTTGGCGACCAGCTCTCTACCGTCACGCTGCGCTTTGATAACCCTGAAGGCAGCAAGGTGCTGACCATTGAGCCACCGAAGCCGCAGCTGTCCAACGAGGGCAATATTCTGGGGCACGATCCGCGTAAGCTTGGCGTGGGGCTAGCTGAGCTGAAAATTGTGCCGGTGAGCGGCTAACCCGTTCCCGGGAAGGGAACGGGCGGGGCAGGTTAGAGGATCTCGAGCACCTGCTCAGGCGGGCGGCCAATACGGGCTTTCCCGTTGGCGAGAACGATAGGGCGCTCGATAAGCTTCGGGTGCTCAATCATGGCGTTAATCAGCGCTTCCTCGCTGAGGCTGGCGTCATCCAGCTTTAGCTCTTTGTACAGGTCTTCTTTGCGGCGCATCAGTTCACGCGCGCTGGTGAAGCCCAGCTTCTTCAGCAGCGACTGGATGGTCGCTGCGTCCGGTGGGGTTTCCAGATAAAGCACCACCTCCGGCTCGACGCCGTTTTCCTTTAGCAGGTTCAGCGTTTCGCGGCTCTTGGAGCAGCGTGGGTTGTGGTAAATTTCGACCTTCTTGGACATACGGACTCCTGTTACATCTTCATATAAGGTTTAAAGCGCTGCTGTAGCTGGCGCAGCTGATCGATACGGGCGTCGTACCTGGCCTGCTGCAGGCTGCCGAGCTTCACCTGCGAGCTGGCGCTGCCGAGCAGCGAAATGGCCTGATCCAGGCGGCCGTTTAGCGCCATGACTTCGGCGCGCGCCGCCAGCTCCTGATCGCGGTTGCCTAGTTTGCCCTGCGCCTGAGCCAGCAGATCCCAGCCGTTGGTATCGTCTGGATGGGCGAAGGTGTAGCGGTTAAGCAGCGTTGCCGTTTCGGCGGGCTGCCCGCCTTCAAGATAAGCGTTGGCGAGGTTCAGCTGCAGCACCGGGTTGTTCTTCAGGTCCGGGGCGTTTTTCAGCCGGTTGATAGCGTCGTTTGCCTTGTGCTGACCGAGGTCGATATCTGTCGCCAGGTCGAGATACCAGGGGTTTGCCGGCTGGGCGGTGAGCAGCGGCTGAAGCGCTTTTCTTGCTTCGTCATATTTATCCGCCTGTAAAGCCTGTAGCGCTCGCCCGTACTGCGCCGCGCTTTGCTCACGCACGTTGCCTTTTGACCAGGTATCCAGCAGGTCCGGGGTCAGCTGATTCCGTCCTGAGTTATACATCCCGAGGGTGCGAACCTTTGCCATATAGAAGTTTTCTGAGGACTGCACAACTACCGGGCGCATTTGGTTGGCACGGTTGCGGGCGTCCGCCAGGCGGCTTTCCGGCAGCGGGTGAGTCAGCAGAATTTCAGGTGGGCGAGAAGAGTAGCGAGCCTGGTCGAGCAGTTTTTCGAGGAAGCCCGGCATTGCCTGTGGATCAAAGCCCGAACGCTGCAGCACCTGAATGCCAATGCGGTCTGCCTCCTGCTCGTTCTGCTGGGTAAAGCTGATCATGCCTTGCTGAGTCCCGGCCAACGTACCGGACAGCGCGGCCATCCCTGCCTGTGGGCTCGCCATCGCCAGCAGGATCGAGCCCAGCGCGCCCACCCAGGTCAGCGGCGCATTTTTCTTCTGGTCTTCCATCGCACGCGCCAGGTGGCGCTGGGTCACGTGGGAAATCTCGTGAGCCATAACCGAAGCCAGCTGGCTTTCTGAGTCGGCATAGCGGAACAGCGCCGAATGCAGCACCACGTTGCCGCCAAAGAAGGCGAAGGCGTTAATTTCGTCGTTGTTGATTAAGAAGAAGTGGAAAGGCGTTTTCACCGAGTTAGCGTGGCTGACCAGCCGCATCCCCAGCGAGTTAATGTACTGCGTGAGTAATGGATCGTTAATCAGCGGGGCGCTGCCTCGCAGCTGACGGACGTAAAAATCGCCCATCTGCATTTCCTGGGCGATAGACAGCGTGCTGCCTGCGGATGTTCCCATGTCGGGAAGCTGGTCAGTCACATCCGCGTTTACAGGGAGTGCGCTTCCCGCCAGCAGTGCGGCCGTAAGTGTTGCAATCAGGGTCTTTTTCAACTGCCTAACCATAACTACTGTCCCGTTTAGTCGTTGTCAGATTTTGACACGATGAGTACAAGTTTGTTCGCTTAAAGAAGTGTACTGTAGGGCGTTGAAGCTGCGAAGATTTTATTTGGTTGATTATCCCTTTGTAATCCGCCGTAAAAAGCAAAGTCTTTACGGTGACATTTCGATACAATTCGCCATCAAAAAAAACTTCACGGAAGGGATGTATGCTCGACATGTTGTTGCAGTGGTATCGCCGTCGTTTCAGCGATCCGGAGGCGATTGCGCTGCTGGTTATTCTTGTGGCGGGCTTTTGCATTCTGTTCTTCCTTCATGGCCTGCTGGCGCCGCTGCTGGTGGCTATTGTTCTGGCCTATTTGCTTGAGTGGCCGACGGTGCGCCTGGAGCGTGTCGGCTGTTCCCGAACGTGGGCGACGACTATCGTGCTGGTGCTGTTTGTCGGCATTTTGCTGCTGATGGTGCTGTTTGTGGCCCCCGTCGCCTGGCAGCAGGGGATCAACCTGATTCGCGATATGCCGGGAATGCTCAACAAGCTTTCTGATTTTGCCGCCACGCTGCCGAAGCGCTACCCGGCGCTGGTGGACGCGGGCATTATCGACGCCATGGCCGAAAACGTGCGCGGGCGGCTGTCAGGCATGGGCGACCAGGTGGTGAAATTCTCCCTGGCGTCGCTGGTTGGGCTGCTGACGCTGGCTATCTATCTGATTCTGGTTCCGCTGATGGTGTTCTTCCTGGTGAAGGATAAAGAGCAGATGCTGAACGCCGTGCGCCGCGTTCTGCCGCGCAACCGTGGCCTGGCGGGGCAGGTCTGGCTGGAGATGAACCAGCAAATCACCAACTATATTCGCGGCAAAGTGCTGGAAATGATCGTCGTTGGCGTGGCGACCTATATCGGCTTTATTGTCTTCGGGCTGAACTATTCGCTGCTGCTGGCGGTGCTGGTGGGCTTCTCGGTGCTTATTCCGTACATCGGCGCGTTTGTGGTCACCATTCCGGTTATCTGCGTGGCGCTGTTCCAGTTTGGCCTCGGCACCGAGTTCTGGACGCTGTTTGGGGTGTACCTGATTATTCAGGCGCTCGACGGCAACCTGCTGGTGCCGGTGCTGTTCTCGGAGGCGGTCAACCTTCATCCGCTGGTGATTATTCTGTCGGTGGTGATTTTCGGCGGGCTGTGGGGATTCTGGGGCGTGTTCTTCGCTATCCCGCTGGCAACGCTGATTAAAGCCGTCGTTCATGCCTGGCCGGATGCTTCGCTGGTGGATGACGCGGTCAGCCGGGAATAACGGGAATAAAAAAGCCGACTGAGACGTCGGCTTTTTTGTGTGTTCTTAGGCGTTTTCTGTCAGCCAGTTCACAACGATATCGTGGTGGTTACTGGTTTTGAAATCATCAAAGACCTTTTCCACTTTACCGTCGCCGTCCAGCAGGAAGCTGATACGGTGAATGCCGTCATAGGTTTTGCCCATGAAAGATTTCTCGCCCCACACGCCAAACTGATCGCAGACCTGATGGTCTTCGTCAGAAAGCAGGGTGAAGTTAAGCAGCTCTTTCTCGGCAAAACGGGAAAGTTTTTCCGGCTTGTCGGTGCTGATGCCCAGCACTTCCACGCCACGCTTTTTCAACTCATCCATGTTGTCGCGCAAACCACATGCCTGCACGGTGCAGCCTGGTGTCATCGCTTTTGGATAGAAATAAACCAGAACTCTCTGTCCCTGGAAGTCGGTTAAATTTACTTGTTCGCCGTCCTGATCGGGCAAGCTAAATTTCGGTGCACTATCACCGGCTTTCAGTGGGCTCATCACTACTCTCCGTCTTTAATCATCTTGCTGTGGGTTAACCACGTTAATAGTGCCTTCTGCTTTCAGTTCTGTACATAGGGCTTTAAACGCTTGCTCGATAATTGTCGCATCCTGTGAACCTGGGCTGTGGGCAGTTATCTGGATATACAGACGCGGCCCCACGTCGTTCTCAGCAGGCTGAGTGCGGGAAACCAGCTCGGCAATGTTCATTTGATGGGTGTCAAACAGGTGGGTAAATCGCTCAATCAGGTGCGGCGAGTCTGCCACTTCAACCTGTACCCAAACCGTGGCCGGGGTGGCCGGTCTTTCCTGGGCGGTTGTGCGTTTCATCACAATTAACAGATCGAGTTCCGCGCCCTTCAGCGGCAGGGTAGATTCGATCAGGGTTATCGCGTTCCAGCTGCCGGAAAGCAGCATGATAAAGGTGAACTCTTCACCCAGCATGGCAAGCCGGCTGTCTTCGATGTTGCAGCCGCAACTGCTCACGTGGCGGGTAATAGTATTGACGATACCAGGACGGTCCGCCCCCAGGGCTGTGATAACCAAATAATGGTGTGATGAGGGTGTCAAGCGTGTTCTTCCTGTCAATCGGTGAGATTCACATTAGGAAAGCATAAAAAAAGTAAGCTGCCAACCGCTTAGCGCCTTCTGGCGGCTTGCTTTTGCTATGGCACCAAACGTAACATTGGAGAACATGTTTGCACAGAGGGTGGCTAATGTTTACGGGAAGTGTTGTCGCGATAATTACGCCGATGGATGAGAAAGGTAATGTCTGCCGGTCCAGCCTGAAAAAACTGATTGATTACCATGTCGCCAGCGGAACATCGGCGATTGTCTCGGTAGGGACTACCGGCGAATCGGCTACTTTGAGCCACGACGAACACGTCGACGTAGTGAAGCTTACCGTTGAACTGGCCGACGGGCGTATCCCGATTATTGCCGGTACCGGTGCTAACGCGACTTCCGAAGCGATTTCCCTGACGCATCACCTGCAGGACAGCGGCATTGTGGGCTGCCTGACGGTCACCCCTTATTACAACCGTCCTACCCAGGAAGGGCTGTTCCAGCACTTTAAAGCGATTGCTGAAAGCACCCATCTGCCGCAGATGCTGTATAACGTGCCGTCTCGTACCGGCTGCGACATGCTGCCTGAAACCGTTGGCCGCCTGGCGAAAATCAAAAATATTATCGGTATCAAAGAAGCCACCGGGAACTTAAGTCGCGTAAACCAGATCAAAGAGCTGGTTGAAGATGACTTCATCCTGGTGAGCGGCGATGACGCCAGCGCGCTGGACTTTATTCAGCTTGGTGGCCACGGCGTAATTTCCGTGACCGCAAACGTAGCCGCGCGTGAGATGGCGGAAATGTGTAAACTGGCCACCTCAGGGCAATTTGCACAGGCTCGCGAAATTAATCAGCGTCTGATGCCGCTGCACCATAAATTGTTTGTAGAACCCAACCCTATCCCGGTGAAATGGGCCGCCAGGGAGTTGGGTCTTGTGGCAACCGATACCTTACGCCTGCCGATGACGCCGCTGACCGACGCAAGTCGCCCGGTGATTATTAGCGCGCTTAAGCATGCCGGTCTGCTGTAAAGCTTAGGGAGATTTGATGGCTTACTCAGTACAGAAGTCGACGGTGGCAAAAGTTGCTGTTGTTTCGCTCGCCATGCTGTTAGCGGCGTGCAGTTCCGATCAGCGTTACAAGCGTCAGGTTAGCGGCGATGAGTCCTACCTGGATGCAACCCCACTTGCGGAAATCCACGCTCCGGCGGGGATGATCCTGCCGATTCAGAATGGCGATTACAACATTCCGGTCACTAACGGCAGTGGTGGAGTAGGCAAGCAGCTGGATATTCGCCCACCGGCACAGGCTCTGGCATTGGTGAACGGGGCTCGCACCCAGTTCACCGGTGATACCGCCACGCTGCAGGTTGAAGCCAACAAGGCGAGCGGCCTGTGGTCTCAGGTGGTGAGCATTCTGCAGTCCGAGAACTACGCGATCGCTCAACGTAACGATGCCGGCCAAACCCTGACTACCGACTGGGTACAGTGGAACCGCGCTGACGAAGACGTGCAGTACCGTGGACGTTACCAGATTAGCGTGCAGCCGCAGGGCTACCAGCAGTCGGTCGTTGTCAAACTGCTGAACCTTGAGCAGGGCGGCAAACCGGTCGCGGATGCTTCGGCTCTGCAGCGCTACAGCGCGCAAATGCTGAACACCATCAGTGCCGGCCTCGATAAGTCTGAAACCTCGCGTCAGAATGCGCAGGAAAACCGCAGCTCTGCCCAGCTTGACGTGCAGAGCGCCGCGGATGACACCGGCCTGCCAATGCTGGTGGTGCGTGCGCCGTTCAACGTCGTGTGGACCCGCCTGCCGGCCGCGCTTGAAAAAGCAGGCATGAAGGTGACCGATACCACCCGTTCTCAGGGCAGTATCGCGGTGACCTACAAGGCGTTGTCTGACGGCAGCTGGAGCGACCTCGGGGCGAAAGATCCGGGTCTGGTGAACGGTGATTATAAGCTGCAGGTTGGCGACCTCGATAACCGCAGCAGCCTGCAGTTCATCGACCCGAAAGGGCATCCGCTGACGCAGTCTCAGAACGATGCGCTGGTCGCTGTCTTCCAGGCAGCATTCAGCAAGTAACACTGAGGGGCCGGTTAATTCCGGCCCTTGTTATTTAGGCCTATGTAGATACCCTAAATAATTCGAGCTGCAGGAAGGCGGTAAGCCTGGAAATCTCCGGGAGCATAGCTAACTATGTGACCGGAGTGAGCAGGAGCAACCAACGCACATGCAGCTTGAAGTATGACGGGTAAACCCCTCCGATTGCGCAAGCGATCGCTATACCTGGAGTAAGAAAGATGCAAAAGCAAGCTGAGTTGTATCGCGGCAAAGCGAAGACCGTTTACAGTACGGAAAACCCGGATCTGTTGGTGCTCGAATTCCGTAACGATACGTCAGCAGGTGACGGTGCACGCATCGAGCAGTTCGATCGTAAAGGCATGGTAAACAACAAGTTTAACCATTTCATTATGGCCAAACTGGAAGAGGCGGGTATTCCGACCCAGATGGAAGCGCTGCTGTCTGATAACGAAGTGCTGGTGAAGAAGCTCGACATGGTGCCGGTGGAGTGCGTGATTCGTAACCGCGCCGCGGGTTCTCTGGTGAAGCGCCTTGGCATTGAAGAAGGTATCGAGCTGAACCCACCGCTGTTCGATCTGTTCCTGAAAAACGACGCCATGCACGACCCGATGGTCAATGAATCTTACTGCGAAACCTTTGGCTGGGTGAGCAAAGAGAATCTGGCCCGCATGCGCGAGCTGAGCTACAAAGCTAACGACGTGCTGAGCAAGCTGTTTGATGACGCTGGCCTGATCCTCGTGGACTTCAAGCTGGAGTTTGGCCTGTTCAAAGGCGAAGTGGTGCTGGGCGACGAGTTCTCCCCGGACGGCAGCCGCCTGTGGGACAAAGAAACGCTTGATAAGATGGACAAAGACCGTTTCCGCCAGAGCCTGGGTGGCCTGATTGAAGCGTATGAGGAAGTTGCTCACCGTCTCGGCGTTAAATTAGACTAACCACGCAATCGTTTACGTTGCGCAATGGGGTGCGTTTTTGCGCACCCTGTTTTTTCGCTGCCTGTTCTTATGGTAATCCTGCCGGTAACCACCTACGATCTATCCATTACAAGTTGTGAATGAGGATGAACGTATGCGTTGGCAAGGACGTCGCGAAAGCGACAACGTAGAGGACAGGCGCAATGACGCCTCCGGCCCCGGCATGAGCATGGGCGGCGGCGGATTCCGCATACCTCGGGGTAAAGGTGGCCTGGTGCTGCTTGTCGTGGTTATTGTGGCAAGCTATTACGGCGTCGATCTTACTTCCTTCCTGTCCGGCGAGCCGCAAGTCTCCCAGCAATCTTCCCAGCAGCGTACCATCAGTCCGAAAGACGACGAGGCCGCTAAGTTTACCTCGGTAATTCTGGCGACAACCGAAGATACCTGGGGTGAAATTTTCCAGAAAATGGGCCGCACCTACCAGCAACCTAAGCTGGTGATGTATCGCGGGGCAACGCGTACCGGCTGTGGTACCGGCCAGTCCGTGATGGGGCCGTTCTACTGCCCGGCGGACAGTACCGTCTATATCGACCTCTCTTTCTACGACGATATGCGCAATAAGCTAGGTGCAGGCGGCGACTTTGCCCAGGGCTACGTGATTGCTCACGAAGTGGGTCACCACGTGCAGAAGCTGCTGGGCATTGAGCCGAAGGTGCGCCAGCTCCAGCAGAATGCGTCTCAGGCCGAAGGCAATCGCCTGTCGGTGAAAATGGAGCTTCAGGCCGACTGCTTCGCCGGCGTCTGGGGTAACAGTATGCAGAAACAGCAGGTGCTCGACTCGGGCGATCTGAAAGAGGCGCTCAACGCTGCCGAAGCCATCGGGGACGATCGCCTGCAGCAGCAAAGCCAGGGGCGCGTGGTGCCGGACAGCTTTACCCACGGCACTTCAGAGCAGCGCTACACCTGGTTCAAGCGTGGTTTTGACGGCGGCGATCCGTCCCAGTGCAACACCTTCGGCAATGCGCTCCGTTAATCAATGACCGCAGGGACGATAGAGCAGCTGCAGCTGGCGACGACGCAAATGCAGCAAACGGGCATTCGTCGGCTGATGCTGCTGGCCGGCGAAAGTGAATGGAGCAGCCAGCAGGTTGCCACGCTGTCGGCTTCTTTACCCGGAGACTGGCTGTGGGTTGGCCCTTCGCCTGAGCTGCCTTTTCACTGTGTCCCCTCGGCGGTGCGTAGCATGCTGGGACGTGAGTTCCAGCATGCCGTATTCGATGCCAGGCTCGGGCTGGATGCCGCCGCGCTCGCGGCGCTTTCCGGCATGCTTAAAGCGGGCAGCTGGCTGCTGTTGCTGACGCCAGACTGGCCGCTTTGGCCTTCGCTTCCCGATGAAGATTCCTGCCGCTGGAGCGATACTCCCCGGGCGATCCCTGTGCCTCATTTTGTTTCCCATCTGCAGCGCTGCATGCGGCAGGACTCAGAGTCCGTGCTGTGGCAGCAGCATGAGCCGGTAGTCCTGAATCGTTTTGCTTTTCGTCCTGACTGGCAGCCCGCGAGCGGTGCGCCTGAGCAGGAGCAGGCTGCCATTCTTGCCGAGTTGGCGGATCTGCAACAGGGCGTGGCGGTGGTGACGGCGGCCAGAGGGCGGGGCAAGTCTGCTCTGGCCGGTATGTTGGTTGGCCGCAGCCCAGGCGATTCTCTGGTCACCGCTCCGGCAAAGGCCGCCACCGACGTTTTGGCTCGCTATGCGGGAGGATCCTTCCAGTTTATGGCTCCGGACGTGCTGGCTGCCGAACACGATCTGCCGGCGTATGACTGGCTGGTTGTTGATGAGGCGGCTGCGATTCCAGCTCCGCTATTACGCCAGTTGATCGAACGCTTCCCGCGCGTTTTGCTGACCACGACCGTGCAAGGGTACGAGGGAACGGGGCGCGGTTTTTTACTGAAGTTTTGCGCAACGCTGCCGTCACTCAGGCGCTTCACGCTTGATACGCCGATCCGCTGGGCGCAAAACGATCCGCTGGAACATGTCGTTGACCGGATCATGCTGTTCGATGAGCCGGATCTTGAGCGCTTCCCGCAGGGCGATCCGGTATTACAGGTCGTGGATCAGGCTGACTGGTCGCAAAAACCGGAACAGCTGCAGCAGATGTACCGGCTGCTCTCCGGCGCACATTACCGTACCTCCCCCCTCGACTGGAGGCGCATGCTTGATGCTCCCGGCCAGCATTTCATCGCGGCCAGCGCAGGAGATCTATGCGCAGGGGCATTATGGATGGTCGAAGAGGGCGGGCTGGATGAAAACCTGAGCCGGAACGTGTGGGCCGGATTCCGTCGCCCCAAAGGCAATCTGGTGGCGCAATCGCTGGCGGCGCATGGTGGCAGCCCGCTTGCCGCTACGCTGCGTGGGCTGCGCATCAGCCGCATTGCCGTTCATCCTCAGCGCCAGCGCGAACATATTGGCGCCAGCATGATTCAGCTTGCTCTGCAGGCCGCGAAGGCCCGATATGACTATCTCTCGGTCAGCTTCGGCTACACCGATGAGCTATGGCGCTTCTGGCAGCGCTGCGGGTTTGAGCTGGTGCGTATCGGCAGTCATAAAGAAGCCAGCAGCGGCTGCTACAGCGCGATGGCGCTATTGCCGCTCACGCCGGAAGGCGAGGCGTTAACAAGCCATGAGCGGCAGCGGCTACAGCGAGACTGGCCATGGCAAAAAAACTGGCTGGAATTGTCTTTGCCGCTGACCACGGATAGCCCAACAGAATTGTTGGCAGCAGACTGGGAAGAGCTGTCCGGCTTTGCTTTCGCGCATCGTCCGCTGGAAGCCTGCCTGGGCGCGTTGAATCGCCTTCTGCTGGCGAGCCCTTTACCGCTTCACGCCCTGCGCGGTCGCCTCGAGCGGCGTGAAAGCAGCGAAGTCCTTAGCCAGCGGCTGGGGCTTTCTGGCAAAAAAGCGTTGCTTGCGCTGATGCGTGAGGAAGCTCGAAGCGCGCTGGAAAACCTGGATCAGGCAAGGACAGAGGCGCTGCGAAACGGTATTTTGCAATTGCAAAAATTCCACTAACTTGTTCAATGAAACGGCATGGTCATCCCCTGACGGCGGCGTATAGTTGTCTCCATCAACCAGGAGAAAACCATGAAACATGACCATTTTGTTGTCCAAAGCCCAGCCACACCGGCCAGCCAACTGATACTGCTGTTCCACGGCGTGGGTGACACGGCGAAAGCGATGGGCGAAATCGGCAGCTGGTTTGCTCCGGAATTTCCTGACGCACTGGTGGTCAGTATTAGCGGCCCGGACCAAAGCGGCGCTGGCCGGGAGTGGTTCTCCGTGGCGGGCGTGACGGAGGAAAACCGCCAGCAGCGGGTGGATGCCGTGATGCCAGCCTTTATTGAAACCGTGCGCTACTGGCAGCAGCAAAGCGGCGTGCCGCCAACGGGCACCGCGCTGATCGGCTTTTCGCAGGGGGCCATCATGGCACTGGAAAGCATTAAAGCGCAGCCAGGCCTTGCGGCACGCGTCATCGCCTTTAGCGGGCGTTACGCGGAGCTGCCGCAGCAGGCGTCTACCAGCACCACGATTCACCTGATTCACGGCGATAATGACAAAGTGATCCACGCGACGCATTCGGTAGATGCCGCCGAGAAATTACTTAGCCTGGGTGGGGACGTCACGCTGGATCTGATTGATTCCCTGGGGCATGCGATCGACGACCGCAGCATGAAGGCGGCGCTGGATCACCTGCGCTACACCGTGCCGAAGCACTATTTTGATGAGGCTTTGAGCGGCGGCGGAGCACCGAAAGATGATGATCTGATTGAGCTACTGTAAATATGCGCCTCACTCCGGAATCGCCCGGAGTGAGGCGTCTGGCTATTTCTTTTTAGGCCAGTCGTCCTCGTCGTCCCACTTATCGTTAAAATCACGATGCGGCGGAAGCTCAGGTTTGTCTGCCATGTACTTCTTCGGATCTATCCGGCTCAGGTCTTTAATGACGTTAATAAACATCCCCACCAATAACACCAGGACGATAATCCACCAGTAATGCGATAGCCATTCCATGCTGATACCTCGTTCAGTTGACTGCCCGTCAGGCGACAAGCTGTTCCATAATGCGCTGGTACATCCGGGCCAGCAGCTGCAGGTCGGCGGCGTTTACGCATTCATTGATTTTATGAATGGTGGCATTCACCGGCCCCAGCTCAACAACCTGAGCCCCCATGCGAGCGATAAAGCGCCCGTCAGATGTACCGCCCGTGGTTAACAGCTGCGGTTTAATCTCATTATAGTGCTCAACGGCGTTCACTACCGCATCCACCAGCTTACCGCGTGAGGTCAGGAACGGCTGGCCGGAAAGCCACCACTCGACGGTATAGCGCAGTTCGTACTTATCCAGCAGGGCGATAACGCGCTGCTTGATGTCTTCATCGGTCAGTTCGGTGCTGAAGCGGAAGTTAAACTGGACGAACATGTCGCCTGGGATAACGTTGTTGCTGCCGGTCCCGGCCTTCACGTTGGCAATCTGCATGCTGGTGGCCGGGAAGAACTCGTTGCCTTTGTCCCACTCAATCCCCGTCAGCTCTGCGAGCATCGGGGCCGCGCGGTGCACCGGGTTATCCGCCAGATGCGGGTAGGCAACGTGGCCCTGCACGCCGTGAATAGTCAGGTTACAGGTCAGAGAGCCGCGACGGCCGTTTTTCACCACGTCGCCGACGATTTCAGTACTGGACGGCTCGCCTACGAGGCAGTAGTCCAGGCGTTCGCGACGCGCCATCAGCGCCTCAACGACCTTAACCGTGCCGTTGGTCGCGCTGGCTTCTTCATCGGAGGTGATGAGAAACGCCAGGCGGCCTTTATGGTTTGGATGCTGGGCGACGAAACGCTCTGCGGCCACCACCATCGCGGCCAGCGAACCTTTCATGTCTGCGGCACCGCGGCCAAACAGCATCCCGTCGCGAATGGTGGGTTCAAACGGTGGGTTGATCCAGCGGTCGGCATCGCCTGACGGGACCACGTCGGTATGTCCGGCAAACGCCAGCGTTTCGCCCTGTCCACGCCAGGCCCAGAAGTTCTGGGTATCGCCGAAATCCATGTGTTCAACGGTAAAACCAATCGCGCGCAGGCGTTCAATCAGCAGCGCCTGGCAACCGGCATCATCCGGGCTCAGGGAAGGGCGACGAATAAGCTGTTGCGTCAGCTCAATAACCGGGCAGGACATAAGACTATACCTCGTTGATAAACTGCTGATAGTGAGTTTCGTTGAAACCCAGCAGCATAGGCTGACCGGGCGCGCAGAGCAATGGGCGTTTGATGATTGCCGGCATCTCCAGCATCAGCGCCGCCGCGCTTTGTGCGTCTGTGATGGATGCGCGATGGGCTTCATCCAGCTTGCGCCAGGTGGTCCCGCGCGTATTAAGCAGCGCTTCCCAGCCGAGTTCTGCAATAAACCCGTTCAGCAGCGCAGCGTCCAGCCCGTCAACGCGGTAGTCGTGAAACTGGTAATCCACGTCCTGAGCTTCCAGAAAGCGGCGCGCCTTTTTGATGGTGTCGCAGTTTTTAATGCCGTACATGGTGATCATGGTGGCGGTCGGTCCCGTTTTAATTTTTCAGAGGGCAACCATTTTGCCGCAGGTGCGGGGAATTATCGAGCCGCGATTTCAGGCTAAATCATTATTCTGCTAACAATATATTTGTGAAGGCGCTCAAGACTTAGCCGCTCAAAAAGGGTTCAATCGCAGAATATATCCGCGTATAATTGCGCCAACATCAAGAGAGGCGGTTATGATCGAGCACGAATTAGGGCAGTGGAAAGACTTCATCGAAGATATGTTGCGCAAATAAGCGTTCCGGCATAAAAAGCAACGGCGCGATATTCTGTTACTGAATACTCAGCGAACATCAGTAAAAGGCGACCCTTTAGAGGTCGCCTTTTTTGTGGCCGAAGATCTGCGGCGCTTAGTCGTGATGCTCTTTCAGCGGGAAGCGTCTGCGCACCAGCACAAAGAACAGCGGCACAAAGAAGATGGCCAGCACGGTGGCGGAGATCATCCCGCCCATGACGCCCGTGCCTACCGCATGCTGGCTGCCGGAGCCCGCTCCGGTGCTGGTCGCCATCGGCAGCACGCCGAAAATAAACGCCAGTGAAGTCATCAAAATAGGGCGCAGGCGCTGGCGGCAGGCCTCAAGCGTGGCGGCGACCAGGTCCTGGCCTTTGGCGTTCAGGTCATTGGCAAATTCGACGATCAGAATGGCGTTCTTCGCCGAAAGCCCAATCACCGTCAGCAGCCCGACCTGGAAATAAACGTCGTTCTCCAGGCCGCGCATCCAGGTGGCGAGCAGGGCGCCGATCACCCCAAGCGGAACGACGAGCATGACGGAGAACGGCACCGACCAGCTCTCATACAGCGCGGCAAGGCACAGGAACACCACCAGTAGCGAGATGGCATACAGGGCAGGGGCCTGCGCGCCGGAGAGGCGTTCCTGGTAGGACATGCCCGTCCACTCGAGACCAAAGCCGTTTGGCAGCTTGCTCACCAGCTGTTCCATGATGTCCATGGCGGTGCCGGTACTTAATCCCGGCGCGGCTTCCCCCACAATTTCCAGCGCGGAATAGCCGTTGTAGCGCTCAAGGCGAGGTGAGCCCGTTTCCCAGCGGGAGGTCGCAAAGGCGGAGAAAGGCACCATGCCGCCGGTTTTATTGCGCACGTACCAGCTGTTGATGTCGTCCGGCAGCATGCGGTATTTGGCCGCAGCCTGGACATATACCTTTTTCACGCGCCCGCGATCCATAAAGTCGTTCACATAGCTTGAGCCCCAGGCGGTTTGCAGGGTGTTGTTGATATCGTCAATAGAGACGCCGAGCGCCTGGGCTTTACGCTGGTCGATATCGATTTGCAGCTGCGGGCTGTCGTCCAGGCCGTTGTGGCGCACGCGGGTGAGCTGTGGGTCACTACTGGCCATTTCCAGCAGCTGGTCACGCGCCTGCATTAACGCGTCGTGCCCGGCACCGGCGTGATCCTGCAGCTCCATATCAAAACCAGCTGCGTTGCCCAGGCCGTTAATCGCTGGCGGGCTGCTGGCAATGACTCGTGCTTCCTTAATCTTATTAAAGGCTTTGGTCGCCCGTTCGATAATCGCGAACGAGCTGCCGTCCGCGCTGCGCTCGTCCCAGTCCTTCAGGCGGATAAACATCCGGGCGACGTTTTGCCCGTTCCCGCCGGGGCCCGCGCCGATGGTTGAGAACACCGAAACGACGTTGTCTTTCTCTTCGGTCAGGTAATAGCGCTCAACCTGCTGCACCACTTTTGTGGTCTGCTGCTGGGTTGCTCCGCTGGGAAGCTGCACGGAGGTGGTGAACACGCCCCGGTCTTCCTGCGGCAGGAACGAAGTTGGCAGCTTGAGGAACAGAAACACCATGCCACCGAGCAGCAGGACATAAATCAACATCCAGCGCACGCTGCGGGCGAGAATTCTGGCTACGCCATTTTCATAGCGTTCGGCGCTGCGGTTAAAGGTGCGGTTAAACCAGCCGAAAAAGCCTTTCTGGCCGTGATGCTCGCCTTTGTGCAGCGGCTTGAGGATCGTGGCGCACAGGGCTGGCGTGAGGATCATCGCGACCAGTACCGACAGCACCATGGCGGCGACAATAGTGACCGAGAACTGGCGGTAAATTGCGCCTGTGGTGCCGCCGAAGAAGGCCATCGGCACAAACACGGCGGACAGCACCATGGCGATGCCAACCAGCGCGCCCTGGATTTGGCCCATCGATTTGCGGGTTGCCTCCCGAGGGGAGAGGCCTTCCTCGCTCATAATACGCTCGACGTTTTCTACCACCACGATGGCGTCATCCACCAGCAGGCCGATGGCCAGCACGGTGGCGAACATCGTCAGCGTGTTAATGCTGTAGCCGAAGACATACAGCACGGCGAAGGTGCCGAGCAGAACCACCGGCACCGCAATGGTCGGGATCAGCGTGGCGCGGAAGTTTTGCAGGAACAGGTACATCACCAGGAACACCAGCAGAATCGCTTCCAGCAGCGTTTTCACCACGTCGGTAATCGAGGCTTTCACAAACGGGGAGGTTTCATAGGCGATTTTGGCCTCAAGGCCGTGCGGGAAGAACTGCGAAAGCTCTTCAATTTTGGCGCGGGCCAGCTTGTCGGTTTCCATCTCGTTGGCACCGGAGGCCAGCTTAATGCCCAGCCCGGAAGCGGCCTGGCCGTTATAGGTGCTCAGAAAATCGTATTTTTCCGCCCCCATTTCAACGTCTGCCACATTCCCCAGGGTGACCAGCGAGCCGTCCTGATTCACCCTCAGGGTAATGTCTTTGAACTGCTGCGGCGTTTGCAGGAGCGACTGGGCATTAATGGTGGCGTTTAGCGCCTGCTTATCCAGCGCCGGAGTGCCGCCGAGCTGGCCGACGGCAATTTGCGCATTCTGGGATTTGATGGCGGTGACCACGTCCTGGGTCGTCATCTGGTAGTTAGTGAGCTTGTTCGGATCCAGCCAGATGCGCATGGAATACTGCGAGCCGTAGGCATCCACGCTGCCGACGCCGTTCACGCGGCTCATCGGGTCCTGCACGTTACTGGCGACGTAGTCGGCAATGTCCTGCTTATCCATGCTGCCGTCGGTGGACACAAACGCCACCATCAGGATGTTGGTATCACCGGTTTTATTCACCGTAACGCCCTGAGTCTGCACATCCTGCGGTAATTTTCGCACCGCTGACTGCAGCTGGTTTTGCACCTGCTGGACCGCAGAGTCCGGGTCGGTCCCGGCCTTAAAGCTCAGGGTGATGGTGGCCTGACCGGCGCTGCTGCTCTGGGAGGACATGTACATCATATTGTCCAGGCCGGTCATGCTTTGTTCTATGACCTGGGTAACCGTGTTCTCCAGGGTTTGGGCGGAGGCGCCAGGATAGTTCGCGGTGATCCTCACGTTTGGCGGCGCGAGGTCGGGATATTGCTCAACGGGCAGCGAAAAAATAGCCAATGCCCCGGTCAGGCAAAGTAAAATTGCCAGTACCCAGGCAAAAATGGGGCGAGATATGAAAAAATTCGCCATGCGGTCAGGACCCCTTTAAAAGCTTCTAATTGTTATCAATAACCGCATCACTGTAGCTTTAACCGCGTAGCCAAACGTGGAGAAATTTAGGAGATCGTGTAAATAAGCTTTGTAATTGGCAGGATTTGTAACCGTACCTTTTATTGGGTCGATTTAACTCTTATTTTCCAAAAAAAGTACGGTGGCCGCAACGCGAGACCTGACCTGCAGCTTACGAAGCAGGTTGCGAATATGCACTTTTACCGTCTCTTCGGAAATATGCAGGCCGCTGGCGATTTGCTTGTTCGACAGGCCGCGAGCCACCTCAGACAACACGTCCAGCTCGCGCTCGGTGAGGATAGCAAAGGGATCGCTATTCTGCCGCTCGCTGCCGCGGTTATTCAGATACTCGCGAACCTGCTCGCTGAACGCCTTTTCACCCTTCAGGCAGTGATGAATTTCCTGCAGCAAAACGTCCGGATCGCTGTCTTTCAGCAGGTAGCCATCGGCCCCGGCATCAATCAGCGTAAAGATATCGCTGCGGGCGTCGGAAACGGTGAGGATCACCACCCGCGCGCTAATGCCGTCCCGGCGCAGGGCGTTGAGCGTATCAAGGCCGCTCAGCCCTTTCATATTCAGGTCAAGCAGAATGAGGTCCGGTGCGAGCCGGTTAGCTAAACTGATGGCTTCTGCGCCGCCGCTGGCTTCTCCCACTACGGAAAAAGTGTCGTCCAGCTCAAGAAGCTGGCGGATCCCGCGCCGCATCAGCGGATGATCGTCGACGATTAAAACCTGGTATACCGTTTTTTCTGACATTGCTAACTCCTGAATAAAGCTAATTATTGTTATGGCCGTCGGCATCCGCCGGGGGAGTGGAGGTGAAATGAACCTCCACAAGCGTTCCGCCCTGCGGCGGACGAGATATTGTTAGTTCCCCGCCAAGGCGGCCCGCGCGCTCGTGCATGATATTCAGCCCGTAATGCCCCTCGGGCTCTTCCAGACTGGCAATGCCGTGGCCGTTATCAAACACCGAAGCGTAATGCTCGCCGCCTGCCGTCGAGCGGCAAACGATCTCAATGCGGCCCGCATTCGCGTGTTTAATGGCGTTTAGCGACGCTTCACGAATGATTTGCAGCAGGTGTATTTGCTGGGAAGCATCCAAAGCCTGGGTCGGCATGCTGCACTTCAGGCTAATTTCTGCCCGGGTTTGCTCGCGCAGTGGTTCAAGCAGTTCCTGTAGCGCGGCGGGCAAATCTGCCTGCTGCAGCGTCAGGCGGAAGGTGGTGAGCAGCTCGCGTAGCTGGCGGTAGGCGTCATTTAAGGCCTGGGAAAAATCCCCGACAATCCGCTGAGCGGGCAGATTGTCTTCCGGCACCGCGCGCTTTAGCAGCGTGAGCTGGATGCGAAGATAAGAGAGCACCTGAGCCAGCGAGTCGTGCAGTTCCCGGGCAATGGTGGCTCGCTCTTCCATCAGCAGCAACTGCTGGTAGTGCTTCTGCGCCTGATTAAAGTAAACGCCTCGCCCCAGCATGGTGGCAACGCTTTTCATCAACTGAGGGGAGGGTTCTTCACCCTGAGACTGCCAGCGCAGCGTCCCGAGCGCGCTGTCCTGCTGAACCAGCGGCAGGGCATGCCATTTTTCGTCTGCCGCCGGAGAGCCCTCTGTCAGGCACCAGTTTTCTCCGACCTGCATTTCCAGCGCGCTGACCGCCTCGTGCTGGTGAATTATTTTCAAAATCTGCACGAAGCAATCGCGGTTGATGGTACTGACGTTCAGCGCCTGAGAGCAGCTGTAAAGCACCTCGAGCATGCGGTTCGCTTCTTGCAGGCGCAGGGTTTTTTGCTCAACCTGCTGCTCTAAAGAACGATAGAGTTTTTGCAACTCGTCCGCCATGCGGATAAAAGCCTGCGCCAGCGAACCCAGCTCGTTGGGCAAGGAGCGGTCGAGCGTCGGTAGCCTGAACTCACCGCGCTCAATGGCCTGACTGGCTTCGACCATCGTATTCAGAGGCGCGACCACCTGCTGGCGAATACGGCGTAAGGTGAAAAACATGAGGGTGAAAATTGCCATAAAACCGATAACCGAAGCCGCGACAACCTGCATCATTTTTCGCTCGGCATAGTGTTGCAGCGCCAGCACAAACAGGTCGATTTGTTCCACGTAGGCGGCGATGTTGTAGCGGTACCAGTCGGTATCTTCGTTCTGAATGTGCTTTTGCATTTGCTGCCAGGCATCCTGCAGCGAGTTATAGCGCGTCTTAACCTCGTCGGGCACCCAAAAGCGGTTGAGCTGCTGCAACGTGGGGGAATCCAGCGACTGCTGGTACTGCTGCAAATGTGCCGCAATAGCTTTGGGATCACCCTGCAGATCGTAGCCAAGACGGTAGCTCTGCATGCGCAGCGAGCCCGCAATATTGACCGCTTCCGCATCCTTCAGGCTGCTGGCGAGCGTCAGCATCGCGATGCCGGTGGAGAGCAACGACAGCAGGACAATCGAAAAGAAAGCGCGGGCGAGGCTGGTGGAGACCGAGCGTTTGACTGTCACTGCGTAATAACCCCTTAAAGCATATGGTGGGCGAAACCTACCAGAATCTGCCTTACAGGCAAACGCCTGGCGGCGACTTTTTCGCTCTGGCGCTAAAAATGGCGTCTCATTTAACGCACGCTTTGCCACATTATAACGCCCTTCTTACATCTAACGGGGTGCGACTTATTGCGCCTGACTCGCCGCCTCTTTGATCCGACAACGGCATTTACCCCTTTAGGGGGATGCTTTTGTAACCCTCCGTCACATACCTTAAACACGGTAAAAAAAACCGCAGTAAATACGCGGATAAAAAGAAGAACGTTTTTACCCGGAGGTGACCCGACCGGGTATTTTGAGCAAGGATCTGCCCAATGGCTAAACTGACCCGTCGCGGCCTGCTGACCGGTGGCTGGCACAGCCTTACCCCTGTAATTCGTCCTCCCTGGAGCGGCGATGAAACGCATTTTCTGCTGGACTGCACGCGCTGCGATACCTGCATTACCGTCTGTCAAAGTCGGGTGCTTCGCAGTGGGCAGGGCGGCTACCCTGAAATCGACTTCAGCCCGGGCGAATGCACTTTCTGCTACGCGTGTGCTGAAGCCTGCCCTGAGCAGCTTTTTGCGCCGCAATCCTCCAAACCCTGGGCACTGACCTTACAGCTGGCCGAAACCTGCCTTGCCTTGCATCAGGTGGAATGCCGCAGCTGTGAAGATGCCTGCGAGCCGCGGGCGATTCGTTTTTTACCCACTCTTGAGGGCGTTTCCCGTCCACAGATTTCTTCGTCTGCCTGTCACGGCTGCGGCGCCTGCGTTGCCGGGTGCCCGACGTCAGCCATAACCCTGAGGCCACAAGATGCACACTGACTGGCACGTATGCGGCCTGGTGGTTCAGGCCAAACCTGAACACGTTGCTGCCGTTCGCAGCGCGATTAATGCCCTGCCGGGCAGCGAGGTTGCGGTCGACGATACCGACAGCGGCAAGCTTGCGGTGGTTATCGAGGCAGCCGAGAGCAGCACGCTGCTCGAACAAATTGAGCGGGCACGCAATATCTCTGGCGTGCTGGCGGTGTCGCTGGTTTACCACCAGCAGAATGAACAAGGTGAGGAAGCACCATGAAACTCAGTCGTCGTAGCTTTATGAAAGCGAATGCCGTTGCCGCAGCTGCCGCGGCGGCGGGCCTAAGCGTACCGGGCGTGGCTCGTGCGGTGGTGGGCAAGCAGGATGCCATCAAATGGGACAAAGCCCCCTGCCGCTTCTGCGGTACGGGCTGTGGCGTGCTGGTGGGCACCCAAAACGGTCGCGTAGTCGCCAGTCAGGGGGACCCGGAAGCGCCGGTCAACCGCGGTCTGAACTGCATTAAAGGCTACTTCCTGCCAAAAATTATGTACGGAAAAGATCGTCTGACCCAGCCGCTGCTGCGCATGAAAGACGGGCAGTACCACAAAGAAGGTGAATTCCAGCCGGTCAGTTGGGATAAAGCCTTCGACGTGATGGAAGAAAAATTCAAGGCCAGCCTGAAAGAGAAAGGCCCGGACGGCATCGGCATGTTCGGCTCCGGCCAGTGGACGGTCTGGGAAGGCTACGCCGCCGCGAAGCTGTTCAAAGCGGGCTTCCGCTCTAACAACATCGACCCGAACGCGCGTCACTGCATGGCGTCGGCGGTGGTGGGCTTTATGCGCACCTTCGGCATGGACGAGCCGATGGGCTGCTATGACGATATCGAGCAGGCGGACGCCTTCGTGCTTTGGGGCTCCAACATGGCGGAAATGCACCCGATCCTCTGGTCGCGCATCACTAACCGCCGTCTGTCTGACGAGAACGTCAATGTGGCGGTGCTCTCCACCTTCCAGCACCGCAGCTTTGAGCTGGCGGACAACGGCATGGTGTTCACGCCGCAAAGCGACCTGGTCATTCTGAACTACATCGCCAACTACATTATCCAGAACAACGCGGTTAACGAGTCGTTCTTCAAACAGCACGTTAACCTGCGCCGGGGCGTCACGGATATTGGCTACGGCCTGCGTCCGACCCATCCGCTGGAGAAAGCCGCGAAGAATCCGGGGTCGGATGCCTCTGAGCCGATGAGCTTTGACGAGTACAAGGCGTTCGTCGCGGAATACACGCTGGAGAAAACCGCTGAGATGAGCGGGGTGCCAAAAGATCAGCTTGAGGCGCTGGCGAAGCTTTATGCCGACCCGAACAAGAAAGTAATTTCCTACTGGACGATGGGCTTTAACCAGCACACGCGCGGCGTCTGGGCTAACAACCTGGTATATAACCTGCACCTGCTGACCGGGAAAATCTCCCAGCCGGGCTGCGGGCCTTTCTCTCTGACCGGGCAGCCGTCCGCGTGCGGCACCGCGCGCGAGGTGGGGACATTCGCCCACCGTTTACCGGCAGATATGGTCGTCACCAACGAAAAGCACCGCGAAATCGTCGAAAAAACGTGGCAGCTGCCGGCCGGGACTATTCCAGCCAAAGTCGGTCTGCATGCGATTGCCCAGGACCGGGCGCTGAAGGACGGCAAGCTCAACGTTTACTGGGTGATGTGCAACAACAACATGCAGGCCGGGCCAAACATTAACGAAGAGCGTATGCCGGGCTGGCGCGATCCGCGCAACTTCATCATCGTCTCCGATCCTTATCCGACCATCAGCGCGCTGACGGCCGACCTGATCCTGCCGACCGCCATGTGGGTGGAAAAAGAGGGCGCCTACGGTAACGCCGAACGCCGCACGCAGTTCTGGCGCCAGCAGGTTAGCGCGCCGGGTGAGGCAAAGTCCGATCTCTGGCAGCTGGTGACCTTCGCAAAACGCTTCAAGGTAGAAGATGTCTGGCCTGCCGACCTTATCGATAAGAAACCTGAGTACCGGGGCAAGACTCTGTTCGACGTGCTGTTTGCCAGCGACGCGGTTCGCAAGTTCCCGCTGACTGAACTGACAGATAAGCAGCTAAACGACGAGTCTCGCGAGCTGGGCTTCTACCTGCAAAAAGGCCTGTTCGAAGAGTACGCCAGCTTTGGACGCGGGCACGGGCACGATCTCGCCCCGTTTGATGACTACCACAAAGCGCGGGGTTTGCGCTGGCCGGTGGTGGACGGGAAAGAAACCCAGTGGCGCTACAGCGAAGGCCACGATCCTTACGTTAAGGCCGGGGAAGGCTACAAGTTTTACGGCAAGCCGGACGGGAAAGCGGTGATCTTTGCGCTGCCGTTCGAGCCGGCGGCGGAAGCGCCGGATCAAGAATACGACCTGTGGCTCTCTACCGGGCGAGTCATTGAGCACTGGCATACCGGCAGCATGACGCGCCGCGTGCCGGAGCTGCATCGTGCTTTCCCGGAAGCCGTAACGTTTATTCATCCGCTGGATGCGCAGGAGCGTGGCCTGCGCCGCGGTGACAAAGTGAAAGTGATCTCTCGCCGCGGCGAAGTGATTTCTATTGTTGAAACTCGTGGCCGTAACAAACCGCCTCGGGGCCTGGTTTACATGCCGTTCTTCGACGCCGCGCAGCTGGTGAACAACCTGACGCTCGACGCTACAGATCCGCTTTCTAAAGAGGCGGATTTCAAGAAGTGCGCCGTGAAGCTGGCGAAGGTGTAACGCGCAATGTCCCGCGCCGACAAAACTCAACCGGCACGCCGCCGCTTTTTGCGTGATGTTGCGCGGGCGGCGGCAGGGCTGACGGCCGTCGCCGTGGTTCTGGGATTGCAGCAGCAAACTTCCAGAGCGCAGGGCGTGCGGCTGCGTCCACCGGGCGCGCTGGATGAAGAGGCGTTTTCACGCGCCTGCATTCGCTGCGGGCAGTGCGTGCAGGCCTGCCCCTACGACACCCTGAAGCTGGCCACGCTTGCTTCCGGGCTTGCGGCGGGCACGCCGTACTTTGTTGCGCGGGATGTGCCCTGTGAAATGTGCGAAGACGTGCCGTGCGCCAAAGTGTGCCCAAGCGGCGCGCTGGACGCGGATATCGCCTCGATCGACGACGCGCGAATGGGGCTGGCGGTTCTGCTGGATCACGAAAACTGCCTGAACTATCAGGGGCTGCGCTGCGACGTCTGCTATCGCGTTTGTCCGTCTATCGACCGGGCCATCACCCTTGAGATGGAGCGCAACCTGCGTACCGGCAAACACGCCCGCTTCTTGCCGACGGTACACAGCGATGCCTGCACCGGCTGCGGCAGGTGTGAGCAGGCCTGCGTGCTGGACCTGGCGGCAATCAAAGTGCTGCCACGCTCGCTGGCAAAAGGGGAGTTAGGCAAGCATTACCGTTTTGGCTGGCTGGAGGCGACCGATGGCAAACCATAAGCAGGATGCAGGGCACGATGCCGCAGCGAAAAAGGGCTGGTGGCATAGCCGAAAATGGCTGCTGATGCGCCGTTTTTCGCAGGCGTTGGTTTTAAGTTTATTTCTCTGCGGTCCGCTTTTCGGCGTGTGGGTTTTGCATGGCAATTACAGCGGCAGCCTGCTGCTGGACACGGTGCCTCTGAGCGATCCTCTGCTGGTGCTGCAAAGCCTGCTGGGCGGCCACTTGCCTTCAGCTTTGGCGCTAATTGGAGCAGGAATTGTGGTGGCCGGGTACGCGCTGCTGGGCAAAAGGATGTTTTGCGGATGGGTCTGTCCACTCAATCCGTTAACGGATCTGGCTGCCTGGCTGAGGCGAAAAACGGGCTTCAACGCTTCGGCTTCGCTGCCGCGCTGGCTGCGCTACCTGCTGCTGTTGATGGTGCTGGCGGGCAGCGCGCTTACCGGCACGCTTCTCTGGGAATGGGTGAATCCTGTTTCACTGATGGGGCGAGGGCTGATATTCGGCTTTGGAACCGGAATCTGGCTGCTGGTTGCGCTGTTTCTCTTCGATTTATTGCTGGTTGAACACGGCTGGTGCGGCCATCTCTGCCCGCTTGGGGCGCTCTATGGCGCAGTCGGCAGCAAAGGTGCTCTTGAAGTTAGCACCGATGGGCGGGAGCGCTGCACCCGCTGTATGGATTGTTTTCACGTTTGCCCGGAGCCGCAGGTGCTGCGCGCGCCGGTACTGGATAAGCACAGCCCGGCGCGGGTCACGAGCCGCGACTGCCTGAACTGCGGTCGTTGCATCGACATCTGCCCGGAGGATGTTTTCAAAATAACAACACGATGGAGCTCAGGAGCTAAATCATGAAAAGCCATGGCCTGACAAAGGCGTTATTTCAATGGGGAGCGGCATTAACTCTGGTCGTCAGCGGCGCGCTTTGGGCGGCAAACGGCGTAGACCTTAACCAGTCGCCGGAAGTTTCTGGCACGCCGGAAGGCGCGGTGCGTATGCCGAAGCAGCAGGAGCGTATGGCGCTGAACTACGTTAACCAGCCGCCGATGATCCCGCACAGCGTGGACGGCTACCAGGTCACGACGACCAGCAACCGCTGCCTGCAGTGTCACGGCGTTGAAAGCTATCGCGCCACGGGCGCGCCGCGCGTCAGCCCCACGCACTTTTTAGACAGCGACGGTAAAGTTCTGTCGAACGTGGCTCCGCGCCGCTATTTCTGCCTGCAGTGCCATGTGCCGCAGGCGGACGCCGCGCCGATTGTTGAAAATACCTTCACGCCATCCAAAGGGTTTGGGAAATAAGTTATGGATAAATCAACTCGTAAACCCGGCGTGATTAAGCGCGTGTGGCAGTGGTGGCGCAGGCCAAGCCGGTTGGCGCTCGGCACCTTGCTGCTTATCGGTTTTGCCGCCGGGATAATTTTCTGGGGCGGTTTCAACACCGGAATGGAAATGTCCAACCGCGAAGAGTTCTGTATAGGCTGCCACGAAATGCGCAACAACGTGTATGAAGAGTACATGGGCACGGTGCATTACAACAACCGCAGCGGCGTGCGCGCCACCTGCCCGGACTGCCATGTGCCGCATGAGTGGGTGCCGAAAATGATCCGTAAAATTCAGGCCAGCAAAGAGCTGTACGCCAAAGCTTTTGGCCTGATAGACACGCCGCAGAAGTTCGACGATCACCGCCTGGCGATGGCGCAAAACGAGTGGCGACGCATGAAGAACAACAACTCGCAGGAGTGTCGAAACTGCCACAACTTCGACTATATGGATTTTACGGCACAGAAAACCGTGGCCGCCAAAATGCATGATGAAGCGATCAAAGACGGTAAAACCTGCATTGATTGCCATAAGGGGATAGCGCATAAGCTGCCGGATATGAGAGAGGTTGAGGCGGGGTATTGATCACTGTTCTGGATTTCTCACTTCTGTAAGCCAGGCATATTTCCGTTCACTCGTAGATCGATTTTCCCTGCACGTTCAGAGCACGGTGAACGTGTCAGGTGGCATTTCGCCATGCCCCCTGACAACCCCCGGCGCCCGGCGAGCTCATCGCCGCCTGAGTTGGGTCATAACCGGGGGCGATGAGAGCCGGGAACCAATCTTCCCCTCACCCCAGCCCTCTCCCAGAGGGAGAGGGGGAAAACAGACGATGGGGTACATTGTTTATTCCCTCTCCCTTCCAGGGAGAGGGTCAGGGTGAGGGTAAAAATAAGAAGCGAGGCTCGGTTCCGGCTTAAATCGCCTCCGTTTTCGCTCCGACTGGCCAGGGTCCGGACGTCGGGAACAGCCTCCGGCCTGCATAGAGAACATTTTTATCGTCTGCATCGAAAGACAAAACACACCTCACGCCACGCGACAACGCTCACAGAACGTCATATGATTATCGGCTCCCTTACCGCCTTGTGGAGACCGTATGTCGTTACGTATTGAAGTCATCAAAGATAAAGTCCTGTCTGATAACTACTTCATCCTGCGCAATATTACCTATGACCTGTCTCGTAACGGGGCTGAAAGCGTGCGTCATAAACGCGAAGTTTATGACCGGGGCAACGGCGCGACCATCCTGCTTTACAACCGTGAAAAGCAAACCGTAGTGCTTACCCGGCAATTCCGCGTCGCAACCTGGGTCAACGGCAATGAAGATGGCATGCTGATTGAAGCCTGCGCCGGACTGCTGGATGCCGACGAGCCGGAAGTCTGTGCCCGCAAAGAGGCGATGGAGGAAACCGGCTTTCAGGTCGGAGACGTCGAGAAAGTCTTTGAGCTGTATATGTCTCCCGGCGGCGTGACCGAAATCGTCTATTTCTATCTGGCAGAGTATAGCGATGCGCAGCGAGAAGGGGCCGGCGGTGGCGTGGAGGATGAAGATATCGACGTGCTGGAAATCCCCTTCAGCCAGGCGATGGCGATGGTACAAAACGGTGAAATTCGTGACGGTAAGACGGTGATACTGCTGCAGCAGCTGCAGTTACGCAATGTGATGGAATAAAGCGCCTTAAAATCAGCTTATTGCGATTTTTAATATTGCTATAAATCTATCCGACAAATCCGATTGAGCAGGCCGACTCGTGAGCCGAAGATACGTGCCACCATCGTACGTTTTTCACGCTTCGCTTTTTAGGGCCAGCCTTCAATGTTCTATCGGATATCCCCTTTGCTTATGTTTGCGCTGCTGGTGGCTAATGCTGCGTTTGCCGCGCCGGCGCAAAAGCAGTTTTCCGACTGGCAGGTGACCTGCAATAACCAAAATTTCTGTAGCGCCCGTAATACCGGGCTGCATCAGGGGCTGGTGATGACGCTTTCTCGCGGCGCGGGGGCGCGCAACGACGTTAACCTGCGCATCGACCTCGGAAATCTGGAGAGTGCGGACGTTAAAGTCCCGCCCGTTGAACCACGCTTAAGGCTGGACGGGGAACCTATTGTGCTCCAGCAAAATGAGTGGAAAATCTCTCCTCACCATCTGATGACCAACGGCGCGGATGCCATTAACGGTTTGCTAAACGCCATCGGTAACGGCGATAAGGTCACGCTTGCTGACGGTGCCGGGGTGATTTCTCTCAGCGGTTTCAAAGCGGCGCTGTTGTTTATCGACAGCCAGCAAAAACGCACTGGCAGTGAAACTGCTTGGATTAAGAAAGGTGACGCCCCGCCGCTGAGCGTACCTCCGGCTCCGCCGCTAAAAGAAGTTACTGCCTCAATGGTCGCGGCAGGGCCGCTTTCACATGATGAGCTTAACGATCTGCTGGATTACGGCACATGGCGGATGAATAACAGCCAGTGCTCTCTCGATCCTCTGCGCCGTGAAGTGCGCGTTTTCCCTCTGACCGACGACAAAGCGCTGATGCTCACCAGCTGCGAGGCCGGAGCCTATAACGTGGTGTACCTGGCCTGGGTTGTTTCCCGGCAGAAGCCTTTTGTGGCCAGAGCGATTCGCCTGCGCCTGCCCTTTATGCCGGACAGCGGCAGCACCGACCTGGAATTAATGAACGCGGGGTTTGACGAGCACGGCAAAGAGTTAACGACTTTGGCTAAGGGGCGTGGGCTGGGGGATTGCGGCGTGGCAACGCGCTGGCGCTACGACGGGCAGCGTTTTCGTCTCGTTCGCTATGCCGAAGAGCCGGCCTGTGACGGCTGGCATAAAGCGGGCGGCTGGCCCACGCTGTGGGTTACCAAATAGGGTCGATGCATTGATCTAAAAGAATGCCCTCTCCCCGAAAGAAGAGGGCTGCAAGAGCAGGACTATTTTCTCGCCAGCGATTTTTTCGCCGTGGCCACGATGTTCTCTACCGTAAAGCCAAAGAATGGGAACAGCTTCCCGGCAGGGGCGGACTCGCCGAAGGTTGTCATGCCGACAATACCGCCCTTAAGGCCAACGTATTTGTACCAGTAATCGGCAATACCAGCCTCTACCGCCACGCGAGCCCGCACTTCATAAGGCAGAACGGACTCCTGATACTCCTCGTCCTGGGCGTCGAAAACGTCGGTGGACGGGATAGATACCACGCGAACTTTATGCCCCTCCTGGCTCAACACCGCAGCGGCTTCGACGGTTATCTCGACCTCTGAGCCGGTAGCAATCAGGATGATATCCGGCTTGCCGTCGCTGTCCTTCAGAATATAGCCCCCGCGGCTAATGGCCTTCAGCTGCTCGGGCGTACGCTCCATCTGGGCAAGGTTCTGGCGAGAGAGAATTAACGCCGTTGGCCCGGTCTGGCGCTCAAGCGCGGTTTTCCACGCCACGGCTGCCTCAACCTGATCGCAAGGGCGCCATGTGCTGAAGTTTGGCGTCAGGCGCAGGCTGGCAAGCTGCTCAACGGCCTGGTGCGTCGGGCCATCTTCCCCAAGGCCGATAGAATCATGGGTATACACCATTATCTGCCGCGCTTTCATCAGCGCCGCCATACGTGCGGCGTTACGGGCGTATTCCACAAACATCAGGAAGGTGGCGGTATAAGGGATAAAGCCACCGTGCAGGGCAATGCCGTTGGCGATGGCGGTCATGCCGAACTCGCGCACGCCGTAGTGGATGTAATTCCCGGCGGTATCTTCTTTAATCGACTTTGAGCCTTTCCAGATGGTCAGGTTGCTCGGGGCCAGGTCGGCGGAACCGCCCAGCAGTTCCGGCAGGGACGGGCCGAAGGCGTTGAGCGCATTTTGCGAAGCCTTACGGGTGGCAATTTTGTCCGGGTTGGCCTGCAGTTGTTCGATGTACTTCTGGGCGGTTTTCTGCCAGTTATCCGGCAGCTTGCCTTCGGTACGACGCTTAAATTCGGCGCTCAGGGTAGGGTGAGCTTTGGCGTAGGCGGCAAATTTCTCTTTCCAGGCCGCTTCGGCTTTTTCACCCGCCTCTTTGGCATTCCAGGCATGATAAACGTCTTTAGGGATTTCAAACGGCGGGTATTTCCAGCCCAGTTGCTTCCGCGCCAGGGCAACTTCTTCTTCACCGAGCGGCGCGCCGTGAGCCTCTTCCTTGCCCGCTTTGTTTGGTGAGCCAAAACCAATCACGGTGCGGCAGATTATCAGCGAAGGTTTGTCCTTCACGCTCTGCGCTTCTTTGATGGCTTTTTTCAGCGCTTCCGGGTCGTGACCGTCTATCTCATGGACCACGTGCCAGTGATAGGCCTCGAAGCGTTTGGCCGTGTCGTCGGTAAACCAGCCGTCGGTTTCCCCGTCGATGGAAATTCCGTTGTGGTCGTAGAAGCCAATCAGCTTGCCCAGGCCCAGCGTACCGGCCAGCGAAGAGACTTCGTGGGAAATTCCTTCCATCAGGCAGCCGTCGCCCATGAATACGTAGGTGTAGTGGTCCACGATGTCATGGCCGGGTTGGTTAAACTGCGCGGCCAGCGTGCGCTCGGCAATGGCCATCCCCACGGCGTTAGCTAACCCCTGGCCAAGAGGGCCGGTGGTGGTTTCTACGCCGGGGGTATAGCCGACTTCCGGGTGGCCCGGCGTTTTGGAGTGAAGCTGGCGGAAGTTTTTCAACTCCTCCAGCGGCAGGTCATAGCCGCTCAGGTGCAGCAGGCTGTAAAGCAGCATCGACGCATGGCCGTTCGACAGCACAAAGCGGTCGCGGTTGGCCCAGTGCGGGTTAGACGGATTGTGGCTGAGGAAGTCATTCCACAGCACTTCGGCGATGTCGGCCATGCCCATGGGCGCGCCGGGGTGGCCGGAATTGGCTTTCTGGACCGCATCCATACTGAGGGCGCGAATGGCGTTGGCAAGCTCTTTACGTGATGACATGTTTCACTCCAGGTCTTGTTAAAGTTTGGCGGCGAGCAGGTCTTCCAGTTTGCGTTGGTCTATGGCGAACAGGCGGATCCCTTCGGCCAGTTTTTCGACGGCCATAGCGTCCTGATTGTGTTCCCAGCGGAATTCAGCTTCGCTCAGTGGGGCCGGGCGGCGGAAGCCCTGTGAGAATGGGATCAGCTTACGCACAACCTCTTCTTCGCTGTCCTGCAGCTTTTGCAGCAGGTTTGGCGCGATGGTCAGCCTGTCGCAGCCCGCCAGCGCAAGGATTTGCTCGGTGCGGCGGAAGCTGGCGCCCATGACGATGGTTTCATAGTTATGTTGCTTGAAATAGTCGTAGATATTGCGCACGGATTTCACGCCCGGATCTTCTTCTACCACATAAGGATCCATCGGCTTGCGTGCCTGATACCAGTCGTAAATGCGTCCCACGAACGGGGAAATCAGGAAGACGCCAGCCTCTGCGCAGGCGCGTGCCTGAGCAAACGAGAACAGCAGAGTCAGGTTGCAGTTGATGCCTTCTTTCTGCAGCTCTTCCGCCGCGCGGATCCCTTCCCAGGTTGAAGCCAGCTTGATAAGAATGCGGGACTTGTCGATCCCCTGCTCGGCGTACAGCTCAACCAGGCGACGAGCCTTGCTGATGCTTTTTTCTTTGTCATAGGACAGACGGGCATCCACTTCGGTGGACACGCGCCCCGGAATGCTTTTCAGAATTTCCGCACCCACGTTGACCGCCAGTTTGTCACTAGCTTCCGCCACAATTTGCTCCCTGCCGCCGCCGCGCTGCTTGCCATAGGCCAGCGCGTCATCAATAAGCGGCTGATATTGCTCAAGTCCTGCGGCTTTCAACAACAGTGAAGGGTTGGTGGTGGCGTCTTCAGGCTGGTAGTGGCGAATAGAGTCGATATCACCGCTGTCGGCAACCACGGTGGTGTACTGCTTAATGCTGTCTAGCTGATTCATTACTATCTCCTTGAAAAGCAACGTCTTACCTGAGCGTTCCGTGTCGCTCGCCGTGAAAATTCATTCTTTGCATAACCCAAAAGCATAGCAGATGGGCGGCGATGACGGGGCGGCCGCTAACATTGGTTCTATAGTTAGCTAACAATAATTACGCCTAATCTTAATAGTATGGCTACCTTCAAAGTTTGCGAAACGTGCCCGCGGGATACTACGTGGCTGACGTAACAATAAAGAAGAGCCAAAAAGGAACGATGCAATGGATGAACAACTGAAGCAAAGTGCCCTCGATTTCCATGAATTTCCGATCCCGGGGAAAATCCAGGTTTCTCCGACCAAACCGCTGGCCACCCAGCGCGACCTGGCGCTGGCGTACTCACCTGGCGTAGCGGCACCTTGCCTTGAAATTGAAAAGGACCCGCTCGCCGCCTACAAGTACACCGCGCGTGGCAACCTCGTTGGTGTCGTCTCGAACGGCACCGCGGTGCTGGGGTTAGGCAACATCGGCGCGCTGGCGGGCAAGCCGGTGATGGAAGGCAAGGGCGTTCTGTTTAAAAAATTTGCCGGTATCGACGTCTTCGATATCGAAATTGATGAGATGGATCCGGACAAGCTGGTCGACATTGTTGCCGCGCTGGAGCCAACCTTTGGCGGCATCAACCTGGAAGATATCAAAGCGCCTGAGTGCTTCTACATCGAGCAGAAGCTGCGCGAGCGGATGAACATTCCGGTATTCCACGACGACCAGCACGGCACCGCGATTATTTGTACCGCGGCGGTGCTTAACGGCCTGCGCGTAGTGGAAAAGAACATTTCCGACGTGCGGCTGGTGGTATCAGGCGCGGGAGCTTCCGCTATCGCCTGTATGAACCTGCTGGTTGCGCTGGGCATGCAGAAACACAACATCGTGGTCTGCGACTCGAAGGGCGTTATCTATAAAGGCCGCGAAGAGAACATGGCGGAAACCAAAGCCGCCTATGCCGTGGAAGACAGCGGCAAGCGCACGCTGGACGACGTGATTGAGGGCGCGGATATCTTCCTCGGCTGCTCCGGCCCGAAAGTGCTGACCCAGGATATGGTGAAGAAGATGGGCAAGGCGCCGCTGATTCTGGCGCTGGCTAACCCTGAGCCTGAAATTCTGCCGCCGCTGGCAAAAGAAGTGCGCCCTGAAGCGATCATCTGTACCGGCCGTTCTGACTACCCGAACCAGGTGAACAACGTGCTGTGCTTCCCGTTCATCTTCCGTGGCGCGCTGGACGTTGGCGCGACGGCGATTAACGAAGAGATGAAGCTGGCTGCGGTTCACGCGATTGCCGAGCTGGCTCACGCCGAGCAGAGCGACGTTGTCGCCTCCGCCTACGGCGAGCAGGAGCTGACGTTTGGCCCGGAATACATCATTCCTAAGCCTTTTGATCCACGTCTGATCGTCAAGATTGCACCGGCTGTGGCGAAGGCGGCGATGGACTCTGGCGTGGCCACACGTCCTATTCAGGATTTCAACGCCTACAGCGAGAAGCTGGAAGAGTTTGTCTACAAAACAAACCTGTTTATGAAGCCTATTTTCTCCCAGGCGCGCAAAGAGCCGAAGCGCGTGGTGTTAAGCGAAGGGGAAGAAGCTCGCGTGCTGCACGCGACGCAGGAACTCATCACCCTGGGGCTGGCGAAACCAATCCTGATTGGTCGCCCAAGCGTTATCGAAATGCGCATCAAAAAGCTGGGGCTGCAAATTCAGCCGGGCAAAGATTTTGAGATCGTGAACAACGAATCCGATCCGCGCTTTAAAGAGTACTGGCACGAGTACTACAACATCATGAAACGCCGGGGGATCACCCAGGAACAGGCGCAGCGCGCGGTGATCAGCAACACCACGGTGATCGGGGCGATCATGGTGCATCGCGGCGAGGCGGATGCCCTGATTTGCGGGACTATCGGCGAGTACCACGAGCACTTTGACGTGGTCGAGAAGCTGTTCGGCTACCGCGAAGGCGTGAAAGCGGCCGGGGCAATGAACGCGCTGCTGCTGCCGAGCGGCAACACCTTTATCGCCGACACCTACGTGAACGATGACCCAACGCCGGAAGAGCTGACGGAAATCACCCTGCTGGCGGCGGAAACGGTGCGCCGCTTCGGCATTGAGCCGAAGGTTGCGCTGCTGTCCCACTCCAACTACGGCTCATCGAACAGCAAAGCGGCCTGCAAAATGCGCCAAACTCTGGAACTGGTTCGCGAGCGCGCGCCGGAGCTGGAAATTGACGGAGAGATGCACGGGGACGCGGCGCTGGTCGAAAGTATCCGTCATGAGCGCATGCCGGACAGCCCGCTGAAAGGTTCGGCCAACATTCTGATCATGCCGAACGTTGAGGCCGCGCGCATCAGCTATAACCTGCTGCGTGTTTCAAGCTCTGAAGGGGTAACCGTTGGGCCGGTGCTGATGGGCGTGGCGAAGCCTGTTCACGTGCTGACGCCGATTGCTTCTGTACGCCGTATCGTGAATATGGTGGCGCTGGCGGTCGTGGAGGCGCAAACCGCACCGCTGTAATTGAGCTTCGCTTCACCCCGACAACGGGGTGAAGCGAGCACTAATGCTCCCCTCTCCCTCAGCTGCCTCTTAGTCACATTTTCCTTTCAAATCTTCCGGGAGATATCTTTCTCTCCGCAGTCATTCCGTTCACCCGTAAATCAGTTTCCCCCTGCACGTTCAGAGTACGGTGAACGTGTCCGGGGGATAACGCCATCCCCCGGACAGCCCCGGCGCCCGGCGAGCTCATCGCCGCTGAAGCGGTAAACCCACCGGCTATCACCCAAACATTTGGGGTCGTTCGCGATTCGTTCCCGACGATCGCTCTCTTTCGCTGCTCCCGGCAGCTCAACCCCGCCTGAGTTGGGTCATAACCGGGGGCGATGAGAGCCGGGAACAAGGGCGAGGCTGTGGGACTTGCAGCAACTTTATGTTCAGCATGGCTATGAGCTTGAAGCGAGGCTCGGTTCCGGCTTAAATCGCCTCGGTTTTCTCTCCGACTGGCCAGGGTCCGGGCGTCGGGAACGGCCGGAGGCTGAGAGCGTCGGGAACGCATCTCAGGCGACCCAGGACTGGGAGATAAAACGGAGGTTTACCGCTTGCGGCGATTTATTTGGCCGGGAGTCCGGGGTCTCGGGGAAGTGACGGTGACTTCCCCGAGTCGTTCACCGCTTCGGTGATGACAGATAAAGCAGGACTGGAAGTGAACGGGACCTTAGCCGATCCTACATAACCAAGTTTGTGACTAAGAGACCGCCCCTTAGGGTGAGGGTAAAAAAGCTACACCCACTCCTTCACCGGCAGGAAATCACGATACAGGGCAGCCTCCGGGCTGCCTTCTTCCGGCTGGTAGTCATACTCCCAGCGCACCAGCGGCGGCATCGACATTAAAATCGATTCTGTTCTCCCGCCGGTTTGCAGGCCAAACAGCGTGCCGCGATCCCACACCAGGTTAAATTCTACATAGCGCCCACGGCGGTAAAGCTGGAAGTCGCGCTCGCGCTCGCCAAACGACGTCTCTTTGCGGCGTTCAACAATCGGCAGATAAGCGTCCAGATACCCTTGCCCCACGGCCTGAATAAAACGGAAGCCATAGTCGAAGCCTGGCTTATTCAGATCGTCGAAGAACAGCCCGCCAATGCCGCGCTGCTCGTTGCGATGTTTGATGAAGAAGTAGTCATCACACCACTTTTTATAGCGCGGGAAAACGTCTTCGCCAAACGGCTGACACAGGTCACGTGCCGTGCGGTGCCAGTGAACCGCATCTTCTTCAAAGCCGTAATAAGGCGTCAGGTCGAAGCCGCCGCCGAACCACCACACGGGCTCGGCCCCCGGCTTTTCAGCAATAAAGAAGCGCACGTTGGCGTGGCTGGTTGGCACATACGGGTTGTTCGGGTGCACCACCAGAGAAACGCCCATGGCCTGAAAACTTCTTCCCGCCAGCTCCGGGCGGTGAGCCGTGGCTGACGCAGGCATGGCATCGCCATGCACGTGGGAGAAGTTTACGCCAGCCTGTTCAAACACCGCGCCGCCGCGCAGAACACGGCTTCGCCCGCCGCCGCCGCCTTCGCGCTGCCAGTTATCCTCCTGGAAGGCGGAGCCATCAAGGGCGGAAAGCTGTTGGCAGATGGTGTCCTGCAGGGAAAGCAGGAACTGTTTTACGGCGTGGATATCGGGCTGAGTCATAAAAATTAACGCTTCTTACCGTGGACTTTGTGGTTATCAAACCAGTTGAAATAGCTCATCACGCCGGAGGCAATGGCTGTGGCAATTTTCTGGCGGAAGGCCGTGGTGCCGAGCAGCTTTTCCTCGCCGGGGTTGGTGATGAACGAGGTTTCCACCAGCACCGAAGGAATAGACGGAGACTTCAACACCACGAAGGCGGCCTGCTCGGTGCTGCGGCTGTGCAGCTTATGCACCGGCTTAATCTGCTTCAGAATGTGTGAGCCGAGCGTGAGGCTGTTTTTAATGGTGTCGGTCTGGACCAAATCAAACAGAACCTGCTGCAGGTAGTGATCTTTGTCTTTCACTTTGCTGCCCGCCACGTCATCCGCGGCGTTCTCTTTGTCGGAAAGATATTTTGCCATGGCGCTACTTGCGCCTCGGTTGGAAAGAGCAAAGACCGATGCGCCCGCGGCGGTTGGGCTGGTGAAACCATCCGCGTGGATAGACATAAACAGGTCAGCACCGTGCTTGTGGGCTATTTCTACCCGGTCGTACAGCGGAATAAATTCGTCCGTTGTGCGGGTCAGCCTGGCGTCTATTCCGTTGCTGCGCAGAATGCTGCGTACGTTCTTGGCGATGGCCAGGACCACGTGTTTTTCTTTCGACCCGCCGTGGCCGATAGCCCCGGTGTCGATGCCGCCGTGGCCCGGGTCGAGCATCACAATGCGCTTCGCCCCGGATTTTTTAGCCACTTTGCTGTGGGAATTAGTGGTTTTCAGCGTTTTGGCTTCTTCCTTTGCCAGCGCTTTGTTCATACCGGTTAGCGTTAACGCCGCTAAACCCGTGAGCAGGACCTGGCGGCGCGTCGTAAGTTGCGTTAGCGATTTAATTTTGCTCATGCGGATGAATTATTTATCTTATGGAGTCCAGATGGGAAGTTATAACGTATCGGCACCAGGCAAACGACACTCTGGAGTCAGAAATGTATATCCATTCGTTTCATTTCGTGACTGGTCGGAGATTATGCCATTTTTTTCGCGCTTTTGCGGCAGTTATTGGCTTAACGGACGGTTAACGCCATAATCAACCTTTTACGGCTTAAGGTGGCTAATACCATGGAAATTCGCGTTTTTCGCCAGGAAGATTTCGAAGAGGTCATCACCCTTTGGGAGCGCTGCGATTTACTGCGCCCATGGAATGACCCTGAAATGGACATTGAACGTAAGCTGCACCACGATGCGGATCTGTTTCTGGTCGCGGAAGTGGGCGGCGAAATCGTCGGCTCGCTGATGGGCGGCTATGACGGGCATCGTGGCTCTGCTTATTACCTGGGCGTGCATCCGGAGTTTCGGGGCCGGGGCATTGCTAACGCGTTGCTAAACCGGCTGGAAAAGAAGCTGATTGCCCGTGGCTGCCCGAAAATCCACATCATGGTGCGCGAAGAGAACGATCTGGTTATCGGCCTCTATGAAAAGCTCGACTATGAGCACCAGGACACCATTTTGCTCGGCAAGCGGCTGATTGAAGATCAGGAATATTAATTTTCAGATGTGTTTATGCCATGTATCCGCCTGCTGATTACGACTCACAAGGCAACCTAAAAGCACCGCTGCTGTTCTGGGCGGTGTTGTTATTACAGGCCCGTACCTGGGTTTTGCTGGTGCTTGCCGGGGCTTCTCGTCAACAGGGCGACGCGCTACTGGGCCTGTTTTATCCCGATCGAGATAATTTCTGGCTAGGGCTGATCCCCGGCATTCCGGCCGCTTTGGCCTTTATGCTCAGCGGGCGACGCCACCTGTGGCCGGGATTCTGGCGGGCGTTCCGCTGGCTGCTGGTCGCCGCTCAGGTTGGGCTGCTGGTATGGCAGCTTGCGTTACTGGCCGGGGACGAAGCGCTGACCGGCACCACAATTGTTTTGCTGGCGGCCGATCTTTTTGCGCTCTGGTGGCTGCTGGCTAACCGCCGGCTGCGGGATTACTTTGCCCTGAAAAACGATTAAGGCGGCACTTTTTACCTTCCCCGGACTCCAAAGGCCGTTACCATTTTTTGAAAAGGAATCATCAATGAAATCTCTGCGCCTGATGCTGTTAGGCCTGCCGCTGGTTCTGAGCGGCTGTTCCACGCTGTCTGCCGTTAACTGGTCTTCCGCTTATCCGTGGAACTGGTTTGGATCTTCCGTTGAAGTGAGCGAGCAGGGCGTGGGCAAACTGACCTCCGCTACCGCGATGGATGAGAAGGCCGTGAGCGAGGGATTAAACGATAACTATCGCCTGCGCAGCGGCATGAAAACCGAAAATGGCACCATCGTGCGTTACTTTGAGGCGATGAAAGACAAAGACGTCAAGCTGGTGGTGAACGGCGAAAAAGGCAGCGTCAGTCAGGTTGATGTCATGGATGAGGACGTTAAAACCGCCAGCGGCGTAAAAATTGGCACGCCTTTCAGCGACCTTTATGACAAAGCGTTCGGGGCCTGCGAAAAGGGCACCGGCGACGATGCGGAAGGGGTTATCTGTCAGGCACCGAACAGCCAGCATATTAGCTACCTGTTTAAGGGCGAGTGGCACGGGCCGGAAGGGTTAATGCCGTCGGATGATACGCTGAAGAAATGGACGCTTAACAAAATTATCTGGCGTCGATAAAATTTGCGCCGCCGCAAGTCGGCGTGAATGAATCAGGTTAAAATAGCCCGATAAATGCCACCGTCTGGTGGCATCATATTTATGTGCCACCAGACGGTGGCATTTTTTCAGGAGGAATCATGTCTCGGGTTCAAAGCGGCATTCTGCCGGAACATTGTCGTGCCGCCGTTTGGCTGGAAGCTTCTGTCCAGGGCGACTTCAGCGCGCTGAGCGCAGGGTGCAAAACCTTTATTGATGCGCTGAATGCTTTCCAGGAAAAATTCCCTGACGCAATGCTCGGGGCCACCATCGGTTTCGGGCACGATCTGTGGCGTGACCTCAGCAAAGGCGAAGGTGCCGCAGAGCTGAAAAACTTTACGCCATTGGGCAAAGGCCTGGCGCCAGCTACCCAGCACGATGTGATGATCCACATTCTTTCTCTGCGCCATGACGTGAACTTCTCCGTGGCTCAGGCCGCGCTGGCCGCGTTCGGCGATGCGCTGAAAATTGAAGAAGAGATTCACGGCTTCCGCTGGGTGGAAGAGCGCGATCTGAGCGGCTTTGTGGACGGAACCGAAAACCCAAAAGGTGAAGAAAATCGCCGCCTGGTTGCCGTTATCAACGAAGGCGTGGATGCCGGCGGCAGCTACGTGCTGGTGCAGCGTTGGGAACATAACCTGAAGCAGCTTAATCGCCTGAGCGTCCACGACCAGGAGATGATCTTTGGCCGCACCAAACAGGAAAACGAAGAGATCGACGGCGACGCGCGTCCGGCCACTTCTCACCTGAGCCGCGTCGATCTGAAAGAAGACGGCAAAGGATTGAAGATTGTGCGCCAGAGCCTGCCTTACGGCACCGCCAGCGGCGTGCACGGCCTCTATTTCATCGCCTATTGCGCGCGTCTGCATAACATTGAGCAGCAGCTGCTGAGCATGTTCGGCGACACAGACGGCAAGCGCGACGGTATGCTGCGCTTCACTAAGCCGGTCACCGGCGGCTACTACTTCGCGCCTTCGCTCGATAAATTACTGAGCCTGTAATCCCCTCCGGCGTAGCGTTTGCTACGCCGCTTTCTTATATCCCTTTCTTCTTGTAAATCGCCAAACGGTATATAAAAGCGTTACAGCTTTATCGCTCGTTATAAATACACTGAACGTCAGTTAATCATGACTATCATCACATTTATAAGGGCGAAGCATGGCAATCAGGTCAGTCAAAAAAGTATGGAACGCGCTCGCTGTCTCTTTGCTGCTGGCAGGCTCTGCCCATGCAACAGAGCTGCTGAATAGCTCTTATGATGTGTCGCGTGAGCTTTTTGCCGCGCTAAACCCGCCGTTTGAGAAACAGTGGGCGCAGGAAAATAACGGCGATAAGCTGACGATAAAACAATCTCATGCCGGGTCATCAAAACAGGCGCTGGCGATTTTGCAGGGCTTAAAAGCCGACGTTGTAACTTATAACCAGGTGACCGATGTGCAGATCCTGCACGATAAAGGCAACCTGATCCCGGCTGACTGGCAAAGCCGTCTGGGGAACAACAGCTCGCCTTTCTACTCCACCATGGCTTTCCTGGTGCGCAAGGGCAACCCGAAGAACATCCACGACTGGAGCGACCTGGTGCGCCCCGACGTAAAACTGATTTTCCCAAATCCTAAAACTTCCGGGAACGCCCGATATACCTATCTGGCGGCCTGGGGTGCGGCAGACAAAGCTGACGGCGGCGATAAAGCCAAAACCGAGCAGTTCATGACCCAATTCCTGAAGAACGTCGAAGTGTTTGATACCGGCGGCCGCGGCGCGACGACTTCCTTCGTCGAGCGTGGGCTGGGCGACGTGCTTATCTCTTTTGAGTCAGAAGTGAATAACATTCGCAACCAGTACGCCAAAGACGGTTATGAGGTCGTGGTGCCGAAGGTGAACATCCTGGCCGAATTCCCCGTCGCCTGGGTAGATAAGAACGTAAAGGCCAACGGCACCGAAAAAGCGGCGAAGGATTACCTGAATTATCTCTACAGCCCGCAGGCTCAGACCATCATCACTGACTACTACTACCGCGTGAATAACCCGCAGGTAATGGGCAAGCTGAAAGACAAATTCCCACAGACCGAGCTGTTCCGCGTGGAAGATGCGTTCGGTAGCTGGCCTGACGTGATGAAAACGCATTTCGCTACCGGCGGGGAGCTGGACAAGCTGCTGGCGGCGGGGCGTAGTTGATGTTTGCCAGTCGCTCAAAACGCGTGCTGCCGGGGTTTACGCTTAGCCTCGGCACCAGCCTGCTGTTCGTTTGCCTGATCCTGCTGCTGCCGCTGAGCGCGTTGGTGATGCAGCTGGCACAAATGTCGTTGTCCCAGTACTGGGAAGTTATCACCAATCCGCAGGTGGTCGCCGCCTATAAAGTCACGCTGCTTTCCGCCGCGCTGGCTTCGGTGTTCAACGGCGTATTCGGCCTGTTAATGGCGTGGATCCTGACCCGTTACCAGTTTCCTGGCCGTAGCCTGCTTGATGCGCTGATGGATTTACCGTTTGCATTACCGACCGCAGTGGCAGGTTTAACCCTCGCAGGGCTGTTTTCCGTGAACGGCTGGTACGGCGAGTGGCTGGCGCAGTTCGGCATCAAAGTGACCTACACCTGGCTGGGGATTGCCGTCGCGATGGCTTTTACCAGCATTCCGTTCGTGGTGCGTACCGTTCAGCCCGTGCTGGAAGAGCTGGGGCCAGAATACGAAGAGGCCGCTGAAACGCTCGGCGCTACGCGCTGGCAGAGCTTCCGCCGCGTGGTGCTGCCTGAGCTGTCTCCGGCGCTGATGGCGGGCGTGGCGCTCTCCTTCACCCGCAGCCTGGGTGAATTCGGCGCGGTTATCTTTATCGCCGGAAACATCGCCTGGAAGACCGAGGTGACCTCGCTGATGATCTTCGTGCGCCTGCAAGAGTTTGATTACCCGGCAGCCAGCGCTATTGCCTCGGTTATTCTGGCGGCGTCACTGCTGCTGCTGTTCACCATTAATACGTTGCAGAGTCGCTTTGGTCGGCGCGTGGTAGGTCACTGATGACGGACGTAACTGCTTTGAAAAGCTACAAACGTTCCCGCATTAACTGGGAAAAATGGGCGCTTATCGCCATCGGCGTGCTGGTCTCTTTCCTGATTCTGGTGGTGCCGGTCGCGTCAATTTTTGTGGAGGCCTTTTCCAAAGGGCTGATGCCGGCGCTGCAAAATATCGCTAACCCGGACATGCTGCACGCCATCTGGCTGACGGTGATGATTGCCCTGATTACCGTGCCGGTAAACCTGGTGTTCGGCACGCTGCTTGCCTGGCTGGTGACGCGCTTTAACTTCCCTGGCCGCCAGCTGCTGCTGACGCTGCTGGATATTCCGTTTGCCGTTTCCCCGGTGGTTGCGGGCCTGGTTTACCTGCTTTTTTACGGCTCTAATGGCCCGCTGGCGGGCTTCCTTGACGCTCACAACCTGCAGATTATGTTTGCCTGGCCGGGGATGGTGCTGGTGACTATCTTCGTCACCTGTCCGTTTGTGGTGCGTGAGCTGGTGCCGGTGATGCTAAGCCAGGGCAGCCAGGAAGATGAAGCCGCGATTTTGCTCGGCGCTTCAGGCTGGCAGATGTTCCGCCGCGTGACGCTGCCCAATATCCGCTGGGCGCTGCTTTATGGCGTGGTGCTGACTAACGCCCGCGCTATCGGTGAGTTTGGCGCGGTGTCGGTGGTGTCCGGCTCGATTCGCGGCGAGACGTTCTCGCTGCCGTTACAGATTGAATTGCTGCAACAGGATTACAACACCGTCGGCTCGTTTACCGCCGCCGCGCTGTTAACCCTGATGGCGGTTTTGACGTTGTTCTTAAAGAGTGCAGTGCAGTGGCGCCTGAATAATCAGGAAAAACGCCTGAAGCAGGAGGAAAATCATGAGCATTGATATTGCCAATATTAAGAAGTCTTTTGGACGCACCCAGGTGCTGAACGATATCTCGCTGGATATCCCTTCTGGTCAGATGGTGGCGCTGCTTGGGCCGTCCGGCTCCGGTAAAACCACGCTGCTGCGTATTATTGCCGGGCTGGAGCATCAGAACAGCGGCCGCATTAGCTTTAACGGCACCGACGTGAGCCGCATGCACGCTCGTGACCGTAAAGTGGGCTTCGTGTTTCAGCATTATGCGTTGTTCCGCCATATGTCGGTTTTCGACAACATTGCCTTTGGTTTAACCGTTTTGCCTCGTCGCGAGCGTCCTTCCGCCGCTGGCATCAAGCAGAAGGTCACCAGGCTATTGGAGATGGTGCAGCTTGCCCATCTTGCTGACCGCTACCCGGCGCAGCTTTCCGGCGGGCAGAAGCAGCGCGTGGCCCTGGCGCGAGCGCTGGCGGTTGAGCCACAGATTCTGCTGCTGGACGAGCCGTTTGGCGCGCTGGATGCTCAGGTGCGTAAAGAGCTGCGCCGCTGGCTGCGCGAGCTGCATGAAGAATTAAAGTTCACCAGCGTGTTTGTGACCCACGACCAGGAAGAAGCGATGGAAGTTGCTGACCGCGTGGTGGTGATGAGCCAGGGGAATATCGAGCAGGTGGATACCCCTGAAACCGTCTGGCGTGAACCGGCAACCCGCTTTGTGCTGGAGTTCCTGGGCGAGGTTAATCGCCTGAAGGGCGTGATTCGCGGGAGCCAGTTCCACGTGGGTGCACACCGCTGGCCGCTGGGCTTCACGCCGGCCTATCAGGGCGATGTCGATCTGTTCCTGCGCCCCTGGGAAGTAGACGTAAGCCGCCGTACCAATCTTGATTCGCCGCTGCCGGTGCAGGTGCTGGAAGTCAGCCCGCGCGGGCACTTTATGCAGCTGGTGGTGCAGCCGCTTGGCTGGTATAACGAACCGCTGACGGTGGTTCTGAAAGAGCAGCAAATCCCGCAGCGCGGCGAGCGCCTGTTTGTGGGATTACAAAACGCTCGCCTGTACGAAGGCGTCAACCGTATTCAGGGTGTAGACCTGGCGCAGTCTGCCTGATAATTTACCCCGACAGGACACGCACAGGCGGCCCAATGTGGCCGCTTTTTTCTTTTATTGCGGGCAGGCAAGTGATCACTTTAGAAAGCACAATTGGCAATACTCCTCTGGTTCGACTGCAGCGCAGCGGGCTGACCAACGGCAGCGAAATCTGGGTCAAGCTTGAGGGCAACAACCCCGCTGGCTCGGTAAAAGACCGTGCGGCGCTGTCGATGATTGTTCAGGCGGAAAAGCGCGGGGACATTAAGCCCGGTGACACGCTCATTGAAGCGACCAGCGGCAATACCGGCATCGCGCTGGCGATGATCGCCGCGCTCAAAGGTTACCGCATGAAGCTGCTGATGCCGGACAACATGAGCATGGAACGCAAGGCGGCGATGCAGGCCTACGGCGCAGAGCTGATTCTGGTCAGCAAGGCACAGGGCATGGAAGGCGCGCGAGAGCTGGCCCAGCAGATGGCCGATCGCGGCGAAGGAAAAATTCTCGACCAGTTTAATAACCCGGATAACCCGCTGGCGCATTACGCCACCACCGGGCCGGAAATCTGGCGTCAGACCGAAGGGCGTATAACTCACTTTGTTTCCAGCATGGGCACAACGGGCACGATTACCGGCGTCAGCCGCTTTATGCGCGAGCAAAGCAAGCCGGTGACAATCGTCGGTCTGCAGCCGGAAGAGGGCAGCAGTATTCCGGGCATTCGCCGTTGGCCTGAAGAGTGGCTGCCGAAGATTTTCAACCCTACGCTGGTGGATGAAGTCATCGATATGGCGCAGACGGAAGCCGAGCAGACCATGCGCCGCCTGGCGATGGAAGAGGGGATTTTTTGCGGCGTAAGTTCCGGTGGCGCAGTGGCCGGTGCGTTACGAGTGGCGAAAGCAAATCCAGGAGCCGTGGTAGTGGCGATTATCTGCGACAGGGGTGACCGCTATCTCTCTACCGGCGTGTTTGGCGAGGAAAGCTACGTTCAGGGGGCGGGTATCTGACGCGCCGGAGGAAGGGAAGATGGCTCAGGATAACGATATACAGTCGGTACTGTTTCACGACTCGGGCAGGGCGCTGCAGACCGATATTGTCGCGGTACAGTCTCAGGTGGTTTACGGCAGCGTCGGCAACAGCATCGCGGTACCGGCGATTCAGCAGCACGGCTGGCGGGTGATGGCGGTGCCGACTGTGTTGTTCAGCAATACGCCGCATTACGATACGTTTTACGGCGGCGTGATCCCGGCAGAGTGGTTCCGCGGTTACCTGCGGGCGCTGGAAGAGCGTGACGCCTTACGCGAGCTAAAAGCGGTGACGACCGGTTATATGGGCAGTGCGGAACAGATTCATCTGCTGGCGGACTGGCTGCGTGAAAGGCGCGCAAGCCATCCTGATTTGCTGATCCTCGTCGATCCGGTTATCGGTGATACGGACAGCGGTATTTATGTCAAACCGGGTATTCCCGAAGCTTATCGCACTGATCTGTTGCCGCATGCCCAGGGGCTGACGCCAAATCTTTTTGAGCTACATATTCTGACCGGGATGCCGTGCGACACGCTGGAGCTGGCGGTGATTGCTGCCAGAAGCCTGCTGTCTGACACCCTGCGCTGGGTGGTGATTACCAGTGCGCCGGGGAATAGCGCTGATACGATTTCCGTGGTGACTGTGACCGCCGATGCGGTAGATGTGACCAGCCATGAGCGTGTGGTAACCGACCTGAAGGGAACCGGGGATTTGTTCTGTGCCGAGCTGGTCAGCCGTATTCTGGAAGGGAAGCGGGTTGCGGTGGCGGCAGGTGAGGCGGCGCACAGGGTGTTTGAAGTGATGGCCTGGACCCAGGCTCAGCGCTCGGATGAGCTGATTCTTCCGCGCTAAACGGCGGCCAATAAAAAAGGCACCCTGAGGTGCCTTTTCTCTGCTTGAATCTTACTTCTTGATGCGGATAACCGGGGTTTCGCCAACGGTTACGCTACCAGTCAGTTTGATCAGCTCTTTGATTTCGTCCATGTTGGAGATAACAACCGGCGTCAGGGTAGACTTGGCTTTCTCTTCCAGCAGCGGCAGGTCGAACTCAATAACCACGTCGCCTTTCTTCACGCGCTGGCCTTCTTCAGCGATGCGCTTGAAGCCTTCGCCTTTCAGCTCAACGGTGTCGATACCAAAGTGAACGAACAGCTCAATGCCGCTATCGGATTCGATAGAGAAGGCATGGTTGGTTTCAAAGATTTTACCGATGGTGCCGTCAACCGGTGCAACCATTTTGTTGCCGGTTGGTTTGATAGCAATACCATCACCAACGATTTTTTCAGCAAAAACGACGTCAGGCACGTCTTCAATGTTAACGATTTCGCCAGACAGTGGAGCAACGATCTCAATGGTTCCGGTGTCGCTATTGCCTTTATCACCGAACAGTTTACTAAATAACCCCATTAGCCTTCTCTCCTAAGCAGTAATTTGGGCAGCATCTCGTGAATTAGCAGATTGTTTTTTCTTCAATGAACTTGTTAACCAGCGTCATTAACTCGTCCGTTGTCGGTTGAGCAAGAGCCTGCTCTGCTAACACTTTCGCATCTTCGAAGTTCGTGTTACGAATAATCTTCTTGATACGTGGGATAGAAATGGCGCTCATACTGAATTCGTCCAGGCCCATCCCAAGCAACAGAAGTGTAGCACGTTCGTCGCCCGCAAGCTCACCACACATACCGGTCCATTTACCTTCTGCATGAGAAGCATCAATAACTTGCTTAATCAGAGTCAGTACGGACGGCGACATTGGCTGGTAAAGATGTGAAATCATATCATTACCACGGTCAACTGCCAGGGTGTACTGAGTTAAATCGTTGGTGCCGATGCTGAAGAAGTCAACTTCTTTGGCCAGGTGACGAGCAATCGTCGCTGCCGCAGGCGTTTCAACCATCACGCCGATTTCGATAGATTCATCGAACGCTTTCCCTTCGTCACGCAGTTCCTGTTTGTAGATCTCAATCTCTTTTCTCAGCGCACGCACTTCTTCAACGGAGATGATCATCGGGAACATGATGCGCAGTTTGCCGAAAGCAGAGGCGCGCAGAATGGCACGAACCTGGTCACGCAGGATCTCTTTGCGATCCATGGCGATACGAATTGCACGCCAGCCCAGGAACGGGTTTTCTTCTTTAGGGAAGTTCATGTACGGCAGCTCTTTGTCGCCGCCGATGTCCATGGTGCGGACGATGACCGCCTGAGAGCCACAGGCTTCAGCCACGGCTTTGTACGCGGCAAACTGCTCTTCTTCGGTCGGCAGTGAGTCACGGTCCATGAACAGGAATTCGGTACGATACAGACCTACACCTTCTGCGCCGTTACGCTCAGCACCGTCGATATCACGCACGGTACCAATGTTGGCGCACACTTCGACCTGATGGCCGTCAAGGGTGATAGCCGGTAGGTCCTTCAGCTTGGCCAGCTCTGCTTTTTCAGAGGCAACCTGCTGTTGAACGGCGCGCAGCTCTTCGATCTGCTCGTTGGTCGGGTTAACGTAAACTTTGTTGTTAACCGCATCGAGGATCAGATAGTCGTCGTTTTTCACGTCGGAGGTCACGCTACCGGTGCCCACAATCGCTGGCAGCTCAAGGGAGCGGGCCATGATAGAGGTGTGGGAGGTACGTCCGCCGATGTCGGTGATGAAACCCAGCACCTTTTTCAGGTTCAGCTGTGCGGTTTCAGACGGCGTCAGATCTTTAGCAACCAGGATAACTTCATCCTTAATGGCGCTTAAATCGATAATGTTCAGGCCGAGAATGTTCTGCAGCAGACGCTTACCGATGTCACGCACGTCGGCCGCGCGCTCTTTCAGGTATTCGTCATCCAGCTCTTCGAGAGCCGTGGCCTGGCCTTCAATCACTTCGTACGCAGCAGCGTCCGCCGTGACCAGCTTGTCTTTGATAAGGGCTATGATTTCCTGCTCGAGCTCTTCGTCTTCCAGCAACATAATGTGGCCTTCGAAGATAGCTTCCTTTTCTTCACCGAAGGTCTCGCCAGCTTTAATTTTGATCGCTTCTAACTGCTCGGATGCTTTGGCGCGCCCGCTAATGAAACGTTCAACTTCCTGCTCAACTTTGTCGGCAGAAATCTTCTTCCGGTCGATGACAATTTCATCTTCCTTCAGCAAAAGTGCTTTGCCGAAAGCGATACCCGGGGATGCTAAAATGCCTGAAATCATAACCCTACCTTACTTGTGACTGATATTTACGAAGAACCCAGAACTTACTCGAGTTCAGCCATCAGTTTTACTAAATGTTCAACGGCTTTCTGCTCATCTTCGCCTTCGGCGGAGAGGGTCACTACGGTACCCTGAGTCAGGCCCAGAGTTTGCAGCTTGAACAGGCTTTTAGCGCTAGCGCTTTTGCCGTTAGAAGTCACGGTGATTTCGGAAGTGAAGCCTTTAGCTTCTTTAACAAACTGAGCAGCAGGGCGGGTATGCAGACCGTTCGGAGCGGTAATAGTTACTTCTTGCTGGAACATTGTATTTCCCCAACTTATAGGTTTAGTGTTGTGGAACTAAAGTCTAGCCTGGCGGCCAAACTTTAGCCTGTATCGTTAGCGCCACCGTTGTTGAAACGAAGCACTGGATGCATAGGAATCGCGAATAAAGACGCCAATAGCGTTTCGCCGATTCATAACCATTATGCCGTGAAAAGCGAATATGCACCAAATCGTTAAATCGATTCAGCAGACCTGACTCACAGCTTGATTAATTTCGCGCATCAAAATAATTGCTGGTTAAATACCAGACCTGCGGGGGTAAGCGCAATGCCGATGAGGGTGAAAGTTTGATGTATGCCACAAAAAAGCACCCTCGCGGGTGCTTTTTTAAGCATATATCAAATACTGGCATTACTGTTGCAGTTCTTTCTCAGTGAACAGATCGGCAAACAAAGCAGTACTCAAATAGCGCTCCCCGGAGGACGGAAGGATAACCACAATATTCTTGTTGGTAAAGGCTTCGTCTTCCTGAAGTTTCAGCGCAGCGGCAACGGCGGCGCCGGAAGAAATACCGGCCAGAATACCTTCTTCGTCCATCAGGCGGCGAGCGGTAGAAATAGCATCGTCATTGCTGATGGTAACGACTTTATCGATAAGCTTAAGGTCCAGGTTACCGGGGATAAAACCCGCGCCGATACCCTGTATTTTATGTGGGCCCGGCTTCAGCTCTTCACCGGCCAGCGCCTGAGTAATCACCGGAGAATCCGTTGGCTCTACCGCCACGCTAATCAGCGAGGTTTTGCCTTTGGTGTTTTTGATGTAGCGGCTGACGCCGGTCAGCGTACCGCCGGTACCTACACCTGCAATAAACACGTCCACTTCACCATCGGTATCTTCCCAGATTTCCGGGCCGGTGGTTTTTTCATGAATTTCTGGGTTAGCCGGGTTGCTGAACTGCTGCAGCAGCAGGTATTTAGCCGGATCGCTGGCCACGATTTCCTCGGCCTTCTGGATAGCGCCCTTCATGCCTTTCGCGCCTTCCGTCAGCACCAGGTTTGCGCCCAGGGCTTTGAGCAACTTGCGGCGCTCAATGCTCATGGTTTCCGGCATGGTTAGCGTCAGTTTATAACCACGCGCTGCCGCGACGTAGGCCAGAGCGATACCGGTGTTGCCACTGGTCGGTTCAACTAACTCCACGCCTGGTTTCAGCACGCCGCGTTTTTCGGCATCCCAAATCATGTTGGCGCCAATACGGCATTTAACGCTAAAGCTTGGGTTACGGGACTCCACCTTAGCCAGAATGCGTCCGTTGCCGATACGGTTCAGGCGAACCAGCGGCGTGTGGCCGATTGTCAGGGAGTTGTCTTCATAAATTTTGCTCATGGCTCGTCCTTAACTGTCTGAATTTTGGGATACCGGTCCAGCATACCCGCTCAGGAAATATGCGGAAGTAAGGAAATAGCATATCTATAGGTGGAAGGGGAATAAGCCAATGCAACATGGAATAAGCAATGGCATAAGCGGCTTCCCCTTCCGGAGGGTGGTTATTTCCACATGGCGTGTTTTGCCCGGTAGCAGTCCACCCACATTGCCGTCGCGCCGCATACGGCAACCGGCATGATAAAAAGATTCAGGACAGGGATCAGGGTGAACAGGCTTACCAGCGCGCCAAACTGCATGTTGACGACCTTTTTCTCGCGAAGCGCCACCCGCATTTGCTTAAACGGTACCTTGTGGTTATCGAACGGGTAATCGCAATACTGGATGACCAGCATCCAGGCGCTGAACAGGAACCACAGCACCGGGGCGACGGTCTGGCCGATACCTGGGATAAAGTAGAGCAGCAGCAGGACTATCGCGCGCGGCAAATACCACGCCAGCTTTTGCCATTCACGCTTCATGATGCGCGGCAGATCCTTCATGATGCCCAGCACGCCCGTATCCGGCGGCGTTGCGCCCGTAAGTCTGGCTTCAAGCTGCTCCGCCAGCAACCCGCTAAACGGGGCGGCGATGATGTTTGCGATAGTCGAAAAGAAGTAACCAAATACCAGCAGCACGGAGAGCGTTACCAGCGGCCAAAGCAAGTAGCTTAACCACTGCAGCCAGTCCGGCACGTGGCTCATCATGGCTGGGATCCAGACATCAAGCCGGGTAAATAGCCACCAGAAAGCGCCGCCCATCAAAATAATATTGACCAGCAGCGGCAGCAGCACGAAGCGCTTGATGCCGGGTTCGCGGACCAGTTTCCAGCCCTGGGAAAAATAATAAACGCCACTGCGCGGCGCGGCTCCGGAAGATGAAACCATAATCTGTGCAGACTCCTTATAAGGTCGATGCAGTTAGCTGCGTGGCTATCATAACTGACTGCATTCAGAAAAACTCACCAGGAATTGTTCGAAAAAACAGCGAAAAGGTGCCTTTGAGCTATCTTTATGGTGAGAAAACCGTGCTCGCACTTGCACTTGGGCAGATGGGCAAATACTCTTAGTGAGTAAATGTTTGCCGCGGTGGCAAGGTGTTAGAACAACAGAGAATATAATGATGCAGGATTTGCGTCTGATATTAATCATTGTTGGCGCAATCGCCATAATAGCCTTACTGGTACACGGTCTGTGGACCAGTCGTAAGGAACGCTCTTCCGTGTTCCGCGATCGCCCATTGAAACGTATGAAGTCGAAGCGTGACGATTACGAAGAAGAGGACGATGAAGAAGAGGAAGGCGTCGGTGAGGTGCGAGTGCGTCGTACTGCCCCTGCGCCGGAGTCCGTCTCGCGCGAAGCAAGTGCGCCGCGTCAGCCTCAGGCACCTCAGCACAACTACGAGCCGCCGTACGCGTCAGCAGAACCTCGTCCTGCTGCACCGCCACGTCAGCCTGAGCCTGTTGCTCCGCGCCACGTTGAACCCGTTCCTCAATACGTTGAACCTGTGCGCCCTGTAGCGCCTCCGGTACCTGCTCCGGCTGCACCTGTGCCTGAACAGCCTGTTGTGCCAGTTCAGCCTGCGCCACAGCCGTTCACCGCTGAACCTGAGCCAACGCCAGAACCTGTTGTTGCCGAACCGGCACCTCAGCCTGCACCGGTGAAGAAAGAGACGGTGATCGTGATGAACGTGGCCGCCCACGCCGGGACTATGCTCAACGGCGAGCTGTTGTTAAACAGCATTCAGCAGGCTGGATTCAAATTTGGTGAGATGAATATCTTCCATCGCCACCTTAGCCCGGACGGCAGCGGCCCGGTTCTGTTTAGCCTTGCGAACATGGTCAAACCAGGCTCTTTTGACCCTGAGAACATGGCTGATTTCGCCACCCCAGGCGTGACCATCTTTATGCAGGTTCCGTCCTACGGTGATGCAGTGCAAAACTTTAAGCTGATGCTGCAGTCTGCGCAGCACATCGCCGATGAAGTCGGCGGCGTGGTGATGGACGATCAGCGTCGCATGATGACTCCGCAAAAGCTGCGCGAGTATCAGGACAGGATCCGCGAGGTTCTTGAAGCCAACGCCTGAACCCTGGCCTGAATCTTCCTCCTGAACCCCCGCCTGTCGGGGGTTTTTTATCATTGATGGTGCGATATGGACTCAATCGAACAACAACTCAACCACCTGCGAACCACGCTTCGCCATCATGAATATCTGTACCATGTGCAGGATAATCCCGAAATTCCGGACGCCGAATACGACAGGCTGATGCGCGAGCTGCGCGAGCTTGAAGAGGCTCATCCGGAGCTGATTACCCAGGATTCCCCGACCCAGCGCGTCGGCGCGGCGCCGCTCAGTGAGTTTACCCAGGTACGTCACGAAGTTCCGATGCTGTCGCTGGATAACGTCTTCGACGAAGCAAGCTACCTGGCGTTTAACAAGCGCGTGCAGGACAGGCTGAAAAGCACCGATGCCCTGACGTTTTGCTGTGAGCTGAAGCTCGACGGGCTGGCGGTAAGCCTGCTGTATGAGGACGGTGTTCTGGTGCGGGCCGCAACGCGTGGCGACGGCACTACAGGCGAAAATATTACCGCAAACGTTCGTACCATCCGCGCGATCCCTCTCAAGCTGACGGGAGAGAATATTCCTCGCCGTGTCGAGGTCCGCGGCGAAGTGTTTCTGCCGCAGGCCGGGTTTGAGAAAATTAACGAAGAAGCTCGCCGCACCGGTGGGAAAGTCTTTGCCAACCCGCGCAATGCCGCTGCCGGTTCCTTGCGCCAGCTGGATCCGCGAATCACCGCTAAACGCCCGCTGACCTTCTTCTGCTACGGCGTAGGCCTGCTGGAAGGCGGTGAGCTTCCGGCAAGCCACATGGCTCGTTTACAGCAGTTTAAAGCCTGGGGCTTACCGGTCAGCGACCGCATCCGTCTGTGCAGTACGCCTGAAGAAGTGCTGGCGTTTTACCATCAGGTAGAGGCCGATCGCCCCACGCTGGGCTTTGATATTGACGGCGTGGTCATCAAAGTTGACTCGCTTGCGCTGCAGGAAACGCTGGGCTTTGTGGCGAGAGCGCCGCGTTGGGCCGTGGCCTTTAAATTCCCTGCACAGGAACAGATGACCACCGTGCGTGACGTGGAATTCCAGGTAGGTCGTACCGGCGCGATTACGCCGGTGGCTCGTCTGGAGCCGGTGCAGGTTGCCGGGGTGCTGGTCAGCAACGCCACGCTGCACAACGCAGATGAAATCGAGCGGCTTGGCCTGCGCATTGGTGACAGGGTTGTTATCCGCCGCGCTGGCGACGTTATTCCGCAGGTTGTGGGCGTGGTTGAGTCAGAACGTCCTGAAGATACTCAGGAAATCATTTTCCCAACGCACTGCCCTGTCTGTGGCTCAGACGTTGAGCGCGTAGAAGGCGAAGCGGTGACGCGCTGTACCGGCGGCCTTATCTGCGGTGCTCAGCGTAAAGAAGCCCTCAAGCACTTTGTTTCTCGCCGGGCGCTGGACGTTGACGGCATGGGCGACAAAATCATCGATCAGCTGGTGGAAAAAGAGTACGTCCACACGCCTGCCGACCTGTTTAAGCTGACGGCGGGCAAGCTGACCGGGCTGGATCGCATGGGGCCTAAGTCCGCGCAGAATACGGTGGATGCACTGGAAAAAGCCAAAGAAACGACCTTTGCACGCTTCCTGTATGCCTTAGGCATTCGTGAAGTCGGGGAGGCTACCGCCGCAGGGCTGGCTGCACATTTTGGCACCCTGGATGCACTGGCGGCGGCCAGCATCGACGATCTGCAAAAAGTGCCGGACGTCGGCATTGTGGTCGCCACGCACACCTTTAACTTCTTTGCGGAGGAGAGTAACCGGGAGGTTATTCGTCAGCTGAGAGAAGAGGCGGGCGTTCGCTGGCCGGATCCCGTGGTGGTCAAAGCCGAAGAGATTGATAGCCCGTTTGCCGGAAAAACCGTAGTGCTGACCGGTTCGCTGAGCATTCTCTCCCGTGATGAAGCCAAAGACAGGCTGACGGCGCTGGGGGCAAAAGTGGCGGGCAGCGTGTCGAAAAAAACTGACCTGGTTATCGCCGGTGAAGCGGCCGGTTCCAAGCTTGTCAAGGCGCAGGAGCTGGGCATTCAGGTTATCGACGAAGCGGAAATGATTCGTCTGTTGGGTGACTAAATGGACAAAGAACAGCTCATTGAGATAGCCAATACGGCAATGCCGTTTGGCAAATACAAAGGCCGGATGCTGATTGATGTACCGGAAGAGTATCTGCTGTGGTTTTCCCGCAAAGGGGAGTTTCCGCAGGGCCATCTCGGTGAGTTAATGGCCCTGACGCTGCTTATCAAAGTTGAAGGGCTGGACAACCTGGTTCGGCCCCTCAAGCGGCACTAGGTTCTGACGGCTGCAGTCTGCTTTTCACCGGCTGCAGCCGCTTTTCTTTGGTAACGTCGGGCCATACCGGCGCACACCATCAGCTGGATCTGGTGGAAAATCATTAGCGGCAGCACCATCATTCCCACGGCGGCAACCGGAAACAGAATGTTGGCCATCGGAATCCCGTTCGCCAGGCTCTTTTTCGATCCACAAAACACGATGGTAATCTCATCCGCTTTGCTAAAGCCAAAGCGCCGCGCGACAAAAATATTCACCGTCATCACAATCGCCAGCAGCACGATGCTGGAGACGACGATAAACAGCAGCGAACCTGCCCCGACCTTATGCCAGATACCGTGCGTGACGGCTTCACTAAAGGCCGAATAGACCACCAGAAGAATTGATGTCTGGTCGGTTTTGCCGATCCATTTCTTGTTCTTCGCCACCCAGGCACCAATCCACGGCCGCATCAGATGCCCGGCCACGAACGGCACCAGCAGCTGCAGCATAATGCTGCCCACCTGGTGCAGGCTGCCGCTTGCGCCCTGAACGTGCATCACCAGGCCGACCAGCAAAGGCGAGAGGAAAATACCCAGCAGGCTAGACGCAGAGGCGGAGCAAATAGCCGCTGCCACATTGCCCCCGGCAATGGAGGTAAAAGCAATGGCCGACTGCACCGTGGCGGGCAAAATGCACAGGTAGAGGAAGCCGCTGTACAGCTCAGGGCTGACGTTGACCGGCTTCCACCAGCTAAACAGCACGCCAAGTACCGGGAACAGAACGAACGTGCTGCACATTACCCACAGATGCAGCCGCCAATGGCTGCTGCCGGAAATCACCGCCTCGCGGGAAAGTTTGGCGCCGTGCATAAAAAACAGCAGGGCGATAGCGGCCGTGGTCAGCCCCTCAAAGAAACCCACAAAGCTTCCCTCCGCCGGGAAGAAAGAGGCCAGCAGCACGGTACAAACCAGCGTTAAGGTAAAAGGGTCGACAATTCGCAGCAATTTCATAGCCATTCCTCAAAGGTGAATGGCGCTATTGTGTTTCCGCTGGTTTCAGAAATAAAATTGATTTATTGAATGCATTGATGAAGAAATTAGATGAATTATTCCCTGCGTCAGCTTCGCGTGTTTGTCGCCGTAGCCCATGCCGGCAGCTTTAGCCGGGCAGGGGAAAGCATTGGCCTCAGCCAGTCCGCCGTGAGCCACAGCCTGAAGGAGCTGGAGGCCGAGCTAGGGGTTAAGCTGCTCGATCGCACGACACGGGAAGTGGTGTTAACGCCGGCGGGCGAGCAGCTGGCTCCGCGTCTGGAGCGCTTGCTGGAGGAGTTAACCACCACGCTGCTAGACGCTCGCGTGGTGGGGCATCAGCTTAGCGGCACGGTCCGCGTGGCCGCCAGCCAGACGTTATCCGCGCACCTTATGCCGCAGTCTATTGCCGCCAGCGCAGAGGCCTACCCGAATATTCGTTTTGTTCTTCATGACGCCTCCCAGCAGTGGGTGCTGCAGAGCATTCGTCAGGGTGAGGTTGATTTTGGCGTGGTTATCGATCCCGTGCAGGCGAGCGATTTGGAGTGTGAAACAGTGCTGTCTGAACCTTTTCTCCTGCTGTGCCGCAGCGATCATCCTTTTGCAAAAAGTGAGCGGGTGGAATGGCAGGCGCTGCAGGGGCAAAACATGGTGCTGCAGGATTATGCTTCCGGCAGCCGCCCGTTGATTGATGAGGCTTTTATCCGCCAGGGGATAGCGGTGAATGTTGTCCAGCAAATCGGCCACCCGACCACGCTTTACCCGATGGTCGAAGCCGGTATTGGCTTAAGCGTTTTGCCTGCGCTGGCGTTGCCGCTGCCCCAGGGAAGGCCGCTGATGGTTAAGCGATTAACGCCGGTGGTAAACCGACAGCTGATGCTGGTCAGGCGGAAAAATCGTTCGCTTTCACGGGCGGCGGAAGCTATCTGGCAGGAAGTGCGGGAGCAGGCCAGGCTGTTAACCCTGGCCCGTAGGGGCGATCCGCTATTTATTGACGACTAGATATAAATATCAATCTGGTGGTCGTCGGAAGGTTTATTCACGCCGGTCGCTTTTATTTGCTGCTGTTCTTGTTTCTGCTGGGCTTCTTCAGCCTGTTTGCGCTGGAGCTGGGCCAGCTGGGCCTGCAGCATTTTGATCTCGGCCTGAAGGATCTCGACTTGTTTTTTCTTCTCTGCGGCAGGGCGATCCGCAGTGCTGGAAACTTCTTTTAGTTTTTCAGTCAACTGAGATATTTTTTTGCTGATTTGGGCAATCTGCGCTGCCGTGCTGTTGTCCGAGCTACCGGATGCAGAGGAAGAGCCAGTGGCCGTGCCGGTCGTTAATTGACCGCCCTGAAGCGCATTGCTGGATATTGTAGTCATCATAACTCCTTTGATGGAATGGTAAAGGAGTTATCGGCCCGGCAACGGGGAAGTTGATGATTTTTTACGAAGGGGTTTTAAGGTATTGCAGATAGCAAAAAGGCGCCTTTAGGGCGCCTTTCTACATTGGTGGGTCGTGCAGGATGACTCGCTGTGCTCGCCCTTCGGGCCGTCGTCGCAAACGACGACGTTATCCTGCACGTAATAGCCTGTGCTCCAGAAACAACTAAAGCGCCCTGAAGGCGCTTTAGTCTGAATTTGGTGGGTCGTGCAGGATTCGAACCTGCGACCAATTGATTAAAAGTCAACTGCTCTACCAACTGAGCTAACGACCCGATGGTGGGTGATGACGGGCTCGAACCGCCGACCCCCTCCGTGTAAAGGAGGTGCTCTACCAACTGAGCTAATCACCCAAACTTCGGTACTGCTAATTCTGTAAGAGGAGATGGTGGGTGATGACGGGCTCGAACCGCCGACCCCCTCCGTGTAAAGGAGATGCTCTACCAACTGAGCTAATCACCCATCTCTAAATCTCTTACTGTACATTCCGGGTCACTCTTAAAGAGTGGTGGGTGATGACGGGCTCGAACCGCCGACCCCCTCCGTGTAAAGGAGATGCTCTACCAACTGAGCTAATCACCCCCGGTTTGTGGAGTCGCATTATAGGGACAGTTGAAAATGAGTCAACGCCTTTTCTAAAGTTTTTGTTCGTTCGTCTTAAAATTAAACGATGCGATCAAGAAACATGCATTGGCGTTTGATTTATCATCAAATTCTTCGCTTTCCTGCTATCTACAGGCATCAACATTGAGGAATTAGCGCACAGTGATAGAATGTTGCCTGTTAATTTTCCCTGGCAATTGCCGCTTTGCCGGCAAATATGTGTAACTAAGGCCGTTTAATGAAAATCAAAACTCGCTTTGCGCCAAGCCCAACAGGCTATCTGCACGTTGGCGGTGCCCGTACTGCTCTCTATTCCTGGCTTTTTGCTCGTCATAACAAAGGCGAGTTCGTGCTGCGTATAGAAGACACCGACCTCGAGCGTTCTACCCCGGAAGCCATTGAAGCCATCATGGACGGGATGAACTGGCTGAGCCTGCAGTGGGATGAGGGCCCGTACTATCAGACCAAGCGTTTTGATCGTTACAACCAGGCTATCGACGAAATGTTGGCGGCGGGGACGGCGTATAAATGCTATTGCTCTAAAGAACGCCTTGAGGCGCTGCGCGAGGAGCAAATGGCTAATAACGAGAAGCCTCGTTATGACGGCCTTTGCCGCCACAGCCACGAGCATCATGCCGATGACGAACCGTGCGTCGTGCGTTTTGCCAACCCGCAGGAAGGCTCCGTTATCTTTGACGACCAGATTCGTGGCCCGATCGAATTCAGCAACCAGGAACTGGACGATCTGATCATCCGCCGTACCGACGGATCTCCAACCTATAACTTCTGTGTGGTCGTGGACGACTGGGATATGGAGATCACCCACGTTATCCGTGGTGAAGACCATATCAACAACACGCCGCGCCAGATCAACATCCTGAAAGCGCTGAACGCGCCGGTTCCGCTTTATGCGCACGTTTCCATGATCAACGGCGACGACGGCAAAAAGCTTTCCAAGCGTCACGGGGCGGTAAGCGTCATGCAGTACCGCGACGACGGCTACCTGCCGGAAGCGCTGCTGAACTATCTGGTGCGTCTGGGCTGGTCTCACGGCGACCAGGAGATCTTCACGCGTGAAGAGATGATTGAGATGTTCAGCCTGAACGCGGTAAGCAAGTCAGCCAGCGCCTTCAATACTGAAAAGCTGCAGTGGCTGAACCACCACTACATTAATACGCTGGAGCCAGAGTACGTGGCGACCCACCTGCAGTGGCACATCGAGCAGGAAAACATTGATACCCGCAATGGCCCGCAGCTGTCAGAGCTGGTGAAGCTGCTGGGTGAGCGCTGCAAAACCCTGAAAGAAATGGCGCAGACCTGCCGCTACTTCTACGAAGACTTCAGCGAGTTTGACGCCGATGCGGCGAAGAAACACCTGCGCCCGGTTGCGCGTCAGCCGCTGGAAGTGGTGCGTGACAAGCTGGCAGCGCTGAGCGACTGGACGGCAGAAAACGTTCACCATGCTATTCAGGCGACGGCCGATGAGCTGGAAGTCGGGATGGGCAAAGTCGGCATGCCGCTGCGCGTGGCCGTGACCGGGGCTGGGCAGTCTCCTGGCCTGGATGTGACCGTGCATGCGATTGGCAAGCAGCGCTCCGTGGCGCGCATCAATAAAGCGCTCGATTTCATCAGCGAGCGTGAAGCGCAGCAGTAAGCATTCATCGAATGTAAAAAGCCGGTGCTGAGTCACCGGCTTTTTTTATTTATTCTTTTGAATTCCGAGGCGTTTGAGCAGACCTTCACTTCCTTCACGCTCAAGGATCGCGGTCATTTTATGCTGTTCATCTTCGGATAAGGTACGCAGGGCGTTCAGCATCAGCTGTTCCAGCGGCGTTCGAAGGACGCGATAAGAGGCTACTCTGTCGCTCATATAGCGGGTGTTGTAGATAAACGTTTTCACCTGCTCGGAGATATAAATGAACCTTGCTTTACCTCCCGGTACGCCTTTTTTTTTACAGGTTTCCCAGTTATGTTTCAGTATCCACTTATTGATCGTCTGGCGGGTGTAACCCGTCATCTCCGCCAGTTCAGCGGCGGTCATTTTTTCCTTGAACATATGCATTCCTTTACTTTCCCTAACGCCGGCAGGAAATAACAGGCGTAATTACTCGTTATCGCTAATGCCCAGACGTTTAAGTAAACCTGCAATCCCGTCGCGGAGCAGCATCGCGGACATCTTTTGTTGCTCGCTGTCGGACATTTGCTGCACCGAATTCACCAGCAGATTTTCAAGCGAGGCATCGGCAGCGTTATAGCGCGCGGGATTCTCCGTCACTCGTCGGGTGCTGTTAATAAACTCCCGGACTTGCTCATCAATGTGAATCAGCCGCGCTTTGCCTCCCTGAATGCCGGGTTTAGGTGAGGTCTCCCAGTTTTCTTTGCGAACCCACTTGTTAATGGTCTGGCGGCTGTAGCCGGTAATAACGGCTAATTCTTCAGGTGTCATTCTTTCCTTGAGCACAGTGATTCCTTTTCATTGCGGCCGAAAGGGCTTTATTAGTGGTTCATTTTATTGAACTGCCTAACGTGAAACTGTGACAGAATTAACTACAACGGGATGTTATGCAACCTGGAATTGCCTGATGCGATGGCTTTTTAGGCGATTGATCGCGGAAGAACAAATTGCCGTTGACACGCTATGTGGGGTTTCATATTATGCCGCCCGTCAACACGACAAGGTCTTTACGGTTTGGGGCTATAGCTCAGCTGGGAGAGCGCTTGCATGGCATGCAAGAGGTCAGCGGTTCGATCCCGCTTAGCTCCACCAATCTTCACCAGCAGATTGGTACCGTAAAATCAGCACCTGTCCGTTGGGGCTATAGCTCAGCTGGGAGAGCGCTTGCATGGCATGCAAGAGGTCAGCGGTTCGATCCCGCTTAGCTCCACCAAAATTTGAAACCCTCGCTTCGGCGGGGGTTTTTGTTTTTGTCTCTTCAGACACGCCTCCCCAAACGCCCGTCCGGTAAAAAACGCTCCCTTTAGGTCGGCTTGTTCTATTCTTTCTGCTGTAAGGTAAGATTTTGTTTTTGAGCATTTCAGAAACTTGATTCGCTCAATAAATAAACGTACTCTTGCCGGCGAAAAAATAATATTTCAGCAATTACATAAAGTTAACACAATGGCCTATGATTATTTACAAGACGATAAGAAAAATAGCGATTGCCCTGACGTTGTGTTTACTCCTCATTCCCTTTTCTCGTTATATTTCACCGACAACGTTTGTTGACGGGCATAAAACCTATCTCGCCTATCTGCCGTTAAGCTTTATTATGGCAATGATTATTATTTACGGGCGACAGGCGATTTTGCCGCTGGCAGCAGGGTCGCTGATTATTTATACCTGGCTTCTTGATTTACCGCCGTTTCCTCTCGTTGTATTTATTTTCTGTCTGTTATTCCCTTTGCTTATTGCCAGTCTGATTACCCATTACTATTCGGGCCGCCGCTGGCGCTTTGGCTTACCCAATAAGGGGATGGGGCCGCGCATTTTCTGGCTTGGGTTTGTCGCGCCGTTTACCATCAAGCTGCTGATGTATCTCTCGGGCAATGTCGTTGAGTACCCGCCTGAGCTTGCGCCGTTCTTCGGCGGCGGCTCGGTTATCTACATGATTGTCGATGTGCTGAACCTGGTCGTGGCTTCATTGATTTTCACACCGCTGTTCTATTACCCGCTGCGTATGTTGCTGAACCCGCATTTTGCCGTAGGCTTCTGGCGGCGCTGCGTAAGGCATTACAGGCGGGATAAGCACCGCTTTTATACGGCGTGCTGGCTGGCGGCCTGGGTACTGTACCTGCTGCTGATGTGCTCGCCGTGGCATAGTGAGCTGATTTCCGGCTACCTGGTTCCCGTTGTATTTGTGCTGTTTACCCTTGGTATTCGTCGCCTGGGCGGCAGGTTATCTTCTCTGCTGTGGGGCATTTCGGCATGGGTCTTGCTGACCTATAACACTGGCTTTTTACAGGGCGTGAATACGCAATACTCGCTGTCATTTATTCTTTCGGTCTTTATCTCCTTTACCGTCTGCCTGCTGTACATGGCCGCCTCCTACCATAAAAATGAATGGATGAAGCGCATTTATCATTTGCAGGCGCAGACCGATCCTTTAACCACATTACCTAATTTACGCGCGCTTGAAGAGCATATTGGCCTTTATCCTACGGGCGCACTTTGCTGCCTGAGAATGGCTAACTTTGAGTTTCTTAGCCGACATTACGGCATGATGATGCGCATATACTGTAAAAAAACCATCGCCAGAGAATTACAACCGTGGCTGCTTGAGGGCGAGAAAATATTCCAGCTTCCCGGCAGTGAGTTACTTTTATTTTTACGCGGCGGGGAAACTGAAGCACGGTTAACCTATTTCGTTGAGCAATTGAATAATAAGAAAATCCCGTGGAATAACACCTCGCTTGAAATTGAATACGGGGCTTCCTGGGGGATTGTGGATTCACCGGAGGAGCTGCAGCGTACGCTGGGGCAATTAAGTTATCTGGCCGAAAAAGCCAGCGACGTGCAGCGTGTGCTTGGCCTGGACTCAAGGCTGGAGGCGGTGTCGGGGCAAACCACCGAGCGCGTCTTGCTGCTGCAAAAGATTAAGCGGGCGATAGACGAAGAGGCGTTTCAGCTTTATGCGCAGCCTATTGTGAACCGCGAAGGGAAGGGCTATCACGAAATCCTCAGCCGTCTGGTGATTGACGGCCAGAACATCACGCCGGATAAATTTATTCCTGTCATTGCCGAGTTCAACCTCAGTACACGCTTTGACATGATGGTCGTGAAGATGCTTCTGGCCTGGCTTGCGAAGCACCCCGACGATACCCACCAGATTCGATTCTCGGTCAATCTGATGCCGCTCACGCTCATGCAAAAAGAGATTGCCCAGCAGATTGTTGCTCAGTTTAAAGCTTATAAAGTGCCCACCAGCGCGGTGGTCATTGAAGTCACGGAGGAACAGGCGTTCTCTAACTCGGAAACGTCTAACCAAAATATTGCCCTGCTGCGCGAGAAAGGCTTTAAGATTGCTATCGATGATTTTGGGACAGGCTACGCTAACTATGAGCGCCTGAAGAAGCTGCAGGCAGATATCATCAAGATTGATGGATGTTTTGTTCGCGACATTACCACCGACGTGATGGATAAACTCATCGTGAAGTCCATTTGCAAACTGGCGGCGGCTAAACCGCTGGCCGTCGTGGCGGAGTATGTCGAAACGCAAGAGCAGCGCGAAATCCTGCTGCAGCTTGGCGTCCAGTTCCTGCAGGGCTATCTGGTGGGGAAACCCGAACCTCTGCAGCAGTTGAAGCCCTGACGCTCTCCTTTGCGCCCTAAAAAGGAATCACCGTGAGCACGTCGTTGATGAGCTATTTCCATCTGCCGATGGTCAAGACACTACGCATAACCCATGTGTGCTTTTTGTCGCTGTTTCTGCTGATAACATTCATGTTCTGGCAGCAGGGCGAGCTGTTTAACCACGGGTATCGCACCAGCCAGCTCAGCCATCTTGAAAGCGTTATCGCCAGGCTTGAAAGCAAATCTCAATATCAGATGGACAACCTGCGCTACCTGCGACGTATGTTTATTGAAACGCTGCATGAGCCTCAGTTCACGCCGCTGTCGCAGCTTGCTGCCCGGGCCAGCAACAAAGAGACGCTGTCGCCGCTGCGTATTCAAAGCTTAGCCATCCCCGATAGCGTTCGGCCCTTTAAAAATCAGACTGAAGAAGAGAGAGCAAGCTTAACGCGGCGCGAATACCAGGCGCTGCGCGACATTCAGGATCTCTTCCCGCTGGCCGGTGGGAGCAACCGGCTGTCCTCCAGCATTTATTACATGTCGCGCTCCGGCGCTTTTATTGCTTCCCTGTCGCCAGATGTGAACAAACTGCTTATCCAAAGCGCTAACCCGAGGGAAATACAGGGCTCGTTTGTGCTGGGTTCACCGATGCTTAATCCCCGGCGGGAGCCTTTCTGGACGCGGCAAAACATCGCTGATACGGGTAAAACGCTGATTAACGGCTCGCTCCCCGTTGATTTTGACGATCGGTGGATTGGGCTGTTTGGCATTGCCGTCACCACGGATACGATGCGGCTGTTTCTCTCCAGCGCTTTACCAGAAGACACCCACAGCACCTATCTGCTTTTTGATAAAAAGATGAACCCGTTAACACGCCCGGTTGGCTCGCAAAATGGCTATCAGCTCAGCGAAAAACAGCGGCTGGCTATTCTTGCAAAACTGACCGGTGAGTCTCGGGGAACATTACGCTTTGGCTACGCCTACGCCACCTTCGGTAAAGTGACCGGGACAGGAGCCATTCTGGTGAGTATCCAGACCGTCAGGCAGGGACTGCATGAGGATTTTGGGCGCTTCAGCATCCTGCTGATGCTGATGTGGCTGACCGTCATTCTTATCCTGCTTGGCTCGCACCGTATGATCTGCCGGCTGATTCGTAATATGGGGCAGCTGCAGCAGGAAATGCACCGACACGCGCTCCATGACGACCTGACCGGCGTCCTTAATCGGCGTGGGTTCTTTGAGACGACCGGACGCATAAGCCCGCAGTATGTGGATTACTCCCTGATTCAGCTGGATCTCGATCACTTCAAAAAGGTGAATGACCGCTTTGGGCACCAGGTCGGGGACCGCGTGCTGATTCACGCCACGCGCTGTATTCAGCAGGCAATTCGTAACCAGGACATCGTCGGGCGTATCGGCGGCGAGGAGTTTTGTCTCTACCTGCCTGATACCGACCTGCATGCGGCTATTGCCGTCGCCCAGCGGGTACGCAAGATGCTGGTGAACACGCCGCTTAAGCTTGAGGATGAATCCACGCTGCTGGTGACGGCTTCGCTGGGCGTTGCTTCCCATGAAGAGGCGCCGGACGGCGCGCTGGAGCAGATACAGAGCCAGGCCGATATTCGGCTTTATCTGGCTAAGCAGCAGGGGCGTAACAGAGTGTGCTGGGGCGCAGAGGTAGCCGCCGAATCGCGGGCATAAAAAAACCGGTGCATGGCACCGGTTTCTTCATACGCAAAAATTAGATAACCAGCGCGGCGATGGACGCGGACAGGATACTTACCAGCGTAGAACCGTAAACCAGCTTCAGGCCGAAGCGGGAAACCACGTTACCTTGCTCTTCGTTCAGGCCTTTAATCGCGCCCGCGATGATGCCGATAGAAGAGAAGTTAGCGAAGGAAACCAGGAACACGGACAGGATACCTTCCGCACGTGGAGACAGGGAGCCAGCAATCTTCTGCAGATCCATCATGGCAACGAATTCGTTAGAAACCAGTTTGGTCGCCATGATACTACCGACCTGCAGCGCTTCGCCGGACGGCACGCCCATCACCCATGCAACCGGGTAGAAGATGTAGCCCAGAATGCCCTGGAAGGAGATGCCCAGCACGGCCGCGAACAGCGCGTTCAGGCCAGAAATCAGCGCGATGAAGCCAATCAGCATAGCGGCAACGATAATCGCCACTTTGAAACCTGCCAGAATGTACTCGCCGAGCATTTCGAAGAAGCTTTGACCTTCGTGCAGGTTAGACATCTGCAGGTCTTCTTCTTTCTCATCCACGCGGTACGGGTTGATAAGCGACAGCACGATAAAGGTACTGAACATGTTCAGCACCAGCGCGGCAACCACGTATTTTGGCTGTAGCATGGTCATGTACGCGCCCACGATTGACATGGACACGGTAGACATCGCGGTTGCCGCCATGGTGTACATGCGGTTGCGCGACATCTTGCCGAGAATATCCTTATAGGCGATGAAGTTTTCTGACTGTCCCAGAATCAGCGAGCTTACGGCGTTAAAGGATTCCAGCTTACCCATACCGTTGACTTTAGAAAGCACGGTACCGATGGCGCGAATAACAATCGGCAGAATGCGGATATGCTGCAGAATACCGATCAACGCAGAAATGAACACGATTGGGCACAGCACCTTCAGGAAGAAGAACGCCAGGCCTTCGTCGTTCATTTTGCCGAAGACAAAGTTTGTCCCTTCGTTAGCGAAGCCGAGCAGTTTCTCGAACATCTCGGAGAAACCTTTTACGAAGCCCAGGCCGACGTCTGAGGTCAGGAAGAACCAGGCCAGTAAAACTTCGATCACTAACAGTTGAATGACAAAGCGAATACGAATTTGCTTGCGGTTAGGGCTGACCAGCAGAGCCAGCAGCGCGACCACAGCAAGCGCTAAAACAAAGTGCAAAACGCGGGACATATTTGCTCCAAATATGAGGCAGGTTTAATTTCGTTGCACATTCTATGTAACAAGCAATAAGAAAACGAGATCAATTCCACACTATAGTGATGAGCTGTGACGGAACGCAAAAATAGTGATCCACCATACATTTCTGCTATGTTAAGTAAAGAAGCTAAAAGTTACGTTAGGATAACTGGCTAACAGCTTACACGTTGGTTGAATGTTAATCCGTTAACCGGCATCCAGAATCGCCATCTCACGCCTCCTGCCTATCGTTTTCAGCTATCAGAGAAATCAATTTCCCCGCATTAAATGAACTTGATAATCATTCTCACTTTGATAGCATGAAACATAGCAAAGGCTATATCTCAGAGGCAGAAGATGACAAGCAGTCGCATTGACAGCAACACCGGGCGTACCGCGCGCAAGCTGCGGCTGGCGCTGATGGGGCCAGCGTTTATCGCCGCTATCGGCTACATCGATCCCGGTAACTTCGCGACCAATATTCAGGCCGGGGCGAGCTATGGCTACCAGCTGCTGTGGGTGGTGGTGTGGGCCAACCTGATGGCGGCGCTGATTCAAGTGCTTTCCGCCAAGCTGGGGATTGCCACCGGCAAAAATCTCGCGGAGCAAATCCGCGACCATTATCCGCGTCCTCTGGTGTGGATTTACTGGGTTCAGGCGGAAATCATTGCGATGGCGACGGATCTCGCCGAGTTTATCGGGGCGGCCATCGGCTTTAAGCTGATCCTTGGCGTTTCGCTCTTGCAGGGCGCGGTGCTGACCGGGATCGCCACTTTCCTGATCCTGATGCTGCAAAGCCGCGGGCAAAAGCCGCTGGAAAAAGTCATTGGCGGGCTGCTGCTGTTTGTGGCCGCGGCCTACATCGTTGAGCTGATATTCTCCCAGCCGAAGTTTGCGGAGCTGGGCAAAGGAATGTTGATCCCAAGCCTGCCAACGTCCGAGGCGGTTTATCTTGCCGCCGGCGTGCTGGGGGCGACTATCATGCCGCACGTGATTTACCTGCACTCTTCGCTGACCCAGCACCTGCATGCGGGCAACCGGGCAGAGCGCTATTCCGCGACCAAATGGGACGTGGCGATAGCCATGACGATTGCCGGCTTCGTCAACCTGGCGATGATGGCGACCGCTGCAGCGGCGTTTCACTTTACCGGGCACACCGGCGTTGCCGAGCTGGAAGATGCCTATAAAACGCTGGAGCCGCTGCTGAGCCATTCGGCGGCCACGATTTTCGGCCTTAGCCTGGTCGCGGCAGGTCTGTCATCAACGGTCGTCGGGACGCTCGCCGGGCAGGTCGTCATGCAGGGCTTTGTGCGCTTCTATATCCCGCTGTGGGTACGCCGGGCTATTACCATGGCGCCGTCTTTCGTGGTCATCATGATGGGGCTCGATCCTACCCGTATTCTGGTCATGAGCCAGGTTCTGCTGAGCTTCGGGATTGCCCTGGCGCTGGTGCCGCTGCTGATTTTTACCAGCGACAAAAAGCTGATGGGTGACCTGGTTAACGTGCGCTGGGTGAAGCTTGTCGGCTGGGCGATTGTGGCGGTGGTGGTGGCGCTGAACCTGTGGCTGATTTTCGGCACGCTATTTGGCAATTAATCTTGCCGGGTAAAGCGGATAAAATGCAAAGGGCTGGATAATCCAGCCCTTTTTTATCAGTGGCGGTGACCGTGGCCGTGGCCTCTGCCACGGTGGTCGTCTCGATCTCTCCAGCCTTCGCGATAGCCGCGTTCGTAGCTGTTGCGACCGCGATCCCAGCCTTTGTTCCAGCCACGGTGGTGATGCCAGCCGCGATCGCGCCATTCATAGTTTCGGTGCCAGTAGTCGCGGTCCCGCCATCTGCCACCGTCCCAGTAGTTGCCGCGATAATCCCTGTCGCCAATCTGTAACTTAACCGACGGCAGCAGGGTAATTTCACCCGCGTTAGCCACCATCGGCGCCGCGGCCAGTAAGGCAAGGGCAAGCATTAATGACCTGAACATACTTTCTCTCCCTGGTTCTCTTAGCCGTGTTGCGGCTTGTTAACACAATATTACAAACCGACAAACAGTCCGATGAACTACACAATTCCTAAATCACCGACGGCAGCACTTTTTGCACAAGCTAGCGGCTGATTCAGGGAGAGAAGGTAAGCGTTTACACCAAAATGGCCTCGATTGCAGTGCGTTCCTGCTCGCTGAAACCTCGTTTGCTGAGCATGCCCACGGCATCCTCTATCTGGCTGGTTTTACTGGCGCCAATTAATACCGACGTTATCTTCTCATCTCGCAGTACCCACGCCAGCGCCATCTGCGACAGCTTCTGCCCGCGTTTTTCCGCCAGCGCATTAAGCTTGCGCACTTTGGCCAGTTTCTCTTCCGTTATCTGGTCCGGATTCAGGAAGCGACTGCCGCTGGCGGCGCGTGAATCAGCGGGAATACCGCCCAGATAGCGGTCGGTGAGCTGGCCGCCGGCAAGAGGGGAAAAGGCGATGCTGCCGACGCCTTTGTTTTGCAGCAAATCCAGCAGGCCGCCTTCAACCCAGCGCTCAAACATCGAGTAACGCGGCTGGTGGATGAGGCAGGGTGTGCCGAGATCGTTCAGGATATCAATGGCTTTTTCCGCCTGGTCTGCAGGGTAGTTAGAAATCCCCACGTACAGCGCTTTACCCTGGCGCACGAGATGGTCGAGGGCGCGCATGGTCTCCTCCAGCGGCGTTTCCGGGTCCGGGCGGTGATGATAGAAAATATCGACGTATTCCAGCCCCATGCGCTTCAGGCTCTGGTCGAGGCTCGAAATCAAATATTTGCGCGAGCCCCAGTCGCCATAAGGCCCGTCCCACATGGTGTAGCCCGCCTTAGTGGAGATAATCAGCTCATCGCGCCAGGCATGGAAATCTTCCCGCAAAATGCGGCCAAAGTTGGACTCGGCCGAGCCCGGCGGCGGCCCGTAGTTGTTGGCGAGGTCGAAATGAGTAATCCCGAGATCAAAGGCCTTTCTCAGCAGCTGGCGGCTGGTTTCCAGCAGCGTTTCATCGCCAAAATTATGCCAAAGGCCAAGGGAAATAGCGGGCAGTTTCAGGCCGCTGCGGCCGCAGCGACGGTATTCCATAGATGTATAGCGTTCAGGGTCAGGCTGCCAGGTCATTATTGCCATCCTTATGGGTAACAGAGAAATTAGTGTATACGCTTTCACAATCCAGAATACGCCGTATCCCGCTGTAAATTCCACGTTCCACCCCTAAAATCGGATATATTCTCGACACCGATCCCGGTTACTCAATACTCACAGCAAGCCCTCATAGAAGGAAAATCCTATGCGCTACTGTGTGGCAGACTATCTTGTCGACCGGCTCAACGAAGCGGGGATCGGTCACCTCTTCGGCGTGCCCGGTGACTACAACCTTGTTTTCCTGGATCACGTTATCGCCCATCCGAGGCTGGCCTGGGTTGGCTGTGCTAATGAACTGAATGCGGCCTATGCTGCCGACGGATATGCCCGCTGCAAGGGGGCGGCGGCGCTGCTGACCACGTTCGGTGTCGGAGAGCTGAGCGCGCTTAACGGCGTGGCGGGAAGTTACGCAGAGCACCTGCCCATCATTCATATTGTTGGTGCGCCAAATAGCCACGCCCAGCAGCGTGGAGAGCTGCTTCACCACACGCTGGGTGATGGCGATTTCCGTCATTTTCTGCGCATCGCGGAAGAAGTTTCGGTGGCGCAGGCCTCGCTAACGCCCGCCAACGCCTGTAGCGAAATTGATCGCGTGATCCTCGAGGCCCTCAGGCATCAGCGTCCCGGCTATCTGTTACTGCCGAGCGATGTTGCAGAAGCGCCTGCGACACGTCCCTCAAAACGACTGATTGCGACTGAAACGGCGGCTGAACCGGCCACTCTGGAAGCCTTCCGCCATTGCGCGCAGGCCAAAATTGCCGAAAGCCGCAGCGTTGCCCTGTTGGCAGATTTCCTTGCCCAGCGCTACGGCCTGCAAAAAACGCTTCAACAATGGATGAACAGCACGCCCGTGCCGCATGCTTCATTGCTGATGGGAAAGGGGCTGTTTGATGAAAGCCAACCCGGTTTTCTCGGCACCTACAGCGGAGCGGCCAGCCAGCCGCCGGTCAAACAGGGTATTGAAGGCGCCGGGCTGGTTATCTGCGTGGGCGTGAAGTTTACCGACACCATCACCGCAGGATTTAGCCAGAAGCTAAGCCTGCAGCAGACGATTGAGGTTCAGCCGAATGCGGTGCGGGTGGGGGAACGCTGGTTTAGCGGCATTTCAATGGCTCAGGCGATAGCCATTTTGCAGCCGCTGTGCGCTCGTCAGGCCGCCTCCTGGCCCGAGGCAACGCAAAGGCCGCCAGCGCTCCCTGCCTGCGAAAGCGGCAAGCTGGACCAGCACGCTTTCTGGCAAGCAATACAAAATGCCTTACAGCCAGGGGATATCATTCTGGCCGATCAGGGCACGGCGGCCTTTGGCGCGGCGGCGTTGACTCTGCCTGCAGGCGTAACCTTCATCGTGCAGCCGCTCTGGGGATCGATTGGTTTTACGCTGCCAGCGGCGTTTGGGGCGCAAACCGCGTGGCCGAACAGGCGTGTACTTCTGCTGATAGGCGACGGCTCCGCCCAGCTCACTATCCAGGAACTGGGCAGCATGCAGCGTGACGGCCAGAAACCGGTCATCCTGCTGCTGAATAACGAGGGTTACACGGTTGAACGCGCTATTCATGGCCCTGAACAGCGCTACAACGACATTGCGGCCTGGGACTGGACCCGTTTGCCGCAGGCGATGAACGTTGACAGCCTCGCCGAGTGCTGGCGAGTCACGGAAACCGCGCAGCTTGCCGCCGTGTTGGAGAAACTGGCCAGCCCGGAAAGGCTGGCGCTGGTGGAAGTGGTACTGCCAAAGCAGGACATTCCCGAGCTGCTGCGAGCGGTCACCAGCTCGCTGGGCAAGGGCAATTCAGAAATGGAGCACTAGTGATTCGATCGCCCGGCCATCATCAATGGTTTACCCGCCAGCAGGAGCCAGGCGGGTAACATCACGATGCACAGCAGGGGCAGGAGTTTGACGTCCGGCACCACGGCCATCGCCATAAACAGGCTCAGCCAGCCATCACGCGTCACCACAAGCACCAGGCCAAGGACGGCGCACGACAGCGTAATCGCGGCGGGAACGGCCTCGACGTGCTGGTGCAGCATCATACCCAGGGCAACGCCCACAAATACCGCCGGGAAAATACGCCCGCCCCGGAAACCGCTGGCGGCGGCGACAACCAGCGCCGCCAGCTTCACCACCGCAAACAGCAGCAGCGATGAAACCGAGAAGCCGGAAACCGCCAGCTGGCGCATCTCGTCCAGGCCTTTAAACAGGGTGATTTCGCCGCCAATTATCCCCAACAGACCCAGCAAAAAACCACCGACGCCGAGAATAAGCACCGGCTGTTTTAGCTGATGCATCAGGCGGTGCAGCCTCAGTAAGCACCAGACGCCCACCATACCCATCGCGATGGCGATGGCGGTCACCACCGCGCCGCTGAACAGATCTTCAATGTGCATTTCCGGGTAGTTGGCAACCGGCAGGGCGAAGTGTGGATGGAAAAAAATGCTGGTGGTCAGCGCCCCAGCGGACGCCGCCATTAATGGGGCGAACAGCCTGTCCCACAGCGGCACTTCGTTATTCCCGCCGAGCGTTTGCGAAAAGATAAGCGCGGCGGCAACCGGCGTGCCGAATAACGCACCGATGGTTCCTGCTGCGGCCAAAATCGTCCAGTCCAGCGGACTAACTTTCGGTAACACACGGGCCCCCAGCGCCACCGCGAGCGCGATATTCACCGCCATGATCGGGTGTTCCGGCCCCAGGCTCACGCCGCCTGCAAGGCCGATAACCAGCGCCATAATCAGGCCCGGTATGGCCATCGCCGGTACGGGAGCGCCAATGAGCGGCTCGGTAGCGGGATCTGGCCCGCCGTGGCCCGGCAGAAAACGTATCACCAGCCCGACCGCCACGCCGGTCAGGGTCAGTATCAAGAGTATCCAGAAGGGGGAGTGGGGATCGTAACCTTGTTCCATAGGCAGCGTGGCCCATAGATACTCCTGTAGCGCCCCGGCGATTTTCATCACCACAATTAACACCAGGCTGGATAAGACGCCGATAATCAGAGCCGGGATGGAAAGTACCAGCATCGTTCTGGCTCGCGGATGGAGCATAGTCAATCCTTACAATAGGGTATCAGACGGCTCAAAAACAAAAAGTCGCAAGCCGCATTGCAAACAGGGCTGAAACGGTAAAGCCAGAATGTGACCTGGTTCAACAAACGGGCCGCACCTGGAGGATGGTCGTTGTTGTTTCGGCTGGCTAATTTTACAGTGTTGCCAGAACTTATTCTGACTTTAGCGGAGCTGTTTGAGAATGACAAAATATGCTTTGGTGGGAGATGTCGGTGGCACCAATGCACGTCTGGCGCTATGCGATTTGAGCACGGGTGATATTTCACAGGCAAAGACCTACTCCGGTCTTGATTATCCCAGCCTGGAAGCCGTGATTCAGCACTATCTCAAAGAACATAACATCAGCGTGCAGTCAGGCTGCGTGGCGATTGCCTGCCCGATAAACGGTGATTGGGTCGAAATGACCAACCACACCTGGGCGTTTTCTACCGCCGAAATGAAGAAAAACCTCGGCTTCGAACATCTGGAAATTATTAACGACTTTACCGGCGTTTCAATGGCCATTCCGGCGCTTAAAAAAGAGCACCTGATCCAGTTCGGCGGCGGCGAACCTGTCGCAGGCAAACCGGTGGTGGTTTACGGGGCGGGTACCGGGCTCGGCGTTTCTCACCTGGTTCACGTTGATAAACGCTGGATAAGCCTGCCGGGCGAGGGCGGCCACTCAGACTTTGCGGCAAACAGCGAAGAAGAAGGCATTATCCTGGAGCAGCTGCGCAAAGAGCTTGGACACGTTTCGAACGAGCGTATTCTCTCCGGCCCGGGCCTGCTGAATCTCTACCGCGCCATTGTTAAGGCCGACGGACGCGAACCAGAAAACTACCAGCCGAAGGACATTACCGAGAAAGCGGTGGACGACACCTGCACCGACTGCCGCCGCGCGCTGTCGCTATTCTGCGTGATCCTGGGGCGTTTTGGCGGCAACCTGGCGCTGAACATGAGCACCTTTGGCGGCGTGTATATCGCCGGCGGCATTGTGCCGCGCTTCCTGGAATTCTTTAAGGCTTCAGGCTTCCGCGGCGGATTTGAAGATAAAGGCCGCTTCAAAGAGTTCGTGAAGGATATTCCCGTTTATCTCATCGTTCACGATAATCCGGGACTGCTGGGCGCCGGAGCGCACCTGCGTCAGACGCTGGGGCACGTCCTGTAAGTTTTGTGCGGGCACGTTGTGCCCGCCAGATTCCCTTCTCTACAGGCGCATGAGCTGCCTGAACTCTTTCACCTTGCTGCGGCTCACCGGCACCTGAAAATCCAGGTCGCGCAGGCGCAGAATATAGGTATTGTTAAACCACGGTTCTATCTCACGGATTTTGCTCAGGTTCACCACATACGAACGGTGGCAGCGGAAGAAATGGCTCTCCGGCAGGCGGCTGCAAAATTCGGTGATATTCATCGGCATGACGTAAGACTCGCGGCGCGTATAGACGAACGTCATCTTCTCGTGGGCCTCCGCGTAGTAAATATCGTTGATGTCGGTAACGATAATTCGCTCGTCTTTGATCAGGTTAATCGTGGTGGCATCGCGGTTTTCATGACTGGACGCAGGCTGTGAGGTCTGCTGCTGGTAAGCGGCCTCAAGCTTTTGCAGCATGCCAATAATGCGCGACTCCTGATACGGCTTCAGAATGTAGTCGAAGGCCTCCAGCTCGAAGGCCTCTACCGCATGCTCTTTCCAGGCGGTGATAAACACGATGAACGGCTTATGGGCGAACTTGCTGATGTTCTGTGCCAGCAGCACGCCGTCCAGCGACGGAATATTGATGTCGAGGAAAATGGCGTCCACTTCGTGATGCTGCAGATACTTCAGCACGTCCATGCCGTCGTCGAAAGAGGCGACAATCTCCATCTCGCTATGGTTTTTAATCAGCCAGCTAAGCTCCTGCTGTGCCAGGAACTCGTCCTCTACAATGATGACCTTCATGCTTCTCTCCCTTCCAGTGGGCGGTGAGCGGCGGCGGGGGGAACCGAGCGCGGCACGTAAAAGGCGATTTCGGTGCCCGGCTCCAGGCGGCGAATAATCAGCCCTTCGCCGTAGAGCAGCTGGACGCGGTGATGGACGTTCAGCAGGCCGATTTTATTGCCCGGCATCTCGTTATTTTCCACGCGCTCAATCACCTTAGGATCTATGCCGTGGCCGGTATCACGCACCGCAATGCGCACCCGGTTGCCGCTCTCTTCAATACTTATCGTCACCACGCCCTTACCTTTACAGGGCTGAATACCGTGCACGATGGCATTTTCCACCAGCGGCTGGATAAGCAGGCTGGGAATGCGGCAGTTGACCTCTTCATCAATGTTATAGATAACCGTCAGTTTGTCGCCGAAGCGCGCCTGCTCAATGGCGATGTAATCCTTGATCTGGTAAAGCTCCTTGCGGATATCAATCTGCTCGTCGTCGTTCAGCTCGATGTTATAGCGCAGATAGCGTGACAGGTTGACGATGAGCTGGCGGGCGGTGTCCGGATTCATGCGGATAGAGGACGATATCGCATTCAGCGCATTGAACAGGAAGTGCGGGTTTATCTTGCTTTGCAGCGCTCTCAACTCGGCCTTGTTGGCCATTTCACGCAGCTGCTCCGCGCGGGAAACCTCAAGCTGGGTGGAGATAATCTGCGACAGGCCGACGGCCATCTCCTGCAGCGTGGACGTTATCTGATGGGCGTGGCGGTAATAGATTTTCAGGGTGCCGGTCACCACGCCTTTTTCCCACAGCGGAATGATTATCAGGGAGTGAATCTCCGGGGTACGCCAGGCTTCGTCATCGTTACGGATGATAATGCGCCCCTCTTTCAACGCCTGACGGGTGCGAGGGCTGAAGGCCTGGTCGTTCTCGTGGTAGTTATTCTCGCCCAGCCCGACGTAGGCCAGCACTTTTTCGGTATCGGTAATGGCCACCGCATCCGCGTCGATATCCTGACGAATAATCTTGCAAACCTGGCGCAGTGACTCGCTGTTGACCTTGCGGAACAGCGGCAGCGTTTTGTTGGCGATATCCAGCGCCAGCTTGGCCTGGCGGGCGGCGCTGGCCTCTTTTTCACCCTCAACGCTTTGCACCAGCAGGATGATAAAGCCGATAGACACCGAGCCGAGGATCATCGGCACGCCGATTTTAGAGACGATATCGAGGCCGAGCGCGGTGCTTGGTGCCCAGAGCACGACCAGAATCATGGTCATGGTTTCGCACACCATGCCGCCTATGATCCCGACCCGCCAGTGCTTCTCTTTCGGCACTTTGCGGTTGATCCAGCCGGCGATTATCCCGGCCAGGATACTGGTGATAAAGCAGGGAATAGCGGTAATGCCGCCGATATCAATCAGGTAGCGGTGGGTCCCGGCAATCAGCCCGGTAATAATGCCTACCCAGGGCCCAAACAGAATGCCGCCGGACATCACCGCGATAATGCGCACGTTGACCAGCGAGCCTTCAACCGGCACGCCGGACCAGGTACTGAACAAGGCGAACATCGAGAAGATAGCGGTGACCGCCAGCAGCTCTTTTGGCGTGTGGGCGCTTTTGTGCAGCAGTTCGCGGAACAGTCGAATGCGAATCAGGAAGAAAAGGCAAATAAGCATCAGCGCCGCGCGATCGAATACCGCCAGCAACATAGTAAAAATTTCGTGCACGGGATACTCGCGTGGCTCAGAGGGGAAGCGCTAATGATAAGGAAATTTGGAGGGGGTTTCCAGTTGCGGGCTAGTTCTCAGCTTGAACCGTCGCCTATGCCGTCCAGTAACATCCACTCTTATGCAGGGGCGGCTGAGGTTCCGTTCACCCGTAAAACTATTTTTCCCTGCGCCCGGCGAGCTCATCGCCGCTGAAGCGGTAAACCCACCGGCTATCACCCAAACATTCGGGATCGATGAGAGCCGGGGAGCAATTCGACCCTCACCCCGGCCCTCTCCCAGAGGGAGAGGGGGAAAACAGCCAACGTGGAACATTTTTTATTCCCTCTCCCTTCCAGGGAGAGGGTTAGGGTGAGGGTAAAAATAAGAAGCGAGGCACGGTTCAGGCTTAAATCGCCTCCGTTTTCTCTCCGACCCAGGACTGGGAGATAAAACGGAGGTCTGCCGCTTTAGCGGTCGATTTATCTGGCCGGGAGTCCGGGGTCTCGGGGAAGTGACGGTGACTTCCCCGAGTCGTTCACAAGTTCTGTGGTGACATATGAAACAGGACTGGAAGTGAACGGAACCTTAGCCAGGCGTGCATAATCGTCGATGTTTATGACTAAGTGACAACTCTGGCAGCGTGAGGAGCAATCACTTCCCGCCAAGCTGCTCCTTCCCGGCGGCGGTCAAATCCTGCATGGTCGCGCGGCCAACAAAATCCACCTCAAAATCGTCGGCAGCGAAATCCGGCGGCGTCTTCCCTTCGATAAAGGCTTCCCACTGGCGCGGCAGGTACTCTGCGTTCTTCTCGCACCACGGCGCGGCGGCGATGTACATCACGTTGCTGTCGAACTCGCCGAGGTGCTCGTTCTCAACGGCATGAATCACATCGCAGTGCCAGAAAACGGTATCGCCCGGTTCCATATCGGGAATTGAGGAAATCCCAGTCAGTAAAAGGGGATGCCACTCTTTGTTAATGGATAATGCTCTGCCGGGCTTTGCTTCGCACAACGATTCTTCTGGCACATCATCCTGCAGCGCGCGCAGCAGGATCCAGGCCATGGCGTTGGCGACAGGCAGCAAATTCAGCGTACCGCCGTGCTTGCGCTGCGGGGTGAGTGCCGTCCAGCCCTGAAAAGTACGGAACATCGAACAGACGGCGGGAGACGGAAACTCCCTGACTTCAGTACGCCCTTCGGCGGCAAACGGATCGTAATCCTGCCACTGGCCGGAAAACACGTGGCGATAGACGTGACGGAAGTTTTCGTCCAGCCAGCGCTCAACCGAGCCGCCGTCAACGTGTGGGGAAAGCCCGAGCGAGCTTGAGCGAGGCGGGCGACGTCGGGTACGGTCCGCGTAAGAAACGACCCGGTTTGGATCGAAATGCTGCCTGCCGCTGCTTTCTGTTTGCCAGAGATTATTGAGGAACACCTGCACCGCTTTCATGCGTTCGTGCTGGCGGGCTTCGGTCTGTGGCTTAGACCAGTAAATGCCGTAAATTTGCGGCTTACTGTCAGCAAGTGTGCCGAAATAGTTATCTTCTGCCGCATTTTTCAGGCGCTCGACAAAGTGGTTACGTTGCAGATAATTGCCGATTTCTTCATTCCATGCGGTGGCCTGTTCCTGCGGGAAAACGCCCCGCACCGTACAACAGCCGCGCTGGCGGATCAGCGCTTTTTGCTGCTCGCTGACGCGGCCGTGCAGAATGTCGTCGGCCTCGAGCTGAGGAACAGGGTTCTCACCTCGATCCATTTCAGCGCGGATCGTCTCGATCTGTTGACGAATATTGGCCTCAAGTTCGGCGAAAACCGACTGATAATCAGGTAGATCGTGGCGCAGCTTTTGTTTTATCTCACGGATAGCTTTTGGCAGATCGTTTATGTCCAGGTGCATAGGTGGCTCCATCTTTCAGAGGGTAGGTTACTGAGTTGTTGCTACCTGGTTAATGTATGCCTGATTTGGAAAATGAAATAGAGATGACTTTCATTCGAAAGTTCCCGTTTTATATCACGGAAAAAATATTTTCACTTCCCCCTCGACAGGTGATTTTTATTCAGGCTATTTTCAAAACAGGCCACATCGCGTGGCAGCGTCGCTCGGACGGTCCGGGCGCTCACGTTACTCTGAGGAATTTATGGCTGACTCCAGTCCAAAACGTCGTTTTTCGCGTATCGATCGCTTGCCCCCTTACGTTTTTAATATCACCGCCGAACTGAAAATGGCTGCGCGACGCCGCGGCGAAGACATTATCGATTTCAGCATGGGCAACCCGGACGGGGCGACGCCGCCGCACATCGTTGAGAAGCTTTGCACCGTGGCCCAGCGTGAAGACACGCACGGTTATTCCACCTCGCGAGGGATCCCACGCCTGCGCCGCGCCATTTCTCGCTGGTACAAAGATCGTTACGACGTGGACATCGACCCGGAAAGCGAAGCTATTGTGACCATCGGCTCGAAAGAAGGGCTGGCGCACCTGATGCTGGCGACGCTGGATCACGGTGACACCGTGCTGGTGCCGAACCCAAGCTACCCGATTCATATTTATGGCGCGGTCATCGCCGGGGCGCAGGTTCGCTCGGTGCCGCTGGTGGAAGGCGTGGACTTCTTTGCCGAGCTGGAACGCGCGATTCGTGAAAGCTACCCGAAACCAAAGATGATGATCCTGGGCTTCCCGTCTAACCCAACGGCGCAGTGCGTGGAGCTGGAGTTTTTCGAAAAAGTGGTCGCGCTGGCGAAGCAGTACGACGTGCTGGTCATTCACGATCTGGCCTACGCCGACATTGTTTATGACGGCTGGAAGGCACCTTCTATTATGGAAGTGCCCGGCGCACGCGACGTGGCGGTTGAGTTCTTCACGCTGTCAAAAAGCTACAATATGGCGGGCTGGCGCATCGGCTTTATGGTGGGTAACCAGGAGCTGGTAAGCGCGCTGGCGCGCATCAAGAGTTACCACGATTACGGCACCTTCACGCCGCTGCAGGTTGCGGCGATTGCAGCCCTTGAAGGCGACCAGCAGTGCGTGCGCGATATCGCAGAGCAGTACAAGCGCCGCCGAGATGTGCTGGTAAAAGGCCTGCATGAAGCCGGTTGGATGGTGGAATGCCCAAAAGCATCGATGTATGTGTGGGCAAAAATTCCGGAACAATACGCGGCCATGGGCTCGCTGGAGTTTGCTAAAAAGCTGCTGCAGGAGGCAAAAGTTTGCGTGTCGCCGGGGATTGGTTTTGGCGATTACGGCGACACTCACGTTCGCTTCGCGCTGATTGAAAACCGGGATCGTATTCGCCAGGCGGTACGCGGCATTAAAGCGATGTTCCGCGCCGATGGCCTACTGCCGCCGTTGCCGAAAAACGTCACTGAAAGCTAAAACGAAAACAGGAGCCTTTTGGCTCCTGAGACTGCTGACAAAGTTCATTGTTCTAAAAAAGTCCGAACCCGGGTCTAATAAAAATAATGAATAATGTTTTCTGGTTTGCCCCAAACAGTCGAAAACCACGTTTTTCGGCTGTTTGTCATCAATCTGAGGAGCCCTTTGGCTCCTGTTCTCTTGCGCTGCTGCTTGTGACCGCTTACTCAACCATCAGGAAGAAGGTGCCGGCCCACAACACAACAATCACAGAAATACCCATCAGAAAATATTTCACTTCACATCGCTCCGCGCTGACGCGCATCTCAACAGGTACATAATAAGCTGAAGCTGCAAACGGCTTTTAGGGTGCAGCTCCATCTGGTATTCGGAGGTAAAACCTTACCCGGACGGCGCTAATGTACTCTCAAATCTAAAATGAAAACAAGTGTCTCAAAATTGTGACAGTTGTCTATTTTTTGAACTTTTATTGGGTGTGGTTGGTAGCTGGGTTATTTCATTAAAAACATGGGGATATATCTTGTTTTTGACGATATTTTTTGTCTAAAAATAAGTATTTCTACACAGAATAAAATTTACGATTTTTTATCGTCAAAAAGGGTACACGGCTAACATTTCAGAAGACAGTGAGCCTGGCGAAAAAACGACGCCGTTTTTATTGCCCAAAGGGCGAAGTAAAAGAGAAAGAATGCATCAAAACTAAAAGCATTTTTCAGAGTTTTGATGCAGTTCAGGCGGCGGTTAAGCAGGTATCTTTACACTCTGAGTAAACCGCCCGGGCGAACTTATTCCCCTTTAATGAAAACGACCATGACAACGACCGAAACTGCTTCATCTGGCACGCCGCAAACAACCTCCGTTCGCCTGCTGTTCGCTGCTCTTATGCTGGTAATGCTGCTTGCCGCGTTGGATCAAACCATCGTGTCTACGGCTTTGCCGACCATTGTGGGGGAACTGGGCGGGCTGGACAGGCTCTCCTGGGTGGTAACGGCATATCTGCTGGCCTCAACGATAGTGGTGCCGCTGTACGGTAAATTCGGCGATCTTCTCGGGCGCAAAATCGTGCTGCAAACGGCGATCGTGGTCTTTCTTCTCGGCTCCGCGCTGTGTGGCCTCGCGCAAAACATGACGCAGCTTATTTTAATGCGTGCGCTGCAGGGGCTGGGCGGCGGCGGGCTGCTGGTGGTCACCATGGCGGCGGTAGGGGACGTGATCCCGCCCGCCGAGCGTGGCAAATATCAGGGGCTGTTTGGCGGTGTATTTGGCCTGGCGACGGTCATTGGCCCGCTGATAGGCGGTTTTCTGGTGGAGCATTTCTCCTGGCGCTGGATTTTCTATATCAACCTGCCGCTGGGCATTTTTGCCCTGCTGGTCATTGGCGCGGTGCTGAAATCCCAGACGGCACGCATTCGCCACCAGATTGATTTTCTTGGCGCGGGCTACCTGACAATTTCACTCACCTGCCTGATTTTATTCACCAGCGAAGGCGGCACGGTTATGGCGTGGTCTGACCCGCAGCTGTGGTGCATCTTTGCGTTCTTTGTCGTGACCCTCATCGGCTTTATCTATGAAGAGCGGCTGGCCATTGAGCCGATGATCCCGCTGCATCTGTTTCGTAACCGCACCTTTTTACTGAGCTGCCTGGTCGGGTTTATCATCGGCATGTCACTGTTTGGCTCGATGACCTTTTTGCCGCTCTACCTGCAGGTGGTGAAATTCTCCACGCCGTCCCAGGCGGGGATGCAAATGCTGCCGCTGATGGGCGGGCTTATCCTGACCTCAATCATCAGCGGGCGCATCATCAGTAAAATAGGCCGTTACCGCATCTTTCCTATTATTGGCACGCTGCTGAGTTTTATCGCCATGGCGCTGCTCGGGACGCTAAAGCTGGATACGCCGCTGACTACGCTCTATCTCTACGTAGGGCTGTTGGGGCTTGGGCTAGGGATGGTGATGCAGGTGTTGGTGCTGGCCGTGCAGAACAGCGTGGAAATCAAGCTCATCGGCGTCGCGACCTCAAGCGCGACGCTGTTTCGCTCCATCGGCGGCTCAATCGGCGTGGCCGCGTTCGGCGCGGTGTTCACCTCCGTGCTGCGCAGCAATCTTGAGACGCTGATCCCCGAAGGTACTCAGCTGCCGCGCCAGCTTGGCGCGCAGGCGGTACACCAGCTGCCTGCGGCGATCCGTAACGATTATCTGCAGGCCTTTGGTTCGGCGATTCATTCCGTATTTATGATTTCGGCGGGCGTCGTGGTGCTCGGCTTTATCCTGTCGCTGTTTATGAAAAATGAGCCGCTAAGAAAATAGCGGTATCAGTGGGACTGCTGATGCCGCGACCACGCCGCCAGCACCGTGCGCTCGGAAAGCTCCAGGTATTCAGCGAGCGTTGCGGCGGCCTGGGCGTTATTGCCGTCGTTGAGCAGGGCGAGGATATGCGCATTTTTCTCGATATAAGGCGCGTAGAGCATCTCCGGATCGTTCAGATGGCCGAACGCCAGCCTTAACTCTGCGGAGATATTACGGTAGAGGCGAATCAGGCGTTCGCTGTCGGCAAGTTCGACAATCGCGGTATGAAACTTCATGTTGGCCGTTCCCACGCTACGCCAGTCGCTGGTCTGGCGGTGTTGCCGCGCTTCTTCCACGGCTGCCTCCATTTTTGCCACGGCGGGATGCAGTGGATAGGCGTGGGCTAACGCGTCGCACTCAATTAAGCGGCGAATACGGTAGATGTCGAGGATATCTGCCATATCCGGCACCGCCACGTACACGCCCCGATTGGGCTCATAGCGCAGCAATCCTTCCTGGGTCAGCATCCTGAACACCTCGCGCAGCGTATTGCGTGAAATATCCAGCTGCTCGCTGAGCGCGGCCTCAGACAGACGCGTGCCAGGCACAAGCTCCCCAATGATGATTTTATGGCGAACGGTTTCGGCGATTTTCTCGCTCAGCATCTGGGCAGGCAGCTCTTTTTTCATGATTTTCCGCGCGTGATTCGGTAAGCGGCAATCTTTACATATTCGCCTGGGGGCAGCAAGACGTTGACAGAGCAGGATTATTTCAAAATAAGCGGCAGGTTATGCACTTTTTTGGTGATTCATCGCGTTTTTATGCACTGATTTGGTGCGTGAAGTTGTTAAAAGATACCAAAAAGTGATCGGCGTTGGTTTTTTATCATCCACTTTTCGATTCTGTTTGTCTGTTTAATCAACACTCATTAGCTTATTGTTCAACAATAAATTTATATTTGATTAACAATCTGGCTATTTGCTCCAACGATGGCCTGCTTATTGCTTAACAGACAAGGTCATAATTCTAATAATGGAGTGAGTAAGATGGCAGCGCATGAAACCGAAGACCAATCCTTTGTTCAGAAGCGACGCTCATCGCTGATCGCGGCGATATTCCTGATGGCAACCTCGGCCATTGGGCCCGGCTTTATCACCCAGACGGCCACCTTTACCGCGACGATGGGCTCGGCCTTTGCCTTCGGTATTATGGCTTCTATCGTCATCGACTTTGTGGTGCAGCAGAACATCTGGCGTGTGGTCACGGTCACGAAAATGCGCGCCTCCGATCTTGCCAACGAAACGCTGCCGGGCAGCGGTTACCTGCTCTCCGTGCTGGTGATTTTTGGCGGGCTGGTGTTCAACATCGGCAATATTGCCGGCGCCGGCCTGGGGCTGAACGCCATGTTTGGCCTGGCGCCAAAGTGGGGCGGATTACTCAGCGCGCTGCTGGCTATTTATATTTTCTCCTCCCGCCGCGCCAGCACCGCCATTGACCGCCTGATGATCGTGCTTGGCCTGGTGATGATTGCGCTCACGCTGTATGTGGCTTTCGTTTCCGGCCCGCCGGTGGGCGAAGCCCTGTACCAGAGCGTCCTGCCGGATCACATCAACTTTGCCACCATTACCACCATCGTCGGCGGTACCGTCGGCGGCTATATCTCCTACGCCGGCGCGCACCGCCTGTTGGATAAAGGCATGGGCGGCGTGGAAAATATTCAGGCCGTCTCCTCCGGCGCGACAAAAGGCATACTGGTCGTTGGGTTAATGCGTTATATCCTGTTCCTCGCCGTGCTGGGCGTGGTTGCCAGCGGCGTCACGCTGGATATTTCTAGCCAGGTGGCAAACCCGGCGCTGCAGGCATTCCAGCATGCGGTGGGCTCCTTCGGCGTGCAGCTCTTCGGCTTTATTTTCTGGGCAGCGGCGATTACCAGCGTGATTGGCGCGGCCTACACCTCAGTGACCTTTATGACGGTGTTTAATAAACAAATGGGCGAGCGCCAGCGCAGCATCGCGACGGTAATTTTTATCGCCGTCTCGCTGGTGATTTACCTGATGTTAGGCACGGCTCCGGCGGCGCTGCTGGTGTTTGCCGGCGGCTTTAACGGCCTGATTTTACCGATCGGCATGACGCTCTTTATCTACGTGGGCTGGAAACGGGCCGATTTGATGGCGGGTTATCGCTATCCGCTCTGGCTGCTGTGGACGGGGCTGATTACCTGCGCGCTCACCTGGTATATGGGGGCGCTCTCCGTCGGCGCGATATTTGACTTCCTGAAGATTGTCTAAGGAACAAAAGATGTTGAAAACAATCGATTTAAACAGTGATTTAGGTGAGAGCTTTGGGCAGTGGAGCATGGGTGACGATGCGGCCATTCTCACGCTGGTCAGCAGCGCCAACGTGGCCTGCGGCTTTCACGCCGGGTCTCCCGCCGGAATTTTAGAAACGCTGAAAGCCGCGAAGGCCCAAAGTGTGGTGGTTGGCGCGCACGTGGCGTACCCGGACCTCGTGGGCTTTGGCCGCCGCAATATGGACGTGGCAAGCGACGAACTCACCGCGGACGTCATTTACCAGATTGGCGCGCTGCAGGGGCTGGCCCGCGCGGCCGGTACGGAAGTGCGATACGTGAAGCCGCACGGCGCGCTGTATAACACCATCGCCCACCATGAACGTCAGGCGCTGGCGGTGATCGACGCGATTCTGGCCGTTAACCCGCAGCTGCCGCTCGTGGGGCTGGCTGGCTCCCCGGTGCTGGCGCTGGCGCAGCAAAAAGGGCTGAAAACTATTGCCGAAGCTTTTGCTGACCGCGCCTACCATGCGGATGGCTCGCTGGTTTCACGTCGTGAGGCGGGGTCGGTGCTGCACGACGCCGGGCAGGTCGCTCAGCGTATGCTGCAGTTAATCACCGAAGGCGGCGTGGACTCTATCGAAGGGAAATTTACCCCGATACAGGCTGATTCAATTTGCGTCCACGGTGACAGCCCCGGCGCTATTGCGATGGCGGCGGAGATCCGCAAGCTGCTTGAATCCCAGGGCATCGCCATTCGCGCGTTTGCCCCGCACGACTGAGGAGTGTTTATGTCGATGTTAGGGGAAATAACGTGAGATTCTTAGCCGTTAATCTCAGCAGTTTTTTGGTGGAACTCAGTTCGCTCGACGAAACGTTGGCGCTTTTTGATTCCCTGAGCGCCGCGCCTGAAAAAGGCATCGAAGAGATTATTCCTGCCGCCCGCACCCTGCTGGTCCGTTTTTGCCCGCGAGAAACCAGCCTGGCGCCGCTGGCCGAAAAAATAGCACGTCATTCTTTGACCCAACGCGCAGCGCGCAGCAGCCAGCAGGTCACGATCCCGGTTCATTACAATGGCGAAGATTTACCCGCTTTGGCTGAACTGCTGGGCATTGAGGTACAGGCTTTGATTCGCCGCCATCAGGAATCCGTGTGGAACGTCGCGTTTACCGGTTTTGCGCCCGGTTTCGCCTACATGGTTTCTGATGCCGGGGGCTGGCAAACGCCGCGCCGCAGCACGCCACGCACCCGTATTCCTGCGGGTTCCGTTGCGCTGGCCGGTGAGTTTAGCGGTATCTATCCGCAGGCCAGCCCCGGCGGCTGGCAGCTTATTGGCCAGACCGGGCTGAAAATGTGGGATCTCTCTCGCGAACAGCCCGCGCTGCTGATGCCTGGCGCGCAGGTTAACTTTATCGACGCGGCGAAAAGCACCAAAACCGTCTCGCTGCCCGCGCGCGTTCTCCCGCAAAGCCTTCCTGAAGGCGCTGGCGCAACGTTGACGGTGCTGGCTACCGGGCTGCAAACGCTGTGGCAGGATAATGGCCGGGTAGGAAAGGCCGGTATGGGGCTTTCCGAGTCCGGGGCGATGGACAGATCCGCGCTGCATGCGGCAAACCGTATTGTGGGCAATCCGGGCAACTCGCCGTGTCTTGAAATTACGCAGGGCGGCTTCCGCGCCAGGGTGACGGGCGATGTGGTCATCAGCGTGACCGGGGCGCAGTGCCCGCTGACGCTGCGTACGGCGCAGGGCGAGCGTTATGCGGTGGACGGCTATCGGCCGCTAAACCTGGCGACCGGAGACGAGATTCACTTGGGGGCTCCAGCCCGAGGTTTACGCAGCTACCTCGCCGTTCGCGGCGGGTTTATCGTGCCGCAGAGCCTGGGCAGCGCAGCGCGCGACAGCCTGGCGCAGGTTGGCCCTGAACCGCTGGGCGTGGGCGATATTTTAGCGACCGGGGCGCATTCAAATCCCGGCCCGGTACAGCTCACTGAGCTGCCGGCGTCGCCGTTACCCACGCCAGAAGACACCGTTACGCTGGATATCGTGCTCGGGCCGCGTACCGACTGGTTTACCGCTCAGGCGGTTGAACTGCTGACGGCGCAGCGCTGGCGGGTGACGCCGCAATCGAATCGCATTGGCTTACGCCTGGCCGGGGAACAGCCCCTGGCACGCAGCCAGCCTCAGGAGCTGCCGAGCGAAGGCACCTGCAGCGGCTCCATCCAGGTTCCCGCCAGCGGGCAGCCCGTTTTGTTTCTGCACGACCATCCGCTCACCGGCGGGTATCCGGTGATTGCCGCCGTGGCTGAATATCACCTCGACCTGGCCGGGCAAATCCCGCCGGGCGCCTCGATTCGCTTCAACGTTATCCGACCTTTTTTGGAAATAGCAGGGAGTAAAACCAGTGACCACCGCGACGCATAAAGTTCTGATCGCCAACCGGGGCGAAATTGCCGTCCGCATTATTCGTGCCTGCCGTGATTACGGCGTAGAGGCCGTGGCGGTTTACTCTGATGCAGACGCCGATGCGCTTCACGTTCGCATGGCCGATGAAGCCTGGGCATTGCCCGGTATTCAGTCCAGCGAAACCTATTTAAATATTCCGCTGTTGGTGGATATTGCTCGCCGCAGCGGAGCTAGCATGGTTCACCCCGGCTACGGTTTCCTCTCTGAGAGGGCCGAGTTTGCCCGGGCGGTACAGGCAGCCGGGCTTATCTGGATTGGCCCAGAGCCGGAGACAATTGAAAAGCTGGGGGACAAAGTTCAGGCCCGCAAAATTGCCCTGCAGGTGGGTGCCCCACTGGTAAAAGGCACGGCCGATCCGGTTAGCAGCGGTGCCGAAGTTGTCGATTTTGCCTCGACGTATGGCCTGCCGGTGGCGATTAAAGCCGCATTTGGCGGCGGCGGACGAGGGCTGAAGGTGGCCTGGCAGCTTGACGAGGTCGAAGAGCTTTACCAGTCGGCGACGCGCGAGGCATTAAGCGCCTTTGGCCGCGGCGAATGTTACGTCGAGCAGTATCTCGACTGCCCACGGCACATTGAAGCGCAGGTGATTGCCGACAAACACGGCAACGTGGTGGTGCTCGGCACCCGCGACTGTTCGCTGCAGCGCCGCAACCAGAAGCTGGTAGAAGAAGCACCCGCGCCGTTTATCCGCGAATCGCAGAGACAGGAAATCCATAACGCCGCGCGCGATATCTGTGCCCACGCGGGCTACGTTGGCGCGGGCACCGTTGAGTTCTTACTCAGCCGCGACGGAAAACTGTCATTCCTTGAGGTCAATACCCGCCTGCAGGTAGAGCATCCGGTTACCGAAGAGACGACCGGGATTGATATCGTCGTGGAGCAACTCCGTATAGCCGAAGGTTTGCCGCTGAGCATTCAGGCCACGCCGGTTCCACGCGGTCACTCGTTTGAGTTCCGCATTAATGCCGAAGATGCCGGTAAAGGCTATTTGCCTACGCCGGGCAAGATTAGCATATTCCGTGCACCGTCCGGCGCGGGTATTCGCCTCGACAGCGGCGTGGAGGCCGGGTCTTCAGTGCCGGGCAGCTACGACTCTTTGATGGCGAAACTGATCGTCACCGGCAGCACCCGCGATCAGGCCATTGCCCGCGCCCGCCGGGCCCTGCGTGAATTCGAGATTGACGGCGTGGCTTCCGTGCTGCCGTTCCATCGCGCCGTGATGGACGATCCTGATTTCACCGAAAATTTTGCCGTGCACACCCGCTGGATTGAAACGGATTTTGCCGGGCGCATTGCGTTTGCTCCGCGCCAGGTGCCAGTTGCCGATGAAGTTCTGACCCGCAGCTGGATAGAGCTGGACGGGCGTCGAGTGCAGCTGGGGCTGCCAGCAAGCCTGTTTGGCGGCCTTGCGCTGTCGAATATGGGCCGTGCCCCGCAGGCGATACCTGAAATCATCAATGAAGCCGCCATCGAAGCGCCGATTTCCGGCGTGCTTCACGGCTGGCTGAAAGACGAAGGGGCGGCCGTCGAGCAGGGAGAGGTTATTGGTGTGATGGAAGCCATGAAAATGGAGGTTCAGGTGGTGGCGCACCGCAGCGGCAGACTCAAACGAGGCGTCGAAAAAGGCGCTTCTCTTGAGGCCGGCCAGCCTCTCGGTGAAATTGGCTAAAATCTAAGGCGGGCCCGAACCCGCCTTTTTCTCTGCTGGTATGTCGGTGTAAATGTCGGTATAAATGTCGGAGAAACTTTCCCCGGAGTAAACCGATGAAGCCCTACCATCCTCCCTTTTCTCTGACTTCCTCTATTCTCAGCCGCACGATTGAAATTGGGGAGCTGCTTGGGCAGTGGTCATCGAATGCCCAACGAACCTCTCCGCTGTTACGCAAAGAAAACCGTATCCGCACTATTCAGGCTTCTCTGGCAATAGAGCACAACAGCTTATCTGCCCAACAGGTGACGGCGATTATGGAGGGCAAGCGGGTCCTGGCCCCGGCAAAAGATATTCAGGAAGTCCGCAACGCCATTCTCGCCTATGAGGCGCTTTCCGGCTGGCAAAGTGGCAATGTTGACAATCTATTGTCAGCGCATCGGGTGCTGATGCTGGGTCTGGTCGATATACCTGGCCAGCTTCGCAGCGGCGATGTAGGCGTTTACAGGGAGGGGAGGCTGATACATATGGCCCCGCCGGCAAGCCAGGTGGGCCGGCTGATGAATCAGCTGTGTGACTGGCTTCATGGCACAGATCTCCACCCGCTGGTTGCCAGTTCTGTCTTCCATTATGAGTTTGAGTTTATCCATCCTTTCAGCGACGGCAACGGACGAATGGGGCGGCTTTGGCAGACGCTGATCCTGAGTGAGTGGCGAGCCGAGCTTGCCTGGCTACCGGTTGAGACGCTAATTCACGACCGCCAGGAAGCCTATTATCGGGTGCTCAGAGAGTGTGACCGCCAGAGCGACTGCACGGCTTTTGTGGAGTTTATGCTGGATATGCTGAAGATTGCACTGCAAGAAGGCGTGGCCCATAGCCGGCTGGAGGAAGAGCCAGCCCCATTTTTTGCCAGACGGTTGAGCGCAACGGCCGGGCAAATCCTGAATTTAATTGTGGCAGAACCGTCGATAACCATAGCCCGACTGGCGGAGGCCACCGGCTTAACCAGCCGCACCATAGAGCGTAATCTCAAAACGCTTCAGCAAGACGGGCGGCTGGAGCGTATAGGCGCTGCACGGAATGGCTACTGGCTAGCGAAATGAAGCGACATTTTTCAAGGATGTGACATCATCACCACCTTTATGTGATTAACAATAAGATAACATTATATCTAACAAAATTGTGACAAAGCACAATATACATATAACTTAATATGTTTTATAAAATGTAGCCATTGCCTGCAACTATGCCCCCTAAAGAGAAAGACATATGGAACAGACATCTGCTACAAAAAGTACCGACACGCAGCCGGAGAAGGGCCAGCAGTTCAACCGCTCCATCGGCCTGGTGTCCAACTTTGCGCTTGGTTTTACCTATCTCTCGCCGCTCACTGCGGTTTATTCCCTGTTTGCGCTGGCGATAACGCTCGCCGGGCCGCCGGCCATCTGGTGGATCCTGATTGCCGCCTGCGGGCAGCTGCTGGTGGCCCTGGTGTTTGGCGAGGTGGCTTCGCAATACCCGATAACCGGCGGGCTTTATCCGTGGGCCAGAAGGCTATGGGGCAAAAAATATGCCTGGATTGCGGCGTGGATTTACCTCTGGGCGCTGGTGGTCACCATTACCTCCATCGTCGAATACACCTCGACCTTCGTTGCCTCGCTGTTCCACTATGGCGACACGCCGCTGGCTATGTTGCTGACCTCCGTGGTGCTGCTGACTATCATGATGGGCGTGAACATGTCCGGGACAAAAAACCTGGCAAGGGTTGCCCGCTTCGGCTTCTGGTGCGAAATCATCAGCGTGATCGCGCTCGGGATCTATCTGCTGATTTTCCACCGTAACCAGCCGTTCTCCGTGGTGTTCGACGCCATGGGCGCGCTGGCGAAAGACGGCAGCTACGGCACGGCGTTTATGTCGGCGTCGCTGATGGGGCTGTTTATGTTCTTCGGCTTCGAAGCCTGCGGCAACGTGGCGGAGGAGGTCAAAAATCCAGGACGTAAGATCCCGGTGGCGATGATCCTCAGCATTGTCTTCGGCGCGATCTCCGCCGTGATCTCTATCCTCGGCTACCTGCTGTCATCCCCGGATTTGATGAATATCGTTAACGGCAAAATTGCCGATCCGATCCCGGCGATTCTCAATGACGCGCTGGGCGAGAAGGGCGCAACCGTGTTTATCGTGATTGCCATCGTGGCGATGCTGTCCTGCATTCTGTCTCTTCAGGCCGCGCTGAGCCGCCTGATCTTCTCGTTCTCACGCGACAAAATGCTGCCGGGCAGCGAGTGGATGGCGAAGATCTCGAAGCACAGCGTGCCGGACAACGCGATGCTGATAAGCTGCCTGCTGCCGATGGTGATTTGCGTCTGGGTTTACTTCCAGCCGGATAACCTGGCCAGAATCACCGCGTTTGCGGTTATCGGCATCTACGTTTCGTTCCAGATGGTGATTCTTGCCGCACTGCGCCAGCGGCTGAAAGGCTGGAAGCCTGCGGGAGAATGGACGCTGGGGGCGTGGGGCATGCTGGTGAACGTGCTGGCGCTGGCCTACGGCATTGGCGGCATCTGGCTGCTGGCCCAGCCTGCCGACAGCGCAACCTTTCTTGACCGCTGGACGGTGCTGATTGGCCTGGCCCTGGTCATTGGCTCGGGGCTGGTCTATATGTCGATAGCCAGGCCGTTCGGCCACTCTGATGCGCCAGAAAATGACGCCATTGAATACGCTAAACGGCTAAATCTTTCTCGCGAATATTAATAAAAAAGGGCCCTCGGGCCCTTTTCGTTGGGATGCATTTTATCCACAGCGTTTAAGGGCCTTAAGGCCCATTTTTAATCAACTCATATAACGTGCAGTATTCTGTTTTATAAACTTCAACCGCCCCGGCGGCATTCAGTAATTCACCTACGCGATATTTAGGATAAGTGGAGAAAATAATCCGCTGATCTAAATTAGTCAGTACAACTTTGTGGTTATTAAACAGTGGAAGTAATTCTTCCTCTACTTCACTGACCAGCACGTCAATCGCGGCGACGCCGATAAAACGCTGATGAAAATAAACCGGCATGGCTGACGTCAGGGTATAAGATGTATTGCAGACGTAGTCGACGTAGGGGCCGTGAATATAGGCCTTGCCGTTTTCCTGCGCATCTTTAAACCACTCGAAGGTCCTGAAATCCAGACGCTGCTGGGTGGCCTGATCCAGGTCCAGGTTAACCTTTTTCACGCCGTCGGCTTTTTTGTACCACCACTCCAGCAGCCAGTATTCTTTTTCGTCGTGGCTACCCGCTATATGGCTGGCAAAGCCTGAACCTGAGCAGTAGGGCGTCAGGTTGAGCGTCTCTTTGATGTGTTCCTGAATGGATCTTTTTACCGCAGGATCCAGCAGCAGCTTATGGTCGTCGCCCTGGAACTCCCCCAGCGCGGCCTCAACCTGCCCGGCAAGGGCAATGGTCGCCTCGATGGTGGTGCTAATAATGTCGTCAATTTTACGGGTAAATGGGATGAGGGTTGCAGGTACATTCATAGTGATGCCCGTGTTGTTGTGTTGGTTTTATTTATATTTTAATTTGCTTTCAATGAGGTAGAAGGTAAAGGTGTCGATAAGCTGCGTGGCTAACCGCACCGCCTCCTGCTCGCGGTGGCTTTCCAGTGCCGCAATCAATTCGGTATAAACATCAATCACTTCCCGGTGAATGGCGTCATCGCGATAAAGAATGGCCACCAGCGAAGCCCATTCGGCCTGCAGCAGCAGCTCCTGGTTGGCGAGCCTCGCTGACTGAGAGCTGGCGGAGAGCGCCAGCAGGCAGCGCATATCGGCCTGCGTTTTTAGTTCCGGCGTGCTGGCAGACTTCAGCTCCTCAATAAATTCTCGCAGGCGGGTGATATCCGCCCCGGTCATTCTTCTGGAGGCAAGCTTTGCGCTGTGGCTTATTATCGCGCAGTGCATTTCGCCGAGGTCAGAAATATAGTCGGAGCTGATAGCCTTAAAAGGGTGAAGCGGGGTATGAAATTCACCGCTATTTTCACAAACAAAGCTGCCGCCATTTCGCCCACGAACCGTGTGGATTAAATTGTTGGCGCGCAGCGTATTTAAGGCTTCGCGTATCGTAATGTGGGAAACGCCCATCATTTTGGCAAGATCGGCCTCATTTGGAAGCTGTTCATTTGCCTCAAGCAAACCAGTAATAATTGCATTTGAAAGCCGCTGCACAATTTGATCGGATCGACTTGCCTGTCCTATAGGTGCGAATATTACTGCGTGAGTAATCATAGTGCTCTCTGATTAAAATTCCCTGAATCAACGGTTATTGATAGCACAGCCCGGGCCTTTAAGAAAGGGAGCGGCAGGCTACCAGAATCGGAGGTTTTCCCGCCGCTTCAACGGTTCGCATGTAAAAACATTGTTAAATTGTGGGGTCGATCATGTTGCTGTGAAGTGTGGATTGAAAAGCTATCAGTCAAAAGATATTACATAATATTGTTTATGTTTAATCTGAGGAGAAGGCGATGCAAACCCTGAAGCATTTCATCAACGGGCGGTACGTGGCGGGCCAGCAAAACACGCTGTTTGATTTGATAAGCCCGGTCAACGGTGAGGTTTATGCCCAATCGCCTGACGGCGGCACGGAAGAGGTTAATCAGGCTTACGCGGCGGCAAAGACGGCGTTCGCCGTATGGAAGCATTCTCTGCCGTCCGAGCGGCAGCGCGCGTTACTGAAGCTTGCCGACGAAATTGAACGTAACGCAGCGCGCATTGTGGAGGTGCAAAGCCAGGAAACGGGCCAGCTGAAACACTTTATCGAGCGCGATGAAATCGCCGCCTCCTGCGACGCCATCCGTTTCTTCGCCGGCGCGGCTCGCTGCCTTGAAGGGAAAGCCTCCGGGGAATATGCGGCCGGGTTTACCTCCACTATTCGCCGTGAGCCGCTGGGCATCGTCGGGCAGGTCACGCCGTGGAACTACCCGTTTATGATGGCGGTGTGGAAAATCGCCCCCGCGCTTGCGGCGGGCAATACCGTGGTGCTTAAGCCGAGCGATACCACGCCCATCAGCACCCTGATGCTCGCCGAAATTGCCGCGCCATTATTCCCGCAGGGCGCGTTTAACGTGGTGCTGGGCAAAGCGGGAACGGGCTCGCTGGTGGTATCCAACCCGGAAGCCTCGCTGGTGTCGATTACCGGCTCCGTTCGCGCCGGGCTGCAGGTGGCCGCTTCCGCCGCCGCCAACCTGACCAAAGCGCACCTTGAATTAGGCGGCAAAGCGCCGGTGGTGGTGTTTGCCGATGCGGACATGAACAAAGCGGTGGAGGTGATTACCGCCGCAGGCTTCTCGAATGCGGGGCAGGACTGCACCGCGGCCACGCGTATTATCGTGGAAGCCTCCGCCTATGACGCCTTCCTCGAAAAGCTGATTCAGAAAACCAAATCAATCACCTTCGGCGAACCGGACGACAGCCAGGCCCTGTACGGCGCGCTGAACAGCCGCAACCAGCTGGAGCAGGTGACGGGCTTTATTGAGCGGCTTCCGGCCCATGCAAAAATTGAAACCGGCGGCAAAAAGGGCGCAGGCCCTGGCTTCTACTTTGAGCCGACGATTATTTCCGGGCTGAAGCAGCGCGACGAGGCCATCCAGCACGAGGTCTTTGGCCCGGTGATGACCATCCAGTCTTTCAGCAGCGAAGAAGAGGCGCTCAGCAGAGCTAACGATGTGGAATATGGCCTGGCGGCAAGCGTCTGGACCAGCAGCCACAGCCGGGCGCAGCGCTTCAGCACCCGCCTCGATTTTGGCACCGTGTGGATCAACAACCATATCCCGCTGTGTGCGGAAATGCCCCACGGCGGCTTTAAAAAGTCCGGCTACGGCAAAGACCTTTCCTCCTATTCGCTCGACGAATACACCCGCCTTAAACACATCATGTGCGATATCACTGAATAAGGATTTTTGAGATGAAAATAATCAATGCCGCTGCGCTGTCGCTGGTTCTGTCCTCAACCCTGGCGCTGGCCGAAAGCTCTCCGCTCACGGTGGTGAAAAACTACATGGCCGCGTGGAACGCCCATCAAGCCGGGCAGGCGGCGGAATACCTCGCCAGCGACATGGTGTATTACGACGCGGCGGTCGGCACGCCGGTGGAAGGGAAAGAAAAAGCGGAAAAAGAGGTGATTGGCGCGTTTATTAAAGCGGTGCCGGACCTGCACTGGCAGATGACCAGCGAGCCGGTTTACAACAAAGACACCATCGCTTTCCGCTGGACGTTCAGCGGCACCAACAGCGGCGAATGGAGCGGCAGCCCGGCGACCAACAACCCGATCAAGTTTGAAGGCGTGAGCTTCATCAAAGTCAGCCACGGCAAAATCAGCTGGCAGGGCGACTACTATGATTCGAAAAAACTCGACGAAGAGTTAAAGCCGCGCCAATAGCCGACTGCGCGCCGCTGCCGGTCGGCCTGCGGCGTTCAGGCCCCCGTTACCAGAAATGACACCAGCGTTAACAGGCTTATCGCGTAGCGAAGCGGCAGGGAGTTTGTTATCATTTGGTGAATAATATGTCTAAAAGACTGATAAAAAAGGTTATCTATGTCTATTACCCGACGTGACTTTCTTAACGGGATGGCAATTGCAATTGTCTCTGGTTTAACGCCTCTGGAACTGGTGAGGGCCACCGGCAAAGCGCCCGGCAGCGCCGTTATCAATGCTGATTACTATCCGCCGGGCCTGACCGGGCTGCGCGGCAACCACCCCGGCTCGTTCGAAATGGCGCATGCCCTTGGCCGCGAGCACGAAAAATTCGACTTCGGCAAATTGCCAGCGGAAGAAGAGTACGATCTGGTGATTGTCGGCGGCGGTATCAGCGGCCTGGCGGCAGCCTGCTTCTGGCAGGAAAAAATGGGCAAGGAGGCAAAAATTCTTGTCCTCGACAACCATGACGACTTCGGCGGGCACGCCAAGCGCAACCAGTTTAACGTTGGCGGCAAAACCCTGCTTGGCTACGGCGGCAGCGAGTCTTTCCAGTCGCCCAACAGCAACTTCAGCCCGGTGGTTCAAGGCCTGATGGACTCCCTGGGCGTTAGCATCACGCGCATGAAGAGCAGCTTTGACACGACCTTCTACCCGGACCAGCACCTGAGCCGCGGCGTGTTCTTCGATAAAAAGAACTTCGGCGAAACCAAAATCGTCAGCGGCGACCCTGGCCGCGCGGTGTCGGACGATATTCCGCCGGACAGGCTGAATGGCCGCAGCATCGAAGCCTTTATCAACGACTTCCCGCTGAGTGAAGCAGACCGCAAGGCGCTGCTGGATCTGCACGTCAACCCTGCCGATTACCTGCAGGGGATGACGGTCGAGCAGAAAACCGAATGGCTGGATAATCACAGTTACCATGAATTCCTCGAGAAGAAAGTCGGCTTAAGCAAAATGGCGCTGATGTACTTCCAGCAACGCACCAACGACTTCTTCGCCATTGGCATTGAAGGCGTGAGCTGCGGCGATGCGCGTGCCTGTGCGCTTCCGGGGATGGAGGCGATGGGCCTGCCGCCGCTGGATGGCGAGGCGCTGGCCGACCTTGAAGAGCCTTACACCTATCACTTCCCGGACGGCAACGCCGGGCTGACGCGGCTGATGGTTCGCAAGCTGATCCCTGAAGCGCTGCCGGGCAGCACGATGGAAGATTCCGTCACCGCCAGGCTGCACTATGAGCTGCTGGATCGCCCGGAAAACGGCACCCGCATTCGCCTCAACAGCAGCGTGATTAACGCCGCCAATACCGATAACGCCGTGGTGGTGAGCTACATCAACAACCAGAGCGGCAAGCTGCACCGCGTGAAGAGCCGCAACGCCATCATGGCGGGCTACAACATGATGATCCCGTATATCGTGCCGGAGACGCCGGAGCAGCAAAAAGAAGATCTGCGCCTCAACGTGAAAGCGCCGCTGGTTTACACCAACGTGGTGGTGAACAACTGGCGTGCTTTTAAGAACACAGGCGTGCATGAGTTCTATTCCCCGGCCGCGCCGTACAGCCGCGTGAAGCTCGACTACCCGGTAAGCATGGGCGATTACCATCACCCGCAGACGCCGGATGATCCGATGTGTATCCACATGGTTTACGTCCCGACCTATCCGGGCAGCAACATGTCTCCGCGCGAGCAGTTCCGCCGGGGGCGCGCTTTCCTGCTGGGCTCCACCTTTGAAGCCCATGAGCAGATGATTCGCTCCCAGCTGCAGGAGATGCTGGGCCATACCGGTTTTGACCACGAGCGCGATATCGCGGCGATTACGGTCAACCGCTGGGCGCACGGCTATGCCTATTACGCTAACTCCCTGAGCGATGATATGGAAAAGATGCCCGAGATTATCAACCGCGCTCGCCAGCCGATAGGCCGCATCACGATTGCTAACTCTGACTCCGACTGGAGTGCTTATGCTCATGCGGCGATTGACCAGGCATGGCGTGCGGTGAACGAACTTGTGGCGATGGGGTAACCAGACATGAAACGTATTTTAGCGGCTATCTCAATCCTCTTTTCTGCCAGCGGCTATGCTGCTGTTTCGCAGGGCGAGTACGTGGCGCGCGCGTCTGACTGCGTTGCCTGCCATACCGTGGACGGCGGCCAGGCGATGGCCGGAGGCAAGAAATTTGCCACGCCGGTGGGTGATATTTACTCCACCAACATCACGCCGGACAAAACCCACGGCATCGGTGATTACAGCTACGAAGATTTCGAGAAGGCTGTTCGCCAGGGCATTGCCAAGGATGGCCACGCGCTCTACCCGGCGATGCCTTATCCTTCCTACGCCAAAATGACCGATGAGGACGTGAAGGCGCTGTACGACTACTTTATGAAAGAAGTCACCCCGGCGGCGACCGCCAATAAAGAGAACGACATTCCGCTGCTGCTGTCTGCCCGCTGGCCTCTACGCGTATGGAACGGCCTGTTCGTGGATGACGTAAAATCCGGCGGAGTGGTGGTTGACGTCAGCGGGGATAACGCCGAGAAAATCAAACGTGGTGCCTATCTGGTACAGGGGCCAGGCCACTGCGGCGCTTGCCATACGCCGCGCGGTATGGCGATGCAGGAGAAAGGCTACGATGATTCCAGCCCGGAATTCCTGAGCGGGGCGATGATCGACGGCTGGTATGCGCCTTCTCTGCGCGGCATGAATATGTCGACACAGGAAGTGAAAGATCTGCTGAGCAAAGGCCGCAGCCAGCATCACGCTATTGCCGGACCGATGGGCGAAGTGGTGACTCAAAGTACCCAGTATCTGACGGATGCCGACCTGGAAGCTATCGCGCTGTATATCGCCAACTTCAAGCCGCAAAAAACCGTGGCCATGCCGGTGAATGCCGCCGTGCTCGCTCAGCCATCTGACGGTAAAACGCTTTACATGCGCTATTGCTCAACCTGCCACAGCCCGGACGGGAAGGGCACCGACTATAACGTCCCTTCGCTGGTGGGCAACCCGGCGGTAATGGCAAAAGATCCGTCGTCGCTGATCCGCGTGATCGCCGACGGGGCGCATACGCCGCAAACGCAGGGTACTATTCCGTTCATGATGCCAGGCTACAAAGGCGTGTTGTCGGATAAAGAGATGACCGACGTGGTGAACTACGTGCGTGGTTCCTGGGGCAACGGCGCGCCTGCGGCGACCGAAACTGAGGTGAAGAAGATTACCGGCGAAGGCAAATAGCGCCGTCAGATAAGCCGTAAACGGGGGCCTTTATGGCCCCAGTTTTGTTGCGCTAAATTCGCCTGATATCCTGAAATTCGCTATCATCCGCCTCCACTCTCCAGCCGGGCAGCCTGATGTCTACGATTATTGATACTTTTATTGCCCCGCCTTGCTTTGATGAGATAGACGTTCTTTATCAGGACGAGCATCTGGCGTTAATCAATAAACCCAGCGGGCTGCTGAGCCTTTCGGGGAAAAATCCTCAGAACCTCGACTCGGTACATCACCGGCTGGTGCAAATATTCCCCGGCTGCACGCTGGTGCATCGCCTGGATTTTGGCACCTCCGGGCTGATGGTGATTGCCCTTAATAAGGCGATTAATGCCGCGCTGTGCCAGCAGTTCAGCCAGCGTTCGGTGGCAAAAGTGTATACCGCGCTGCTTTGCGGGCATCTGGAGAATGATGAAGGGATAATAGACGCGGCGATTGCCAAAGATCCGGCGCTGTTTCCGCTGATGTCGATTTGCTCCGTCAGCGGCAAGCCCGCTCGCTCGCGTTACAAGGTTATTGAGCGTTTTTATCGTGAGCTGGAGGATGGAACGCTGCTGCCGTTAACGAGGGTGCAGCTTGCGCCGGAAACCGGGCGTACCCATCAATTACGCATACACGCTCAATATCTGGGGCATCCTATTTTGGGCTGCGACCTGTATGGCGGCCTCGCACTGCCGGGCACCGAACGGGCACCACGGCTAATGCTTCACGCCAGCGAGCTGGATTTTGTTCACCCCATCAGCGGTGAGCCAATGGCCGCCCGTTGCGACAGCCCGTTCTGACGGGGAAACGCTTCGCGGCAGAAATTACTCGTTGCCCCACTGGTTCAGGAACTCGGCGATTTCGTCAATACGCTGTTCGGCAAGGCCAGCCTCAACGGCCATCTCGCCCTGTGCTTCTTCACTGATTTCCTCGTTGTTCATTAAGCGAGTGACCAGCAGTTGGAAATAGCGCGCCACGGCATCACGCTCATCCTCGGCAACGGGCTTAGCCGCCTCTGTCGAGTACTCGTCCGCGATGTCATAGTATTTCAGGTCGATTTCGTTATTCATGGTTATCTCTGGGTTTGTTAGCCTGGCCGGGATAATAACATTTTTGCGCGGAATTCTGCGCGTTAAGGCGTGACGGAAATACTCGCGGATAAGCCTGCGTCGGTACGTCCTCTCTCTAGCCCGCGATGTTGCTCAGGGCGTATTGCTCAATTTCTGCTGCATGAAATCGATGAGCGCTCTTGTTTTAGCGGGTAAGTAACGCCGGTCTGAATAAAGGGCGAACAGTTGCAATGGGGCTGCCGATTGTTCGAACTTCACCTCGATTAACCGCCCATCGCTGATATAGGGTTGGCAGGCCTGTTTCGCCAGAATTGCAAATCCGACACCTGCTATCGCCGCTCGCCCGGCCATCTCCCCGCTGTTAACCCGGTAATGTCCATTAACCTTAATTGTCTCGAATTCCCCTTTGATATTTACAAACTGCCAGGGAGCACCTTTCAGCGCACTTACCGTTGTAATGCAGGGTAATTCTTCAAATTGCTGAATATGAGTGGGGGTGCCATAACGCTGAATGATGGAGGGGGCGGCAACAATGGTGCAAGGGATAGTCATCAGATGACGGGCTATATAGTCACTGTCGTCCATCTGACCACGGGTAATAATTACCGCTAAATCCAGGTCGTCTCGCAGTGATTCGAGGCCTGACAAATTTGTGACACAGCCGATCTCCAGCGCCGGGTAAAGACAGGCGAAATCGGCAATAACAGACCCCAGCAATGCAGGACCTATTTCATTGGGAATACAGATGCGTAATGGCCCCTTGAGCTGCATTTGCCGCAACGTTAATTCTGTCTCAGTTTGCTCAAGCGCCTCCAGTAATGGCTTCGCTCGGGTATAGAGCAGGTGCCCCGCCTGGGTGAGTTTCATGTGTCGGGTGCTGCGTTCAATAAGCTGAAGGTTCAGTTTTTCTTCTAGCTGAGAAATACAACGACTCACATTTGAGGCCGGCATCTCAAGGACTTTCGCTGCCCCCACAAAGCTTTCTCTTTCAACCACCGCGGTGAACACTTTCAGGGTATTAAAATCAAGAGCCGGACGCATCAATCATCCCATATTTGATAACAATGAATGCCATTTCTACCATATAATATATGTCATTGATAGCAGTTAAACTCAGGACATCTTATCTCCACAGGTTGCTTGCTATGCCACAGCCCACAAAAACGTTTAATCATAAATCCCTCATGCGGATAGCCATTGTCATGGCTTTTATCCAGTTCACTAATGCGCTGGAGTATATGGCGTTAACACCTGTTTTTGCTTTTATGGCCGACGGATTTTCGGTTCCTGTCTCATGTTCTGGCTATGTGTCTGGTATGTACACCCTGGGAGCTGTCCTTTCCGGAATTACGGCTTTTTATTTGATCGACCGGTTCAATAAAAAACGATTCCTGGCCATGAATATGGTGCTGCTGGGAGCATTAACATTTTTGACCACGCTCACTAGTCACTTTGACACTCTACTCGCACTGCGATTTTTCGCAGGATTGGTTGGGGGTACGACAATGGGGGTGGGAATAAGCATTTTGATAAATTATGCTCCGGCTAACTTACGTGGAAAAATGCTGGCAACGGTGATTGCCTCATTTTCGATGGTGAGTATTGTTGGCATGCCAGCGGTATTATTTTTGTGCACGCACTATGGCTGGCAGACTGCGCTGTGGTTAATCAGTTCACTTTGCCTACTGTCTTTACCGTTGATAGTCTTTATTATTCCCAGGGATACGGTTCCAACAGGCGTGAAGAGGAAGCTATCTCTTGATTCTCAAACCTTATTTTTCGCCTCTTGCCCTGCAATAGTACAATTTAGCCCAATGCTGATTATTCCCATTCTGGTTCCATTAATGACCCAGCATATGGGAGCCCAACAAAATCTATTACCTTTATTGTTCTTAAGTGGAGGGATTGCAGGTTATCTGTCTACAAAAATAACAGGTGTCCTGACATCACGTTTATCCGCAATGACGTTGGCAACAATTTCAACGCTGTTATTTGTGGCAAGCTTACTGATTCCTGCGATGGGATATCATAATGCAGTTCTGTTCATAACCTTATTTCTTGGGGCCTCATATAGCCGACTTGTTTCCGCTTCGTCGGTTGTGGTTCAGTATCCTGAGGATGCACAACGAGCCGGCTTTTCTTCACTACAGGCTGCAATGATGTCCCTGATAACAACGCTCGCCTTCTTCCTGTCTGCCTTATTGCTTCCTGAGCAGGGCATCACAGCGCAAAATATAAACAGGCTGCTGGTGGTCAGTGCATTAGTCGCCTCTGTATTTCCTGTTGTGGTGATCATACTTCAGAAGAAACTGGCTGAACGCACTTGTCCAGCCTGACTCCGTCATCATAGAAAGCTAAGAACGCCTGCCAGTAAAAATATCGCTTTAAAGTACATATCTATCCTTTTGATATTTAATTACTTTATTTTGAATGAAATTTTGTTTTCTCTCTCTCTGCCCTTAGACATAAATGTGCACACTTTTTCAGCTGAGACATCTGGTGTTCAAAATCCGCTCACGCTAGATTACTTTTCTGGCTCTCAAAGGTGGGTGATTAAATGAAAGTATTAAGTATCGTCGGCGCAACGTTGTTAGCGACATCATTCCATGCAGCAGCATTCGTTTCCAGTTCCTCTGTTCACCCCGAGCAGACCGCGAACACCAGCAATAACGCCTCCAATGGGCATGCCATTCCTTCGGAAGCCAACTACGACATCACCAAAATTATCCCCATCGCCGGGTGTAACTGCGCCTTTTGCACCGCACTGCGCGGCGCAAATTTATAGCCTTACTCCGCTTTTATAGGCCCGACTTTCACAACGATAGCGGGCCTGAACCCGCTCGTTAATCTGTCAGTCATACCAGGGCTGGCGATCGCTGGTGGCAATCTCCATGCTGACAACCAGCTCTTCCGGCACGATACGCGTCAACGACAGCTCCGGCAGGTCGTTAATGTCGAAGAAGCCTATATCGGTTGATTCGTGGCTAGATGAATAGCGGACTTACCCCCAGGCGCTCTGTCTCGCTGCTATAACGGCAATCAGCTCTGCCTGGGCACGAGGAGAACTTAATTGATGGATCATTTATCAGCACTCACGGTCAGTGACTTAGTTTCTTTTACGATCGTAATATTAATTGGTTTCTTCATATTCACCAGAAGGCGCAGGAATAATAAGGTCAGAGCCAAAGGTATTTTTATGTTCGCGCTGTTAGCCGTTATGTCATTTTCGGAAGTATTCAATAGTATTTATACCACGTATTCTTACCGGCACAATCGTTTATACAATAATGATAGCATCACCACTATTTTTAATTACGACTTCGCGCACATTAGCTTTTATAGCATTCTTATGATTGTCGCGATTATTCTTTTTGTTCAGGAGTGGCGCATTAGAAGAAACGTTTAATGGGGATATGATGGCAGCTGTGTTTAGAAGGGAAGAGGCTTTAATAGCCCCATATTAGTTAACAACTGGCTCACTCTACCTCAATGCATGTACTCATTTGGATGTTCGCCTGATAGGTGTCTAACATACCGTCAGGACTGACTCTGATATATTCTTCAGCCTGATTTGGCTCGGGGTTTAGCTCTTGCCAAATACCATTATCGATTTTCTTTGCATAATAAACTTGCGAACCAGCACGTTGTAAAGTCATTGCACCAGAGCGAGCATTAACTGCCGTGTAAAGATCGGGGGCTGGCTGAGGTGTACCAGTCAGCAGCCACGTACACGCATAATGTTTCTGGTAAGGAAAGTTGATTCCCGGTGCCGCAGTAACGGGTATTGTAGTTAAAATAAGAAGTGAGGCTAAAGATGTTAGTTTCATATTATCTCATTGCCGGTAAAAAATTTCTTATACCCACATCAGAACGCTAACCCGTTATTTCAATATAATTGCGAGAAAAATAACTGATGAGGGCTTACATTCCAGGCAGCCCAGTAACACCAGGCCACCTGAACTCAATAAATCCTTACCACATCAAATCGTCAGGCACGACGAAGTCCGCGTACGGATCGTCTTCGTCTTTTGCTTCCTGGGTAAGTTCGCTGCTCAACACAATGAAGCTGGCATCGCGCTGTTTAATTTTGTCGGCAACGCCTGCAGGGATGATCGCATATTCCCCTTCAGGGTTTTTATCCGACATCAGGCGGGCGATAGCCAGGCGGCCGTTAGTCAGCTGAGCCTGAGTGATTTTATCGACATAAACTTTTTTAATTAAGTTATTGTCCGTGAAGTTATAGCCGATATCGCCTCTTGATATCACGATACGGTTCATTTCAATCAGCTGTTTGATCTGCGCTTTATATTCTTTGGCTAAAGTGGCCTGCTTTTGCTGCTCGCTTAGCTCTTTGTCGCGCTCAACCTGAGCCTGCTTGTTGGCCTCAACGGCTTCTCTTGCCTCGCGGGCCTGAACGCGTGATTTCTTCGCGGTGCGCTGCACTTTGGCCACTTTTTTGCTGCTGACGAGGCCAGCTTTGAGCATCTGCTCTTGTAACGTAAGTTTTGTCATGTTCTTTTCGACGGCTGAGGGATCGTTGCAGGGATTATATCCTTAATGCTCCGGGTGATTCCAGGCTGAGGACGTGTAAAGCTTACGGTGTTGATTCTGCGAGGCTTATTTCATAAAGAATTTGTGGGAACGGGAGACAGGAGGAGCGAAATCTTATGTACTGATCGTCCCCCGCGGTTGAAAATTGATTCAGGGATTAATTTGCGCCTCTGCTTACATTGAATCGCTGCTCATATTCTTCCCGTTGAATACTATGCGCATGTAGAAAAGAGGGTGACGTAAAGTCACCCTCTTTATGCACCAGGCAGTAGAATCCCGCCTGCGACTATGCGCTCAGGTTACGCGAGTGGCTATGCGAACCTTTCACGGAGCGTTCTGCTACTGAAGTTATTTTCGTGTTTGATATCTTTGACTGCGTTGGTGAGTACGTTGCCGTTAGGCAGATAACCTGCCATGGAACTGATAAAGTCTCGCAGATGCTTATATTCATCTTCTCTTGCAGCCATATATTTTTTATCCCCCTCGGGACCTGCAGCAATCATCCCTTTAAGCAGATTAAGCGCATTATTTGTATCGTTACCTAAACGTGTTGCCAGACCACTCGTTCTGGTACTCTCGGGGAGTTGTTTAAGTGTTGCTGCGGCTTGGTCCAGTAGAGGGAAGACTTGCGGCCAGTGCGGTGAGGGGGTGCCATTTGCCTCCGTTGCCTTTGCTAACAGCGGTCCTGGTTCTGAAAATATTCTCTCCAGATGTTGAACTTCAAGGAGTTTAATTTCAGTGGCGGCCATATTACGTAGCAGGGTTTTTTTCGGTTCTCCGCCGGGTAAGTCCTGCGCCTGAGTTTTCAGGTTGCTGAAGGTTTTCACCAGGTCTTCTGACCAGGTGGCGTGAAATCTGGCAACTGCAGTAATCTTCTGCTGCACATCAGCAAATTCCTTATAAATAGTATCCAGCTCGTTGTTCTTTGTCTGCAACGCAGTGATATGCTCCATCAGTGCATGCTTGCGTGGACAATCGCCGATGGCGCTCATTTTCCCGGCAAGGTCGTTGACAACATCCTTAATGGCGTACTTATTACCTTCTATATAATGGCGTAATGTGGCTTCGACAGACTCCATGACCTGGTGCTGGGTAATCAGGCTAGCAATGAATCCTTTGAATTCACTCTTGCCCTGTCCAGAAATAGTGAGTTGTTGTACTTTGTCTTTTAATGCTGTAAGTGCCTGAACAGCATTCCCTGACGCCGGGCTTCGTCCTGCCTCCGGCATACTCCCGACGCGTTCTTGCCAGATATCGACCTTACGGCGTAAAAGCCCCTCATCAAGTTCATCAATTTGCAGTTGATAACTCGACTTTCTTTGACTTTCTGGCAACTGAGTGTTCAGGGTTTGCAATTCATAAATGACCCTTTCCCGCGGAAAATCTAAAACATTATGATCGGCAAGCGTCAGTCCTTCACTCAGGAGTCTGTCAATTTTGCTGATGATGACATTTTGCTGATGGACGGTTTCAGCGCGACTGATAAGTGTCATTTTGTCGGGTGTGAACGGGGGCAGACGGGTAGCTTGTGTCACCATTTTCTCGGTCGTTTTGCTATCCATATCTGACCGGATACCTGGATCACTCAGGAGTTTTGCCATGGTAGTCTCTGCCTCTTCCAGAGGCTGGAGCAACCTCCCGGAGGCATGCCGTGCCTGAGCCTCGATCTCTTCTCTGGCAATGTTGTGTGGGGCGATTTGCCGAATGGCATTGAGAGCGGTATTCAATAGCGTTGTCAGTGGCCCCGTCTCAGCCTGCCTCATTGCGACCTGCAGATTCGAAAACGGCTCCTGAGGGAAGGATTCGGAGGACTGGAGCTGCGCTTGCAGATCGGCGACCTTGTAAGCCAAACTCAGCTGGGACTGTATTTGTTGCAAACGATGGTTATCTGCCTCATGGAACAGTGTATCCATGTGTGGAGTAAACGTGGAAAGAAGGGACTGTTTTGTATTGATGGCGTCCTTGCAGAGAAGGCCTCCCTGTAGCAGGTCATCGGCGCATTCCTCAACGAGAGTGTCAACAAACTCATGGTTCAGCCGTTGATGACTTTCCAGCTGCTGCTGTCTGTGGGTATTCAGCGCTGCCAGTTCATTGTCGATAAATTCGCTGTGTAACTCGGTGCGAACGTCCGGATCCTGAACGGATCTTAACTGCGTCAGGTCCGCTATCAGTTTTTGATAGTGGTCTAACTGCGCTATCTGCTCGTCCAGGTTGCTTATTTCCTTGACGGACGTTTGCACCAGTACGCGCGATGCTTCCAGTGCTCTGGCCACCTCGAAGCCATGGCTGGTAGACATCACGGCAGCGGGGGCTAACTCAACGCTGCTGCCCCGGGAAATCAACTTTTCCTGATCTAACTGGTACAGCCCAGGCGCACCATCCTTACTGGTCATGTTGTGGGTGAGTACGTTTGAAAGCATCTCATGATGCATATCTGAATTCGATAATGCTATCTCGGGTAGCGTATGGTCATCTACGCGAATGACCAGAGTCAGGTGGCCAGGTGTATGAAGTTGACCCGTCATACCGGAAACGTTATGGCTTATCAGTTCAAATTCCATTGCGCGAACGTCGTCACCTTCCATCAGGTGAATAAGCCTTTCAATTGCCGGCCAGAGCGTTTCTATTGAATGGGTCTTATCGCTCGCAGCCGCCGTTTTTTCGCCGTAAATCATGTTGTAAATATCGCGCAGGTTCTTTTCTTTATCCTCTAAGTTCATCCCTGGCAGGTGGTTGAGTAATTTTATAAAGAAATTTTTGAATGCCTCCCAGCCTTCAAGATGGGTAGCTTCCTTCAACTGTCCCGTCAGCATGGCCTGTAATTGTAATTCATTAACACCAGAGGTGGTTCCGATAGTCATACTCATGAGCGTTTCCTTCTTTTTGTTGGTGAGAAGTTCATCGTATGAGCCCTCCCTGTTAATCACTATCGGGTGAAAGCGGGATACATCCTGTTATATGCCCGACGGGGAACGGCGTTATTCTGTTAAACCTAGTCGCCGTGCGCAGATAAGTAATTCGGTGACTTTATGGACGTTGAGTTTTCGCATGATATTTAATCGATGCGTTTCTACAGTTTTAACGCTAATACACAGTCGCTCGCCGATAAGCCGATTGGTAAAACCATCGGCAATAAGTTTGAGAATTTGCCGTTCGCGCGGCGTGAGTATTTCCGCGCTGTCATTTTTGACGCGAAGCGCGGCGTTAATCGCTTCCCGGTTTAGCGCCGGGTCGATATAACATTTTTTCACCGCGACGCTTTGTAATGCTGCCAGCAGCACCTGGCGACTACTATTTTTCAATACATAACCCAGCGCACCCGCGCTTAGCGTGCGTATTGCCATCGTCTCTTCCATATGGGCGGTATAGGCCAGAATCGCCATTTGCGGCAGCCGACGAAGTAGCTGCGGGATAAGATCCAGTCCATTAATTCCGGGTAAGCCCAGATCGAGCACCACGATATCCGGCTCATGGATGCGGCAGGCGTTGTAAACCTCCAGCCCATCATCAATCTGTGCGACCACGTGAAAGCGTGGGTAGGGAGAGAGCAGGTTAATGATTCCATTAACAATCAGTTCGTGGTCGTCGACCAGCAGGATTCTATGATCGTGCATTGTATTACCTCTTGATAGACGGCCTTGTTGTCCGGGGCTGGTTTAAGCGTCCAGTGCTACGTTCAGGGTGTGGCGAAGTTCGGTAATTTCTTCTGCAGCCAGCGCCAGGCCATGCTGCACGCGATTTTCCATATCGATGACGCTACAAACCAGAGGGCTCAACCCCGCCTGGCCGAGGCACCCTTTTAGGGTATGCAGCAGGGTGCTGGTTTTTGGCAGGGAGCCAAGGTTATGTTCGAGTTCACAAAGCAACAAATGCAGCGAGTGGCGTATTTTTTGGCGCATGGCCGCATCGTCCAGTGGAAGCAGCGCGTGCTCGACGCTGTGATCCTGCTCCTGGAGAGCGATATCGCGTTCCAACTGGTACTCCGAGGCAATGGAGATCCCATTGGCTAACTGATTGAGAGAGACGGGTTTGGTCAGATAATGCTGCATACCAGCCTCTTTGCAGCGGCTTATCTCCTCCGGGGCCGTATTCGCCGAGAGTGCCATAATCATGCACCGGGCGTCGTGATTCAGTGCGTCCCGTCGCCAGAGCCGGGCGCACGTCATGCCGTCCATCTCCGGCATACGAATATCCATCAACACCAGATCAAACCGCTGCTGCCGACCCAGCGCCAGCGCTTCTTCACCGCTCGCCGCGAGGGTAAATTCCTGGCCAAGAGAAGCCAGCATCATGCTAAAAATATCCCGATTGATAGCCGCGTCATCAACCAGCAATATATGTAACCTCCAGGGTTGTACCGGAAGCAGGTCGGCGCACTCACTCGCCACGCCAGAAAGCGCGTGGAGTACGGTCTCACGCAGCTTTCCGGGCAGAAAGCACAGATCATCGGCGTTAAATACGCTCTCTTGTCTGGCGATTTCGCACGTTAGCCCCCAGGTGCAGAGCTGGCGATGCAGAACCAGCGGTGCGGCAATCTCGCCCGACAGCGGTTCGGGAGGCTGATATTTGCCAAGCGGCAGCAACAGCGAGAGGCAAGTGCCAAATCCTGGCGTACTGCGTAACTCAAGCCATCCTCCCATCATTCTTGCGAGGGTCGAGGCAATCGTCAGGCCGAGCCCCGTTCCCTGACAGTGCCCCTGGCTCTGGAAAAAAGGCTCGAATACGGCTTTTTGATCGGCAAGGCTAATGCCTCGCCCGCTGTCGCTCACGGCGAAAATAAGAAAATCATCGCTACGTTTAACGCTAAGGCAAATCGCGCCCTTATCGGTAAATTTGAGGGCGTTGCCCAGCAGGTTGACCAGGATCTGCCGTAGGCGAGTCCCATCCACTTCGAATATTAACGGTACCCGGTGACCAACAAAGGTTTTCAGTGTTAACCCTTTGCTTTGCCCGGGGCCCTGGATGGTATGCATCGCCTGATCCAACAGCGGGAGTATCGCGGTGTCCTCGACGTGGAGCGAGAGCTGTCCGGATTCAATGCGTGAGAAGTCGAGCAGATTATTGATGATGCTGAGTAACGAAAGGGTGCACTGACTGGCCGTATTGGACAACTGCGACTGTTTTTCACTCATGGGAGTTAATTGCAGAAGTTCGAGAGCCCCCAGCACCCCGCTTAAAGGCGTTCGCAGTTCGTGGCTTATCGTCGTCAGATGACTACTTTTACGCTTATTGGCCTGCTCGGCGTGCTGCTTGGCGATCGTCAGTTCGCGGGTGCGTTCGGCGACGGTATTTTCGAGGTTGTCATACTGCTCGTGGAGGGTATCAAGCAGCAAATTATAGGCGCGGGCAATGCTTCCCAGCTCGTCGTGGCGGTTTTCCGGTAACCGGGCGGAGAGGGTGTCTGGCCCGGTTTTCTCAATGATGTTGACGAAGTCCCACAGCGGGCGGGCCAGATGGCGGTGAAGCAGCCAGAACAGCATCATCGCCAGCAGTAGCAGGGTCGTCAGGGCAAAAGGTAGCTGCTCCGCCACGATGTTAAGCGCACGTTTTAGCACCCCGCTGGTCGGGTACAGGATAATCTGCTGCCAGCCGGGGCCTTTAAGTTCGCTGCGAAGTACCAGATAGCCTGGGATCTGCTGCCATCCGTCGTGGAGAGGCAGGTTCAGCAACATTTTTTGTAGCGTTTCGCTGTTACTTTCCGCAAGGTCCGAGAAGGGCAGGATCTGATTGTGCTTATCAAGCCAGAGATTGATATCGCTGTCCGAGACGTTGTGGCCATAGGAAAGCAGGTCGTTAAGCTTAACCGCTAAACCAATCAGGATGTCATGAGAACCTGCTGCCGCGATAGAGACGCTCCAGCCGGTGCCGGGGATGTATTCTGGTTTACCCCAGAACAGGTTGTCGTGCGTGGCACGGCGTGGAAATTGCCACAGCTCGTTTTCCCGGCGAATAAAATAATCGGGCGAATGATCGAGCGGGGGCAAAAGAGAAATACCATAGCGTCGGTCAAGGATAAAACTATCAAGATAGTATGTCTGTCCTGCGGTGCCATAAACCTGAATGAAATTCAGATCCTGGGCCTGTTTGTCCTGCGGCGTACAGATGCTGGCATCGACGGGGAAATAGCGACCCTCGCTTTTTGCCACAGGATGCGTGCCCGTAGGGACATAGTGGTAGAGGCCATAGCTCTGGGCGAGCGCCAGCGCATCTCGCTCAGCACCTTCAAATCGATGGTTGCTTAGCCCCACCCGGAGGCGCGACATATGGGATAAATTTTCAATTATCCGTCGACGATTTTGATTTAGTGAAATATAGGTTGTGGTGAATATAATAATCAACCAAATGATTAGCAGGCCAACAGATATCAGTAGTGTTAATTTCCCCACCAGGGAGTGCTGATTTTTCATTATTGTTATCCTTAGGTGGTTTTATAATGCGTGACGTCATCAGGCTTAGTGATGTCAGAATACAAAATTATCGGCCTTATTCTCGATTCAGATAAAAAATCTAATTAATATAAAGCTTAATAAATGCCGCGAAAAACCATTGTATTAATTTGTAAGTGAGTATGATGGCAAGACGCTGAGGAAAAGATATCAGGTCTTTTACTGATGTACACCCAGGGGATCCTGAACGAATATGAACGCTATTCAGGAGGCCCTGACTATGTTTGATAAATTAAAAAAAATCCCTACGGTAGAGAACTTACGTATTTCATCTGATAGTGCAATCATGCTGATGAAATTAGATGGCAGAATGGCGCGTGGATATTTGTGTACGCTGTCTTTAGTTTTGGCTATTTTTATTGACAGTATCGATAATTTTCCTCTTGAAACCGTGAGGTATATCACTCTGTTACTTGCTGCCTGCCCGGAAATTCACGATTACGCCTTGCAGTTAATACCTGATGGAGGATGGTTGTGTTGTTATTATGACAAAAATATGTCAGCTGAAAAAATGGCCGTTGAAATTGAAAAGCATCTGGCTCTGACACGATATTTGGCAAACATCATTGTTAGTCAAAAAAACAGTAAGATGTGAGGCCAATATGAGAATAAAAAGAATGGTGGTATTTCCTGCGCTTTTTTTTTGTCTGTGTGCTCATGCGCAAACGCTCGCCTGGAAGGGGGCCGACTTTTCGCTGCGTGCCCGGAAAATCTCGTTGGCAGCGGTCTTGCAAAATTTAGCAGAGAACTATGACACGCCAGTGGTCATCGATCCGGCCATTGTGGAAACATTTAGCGGTGAAATCCCTCCAGCTTCTCCTGTTGCAATTCTGAATAGATTAACCACGCAATATAACCTGGTGACCTGGCTTGATGGCAATACGCTGTTTGTCTACCCCGCATCACGCGTGGCGCATCGCGTCATTACCCTAAACACGCTGCCTGCCAGCACCTTTATTCGTTATCTGCGTAAACGAGACGTGCCAGAAAAAAGTAGCTGCGAAGCCCGCACCATCCCGGGTGTTAATGCCATCGATATTAGCGGTGTCCCCGCCTGCACCGCGCGCATTACCCAGCTGGCGTCCATGCTGGATGGAGAGATGACCCACCGCCGGGATGATGCGGTCAGCCTTGTGGTGTACCCACTCAAATATGCCACCGCAGTGGATGACCATTACCAGTATCGCGATCAAAATGTCGTTGTCCCGGGGATTGTCAGCGTACTTCGCGATATGAGCCGAGGTAGTGCGCCGACCACGAGCAGCAGTTCTGCTGCGACGCAGGGATTACCGATGTTTTCTGCCGATCCGCGACAAAATGCCGTCATTGTGCGGGATCGCTCGGTCAATATGGCGGGTTACCGCAAACTCATCGGTGAGCTGGATAGAAGGCCTCAGATGATAGAAATCTCGGTCACGATTATTGATGTTGATGCCGGGGACGTCAGCCAGCTCGGTATTGACTGGAGCGCAGCGCTTTCTCTGGGCGGCGGTTCCATCTCCTTTAACGGCCCGGACAGTAGCGCCGGGGGGGGATTCTCCACCGTCATTAGCAACACGCCCAGCTTTATGGCGCGGCTGGTGGCGCTCGAGAAGAATTCCCACGCCTATATTTTGTCGCAACCGTCGGTGGTGACGCTCAATAACATTCAGGCGGTGCTGGATAAAAACATCACGTTTTACACCAAACTGCAGGGCGACAAAGTCGCAAAACTTGAATCCATCACCACGGGGTCGCTCCTCAGGGTCACCCCACGGCTGCTGGAGGAGCAGGGCAAGCAGAATATCATGCTGAGTCTCAATATCCAGGACGGGCAGCAAAACCCGCCGTTGAGTCAGGATGAACCTTTACCGGAAGTACAGAACTCAGAGATAGCCTCTCAGGCCACCCTCCATCCCGGGCAGAGTCTGCTGCTGGGGGGCTTTAAGCAGGATAAACAGATGCAGGCGCAGAACAAGATCCCGCTGCTTGGCGATATTCCGATTATTGGGCATTTGTTCCGCAACGATCTTAACCAGACCCATAGCGTTATCCGTCTGTTTCTCATCAAAGCCACCGTAGCCAATAGCGACAGCAGCCATGGATAGCGAGTGGAAAATCCGTTTACTCGGCGGGGTACTGCACGGCCGTGAAGTCTGGCTGGCGGATGGGCATCTTTCGGTCGGAGAGCGCGGCTGCGATCTCTGTATTCCGCTGTGCGGCGGCGACAGACTGGAATTCACCGCAACACCGGAAGGACTATTGATCAATACCGGGGGGGCTCCGGTGCGGGTCAATGGTCGGCGGCATCAGCCCGACAAGCCATTACCCGAAGAGGGCGTGGTGCATGCTCTGGGGCTGACGATGGCGTTTGGCCAGCACCACGCCAATTTATCTCGCTATCCGCTTCGTCGAACAAGTCCAGCCCTGCTCTGGGGGATGGTGCTTGCTTGCCTGATACTGATGGGGGCCACCGTATTGGTCCTGCTTTGTAGCGGGAACCCACCGCCGCCGCCGCCGATGACCTCCCGGGTGGCAGAACTGCTGCAGCAAAATGGGTTGACGCAGATCGCCGCAGCCTGGGAAAAGGATGGCACGCTTCGGCTCTCTGGCTACTGTGAAAAGAGCGACAGGCTGCAAAGCGTGCGCCTGAAGCTGGGCACATGGGGAGTGCTGTATCAGGACAATGTGGTGTGCACCGATCAGCTTATCAGGCAGGTGCGAGATGTCCTGACCCAGGCGGGGTATGACGAGGTAGAACTCACAAGCCACGCACCGGGCGAGATTAGCATTAACGCCGATATCATGATGGGCAAGCGCTGGGCGGGTATCCAGCAGCAGCTGACGACGATCCCCGGCCTGAAACATCTGCATATCGACAACCGTCATGAAACCCAAATCAACGCATTGATCGCCAGCCTGTTGCAGCAAAGGCTGGCGGAAAAAGTTAGCGTAACCTCAGTCGGTCAGGCGTTCGTTATCAGCGGCGTACTGAATATGAATGAGCAGCAATCTTTAAACCATCTGCTGGCGCAATTGCGCCAGCAATTCCCCGGGATTGCGATGAGCTACCAGAATGTGGCGTCGTCCGGGGAGGGCAGCCAGCGCTTCCCCTCACCGATTGCCGCTATTGTCCATGGTCAGCAGGGGATTTACCTGCTGTTGGAAGATGGCGAGCGCCTGAGGGCGGGGAGCCAGCTACCGCAGGGAGGCGAAGTCGTTGCCCTGACCGACGCGGCGGTGGCGCTCAGATTTCCTGACGCATTGATTAACTATTCTTTCAATTTTTGAGCCTATAACACGATGCCAACGCTGACTTATTTAGAAGATAGTGTGCGCGATTCGATTAATCAGGCGCAGGACAGATTAAAAATATTGCAGGCAGCAAAAATAAGATTGCTGCACTCGATGAAAGGACCGGCCACCCAGGAACAATATCAGCAGTTCACCTTATTGTTGGAAGCGGTGATTCAGGCCGAAGATATTATCAAGGTGATCGCATATCGCTATCACAATCAACCTGTAAAACCTGATGATGAAAACTAATATTGCGGCTGAACAAAGAAGAATGGAGCGTGAATATTCCCGACTGTGTCAGTGCTATTCAAACTTCACCAGGCTGAAGCTGGCGATGGCTGAACTCGTGGCGCGTGCCGCAACTGACCCTGCCGCCGCGAAAAAGCTTAATGACCTGCAGGCTCTGATGCCTCAGGGTATTGCGGGGCTGGAACGTCAGGCCGGGAAGGATATGCAAGCGTTGAACGTTGCCCTAAAGCAACTGCAATCGCGACTTAAAAATATGGTTAATAACCAATAATGCTACTGAGGTGAAAATATGAGTGGAAATCTATCAGTAGGTCATCGTTTTGACTTTAACACCCCGGGTTTAACAACGTCGAATATCAAGTTGGGCGCAGGCGATGATAATACCGTTGCGGATGATCAGGATATTAATAATCCATTCGCCTACGGTTTTTCGGTTCTTGATAATTTGCAATTGGTTTTGCAAAAAATTGCCAATGCACTTTTTGGCAAAATAAATACCAGCACCGATCGTGCACGCAATACACAGGATATGTCTAATCGAATGGATGAGGTTATTGCTGACGCCGCAAAAGGTGATGATAAAACGCGTAAACCGGTACCCGATGAGGTCGTCAAATATATGCGCGATAACGGCATTCTCGTCGATGGTATGTCGATTGATGATTACATCAGTAAGCATGGTGGTACAGATGGCCTGGATAAGGGCTCGCTGCAGGCGGTCAAAGCGGCTCTTGATAACAGTGCGAACCGCGATACCGACCTGATGACTCAGGGGCAACTCAGCATTCAGAAAATGACCCAGGAGATCAATGCGGTTGTCACTCAGATGACCGGATTACTCAGCAAATGGGGGGATTTACTCAGCATGATTGCACAGAAGATGTACTGATGATGAAAACGGACGGTCGGGATTCAGAAATCGTGCTGCGTTTTTTTCAACAGGGCGGCGCGTTGCGGATGCTTTTTGCTACGGATATCAGTGCTGATTTGGATGTTTTGCAGCGTTATGCGCGGCAATTGGCAAACGCAGGGGAATACGGTGCAGCAGCCCGGATCTTTAAGGTACTGACCATCTATGACGCGTGGTCTTTTGAGTACTGGTTTGAACTGGGCGCCTGTTGCCGGGCCGATGCTGCCTGGAGTGATGCCATCTACGCCTATGGGCGTGCCGCGAAAATAAGAGTATCGGAGGCGCAGGTACCCTGCGACGCCGGGGAGTGTTATCTCGCCTGCGGCAATTTACCGCAGGCGGCCAAAGCCTTTCGGGCAGCGTTGCTGGTATGCGGCGTAGAGCATCAGGGAGATAACCATGAGAACAAAGATGTGGCGGATATACGCCGACGTGCGCGCGCGGGCCTGAGCAAAACAGGAGAAGATCATGAGTCGGATGCAAATTAACGGTGCTCCAACCGCCAGCGATGAGGTTTTCCATCGACCTCTCACCGCTCGGGTACAGACCCCCCACATCACCAGCGGGGCATTAGGCGAACACCTCCACGCGCTGGCGCTGTTTGCTGACGAAGATAAGGGCGTGAAACGCTGGGGAGGCGTGAGCCTGCAGGAGGCGGATAACGCTCTACGCACGCTCATGGGCGCTCACTCTGAAGGTGCGAAACGCCCTACGGTGCGCGACGTGCTGGAAATGGACCCGATGATGTTATCCATGATGATGACGCAGCTAGTGTTGAAAGTTTCTGGTAACAACGCCAATGCTCTGTGCCAGCAGCTGGAACGTGCAACTGAGGTTCAGGCAGCACTGCGTAATAAGCAGGTTGCGGAATATCAGGAACAAATCAATAAAGCGATTGAGCAGGCCGACCAGGCGCGGAAAGCCGGGATCTTCAGCGCGGTTTTTGACTGGATAATCAGCGGCGTTGAGGCCGTGGTCGGCGTACTGAAGATGGTTGAAGGCGTTTTAACGGCCGATCCGCTGGCGATTGCCGATGGTGCGGCATATTTCTCGGCAGGGGTGGCCGGAATGGTTAAAGCGGGCGCAGAGACCGCGCTGCTGCTGGGGGCCGATAAGTCGGTTTGCAACGACATCATCAATGCGGCAGGGACGGTGCAAACCGCCTGTGAAGGCGTGGCGCTGGCGCTGGATATTATGCAGATCGGCCGCGGTATTAGCGCCGCTCGCGCTATCACCAAAGCCACAGAAGAGGTGCTGGACTCGGGGGTGGGTAAAGCTCTCATCGATGCCGTTGCCAAAGGCGCAGAGAGTGAACTGAAGACACTGGCGGAGAAAGCGGGGCAGGAAGTCAGCCGGGTGATGGGCAAAGACTTTGGCATGGCGCTTGAGCGCGAGATGGTTGAGGTTGGCGATATGGCGATAGAAGCCGCAGCTCATGAGCTGGAGGCAGAATCGAACATGGTACGCGGCATCAGTAAAAGTTTTACCCGCGAAGGCGTTGCGAAGCTTGTGGAAACGGCTATCGAAGGCGCCGGTAAGGATCTGCTGAAAAAAAGCGAAGAGGTGGTGGCGAAGAAACTTCGCGACGCCATTTTGCAAAAGCTCCGCCGCAGCATTGTAAAAACCGTTATTAGCGATTGTACCCACAAAGCCCTGCTTATCACACGGGCTACGGCCGGCGGGGCAAATCGTATTTCGGCATCCATCGTGGCCGCCACCAGCGCAAAACTGCAAAGAGATATTGAACGGCTGATTGTGCAGCAGGGCTATATCGATTTTATGCAGAACTGGACGGAAGACCGCAAGAAAACGCAGCAAAAGCGGCTCAATGAAGCGTATCAGGATGGCGCCAACGCGCTGAGAATTGCCTCAGAAATTATCGATAACAGCGGCACGGTGTTGGCAAATATTGCCGGACAACGGGCCTGAGGAGGAGAGATGGCCAGAGCAGTTATTTCTGAAAATTCAATGGTGTTTCTGGATGTTAGCCCGACCATTGAGGAGACCGGGAACCCTGCAAATCGGACGTTATCTGTTAACGACAGCGTTAACGTTCAGGGCAGTGGTAAAGGAACGCTCGATGCGAACGATTTTTTCGCTATGTTCGATGAAATCTGGAGCAAGCTGCTGATGCTTGCGAAGCAACTGCGCGACACGATGCAGTTCTATAACCAAAAGAAACAGGAGCTGAGCTGGGGGCTTGAGATCAACACCCTGCAGCAAAGTGTTAAAGCCATCGACGATAGCTATGGTGCCGCTAAGGCCGGGGCGATTGGCGGAATGTTTGCCGGGGTGCTGACGGTCGGCGGAGCCTTTTTCGGCGAGGCCGGGATGACGGTAGGCAACGCCATGGGGCAGGTGGCCAACGGTATTGGTAGCTGGGCCTCGGGAAGTGAAACCCGCAAAGCGGATGCGGAAAAAGCCATTGCCGAGCTGCAGAACAAAGGGGCGCAGTCGTATGCCAAAACGCTGGACGACACGTTAATGAAGGCCCGCGAAATTATGCAGCAAATGATGGAGATGGGCCGCAATCTCGTCGAGGTGTTTAGTCAGGTCCTGCGCGCGATTTCGCGCTAAATGCCGGAGGATATCGTATGGACGAAATAGCGCGACTGCTGCGTAAGGAGGGACTGGTTCCGCGTTCTGCCTGTTTGCCCGGCTGCGGGTTGCTGCTTGGGCAACAGGTGGAGCGGTATCCCTACCGTCTCGTCTACCGTATCGATGAAGATAACCTGATCTTGTGCAGTTTTCATCGCGTACCGGACAGCCAGCCCCAGCCTTCATCGCTGGTGGCGCTATGGAGGATCCTCCGCTGTCTGTTTCAACAAGTCTCGTGGCTGCGTGCCGTCAGAATGCTGGTGATAACCGATGTGTGGGATCGCCTGCTGGCGATGCAGCGCCATCAACTGGTGCGGCTGTTGTACAAGCTAGGGGCGGTCATGGTGTTTCACAACGGCGAGAATTGGCTGGAAATAACCGCCGATACGCTACGTAACCATAGAAAGCGACGTTCATCCCACTACTGAATGAGCTGGAGAAGAATATGGAACCGACATCTCTTGAGCAGACGCTGTGGCACGACCCGGTTATCAAAAAGGCGCTGGAACTCTCCCCGGATGAGGTTTATGCCAGAGGTTATGCCGCCTGGCAGCAGCGGGATTACGATCGTGCGCTGGTGGATTTTTCCTGGATGGTGATGACTCAGCCCTGGAGCTGGCGCGCGCATATCGCGCTTGCTGGCGTGTTGATGATGCAAAAGGAATACGTGCTGGCGATGAACTACTACGGCTACGCGCTGATGCTGGACGCCTGCCATCCCGAGCCGGTGTATCAGATAGCGGTCTGTCTGAAAGCGATGGGTGAATTTTCTGAAGCCAGAGTCGCGCTGCAGACCGCGTTGACGATGAGCTACGAAGATCCTTCTTATAGCACGGTGCGCGCCAATGCAGAGCAGATGCTGAGTCAGCTTCTGGCGTAGCGTACCCGGATGAATCGACGGGGAACAACATGCTAAGAGTAGATAACTATTCCCGCTTGCCTTCACTGACAAGCGCTTACAGTGACGATTCCGAGGGCCATGATGCCGACGTTACCCGCCCTGTGTTGCTTCCGCCAGGTGCTACGCGACCGGTTCTCGCGACGCCGCTGAGTGAGGAAAGCCAACTGAAGCGACAGGCTTATACCGGATATTTTATTCAACACCTGGTGCGTTTTACCATGTCCAGCGTCTCATTCGGGCTGTCGTTAGCGGCGGCGGTGCTGTCCGGCGGCGCCGGGATCCCTCTTGCCGTCGTGGCCGGTACCGCCATGCTTGTTGCAGCAGGGGATGCCTGTTGCGCGCTGTATAACCTGATTCAGGTGCGTAACGACCGCGAACCGCTGAAAACGGGAAATGATTCTATCGTGTTAGCGACGAAGATGCTGATGACAACCTGCGGTATGAGCGACTCACATGCGGAAACCGTCGGTGACGTCGCTTCCTGTGCATTCCGCATTGGCATTGCGCTCTCCTCTGTCTTTTTAGCATCCGCACATCTGCCGGGAAGCACCGCCCATACGCTCTCCAGTATTTCGTCGGGTATCACGGCGGTGCTTACCGTCGCAGGCGGTGGGATTGACATTTACACAGCACGGGTTGAGCGCATGCAGGGCAGTATTACCCCATCAGCCAAACCTGCGCCCGCCGTACTTGAGGCCGACGAAAAGAGCACTACACCCAGTCAGGAAGAGCTCCAGAGAATGGTTGATTCAGTGGTTGCCTGCTATGAACGTTATCGGGCGCAGCGGCACGCAACCACGGTCATCCCGGCATGGTAGATATTGGTCGTATTGGTCATGGCGTGGAGGTCAGTGCTGAAGTGCGGCAGATGGTGCGGGAAATGGTCGAGGGGTTGACGGTTCCGGTTTTACCCGCTCCGCAGCATGATGCCGCGAATAAGGAGGCTGAAGACGCCTGCAAACAGGGGCAGAAGAGTATGCTCGCCAGACTGACTGAACGGGCGGCAGACATGATCCCCGCAAGCTTTTTCAGCTGGCAGAGCGTGGTGCTGGGAGGGCAGATTTTGTGCTGTGGTACGGGGATCGTGCTGGCGGTATTCAGCGGTGGCTCGGCACCGCTGCTGCTGCTCGCCGGGTTTGGCCTGGCCATTGCCATTGCCGACATTGCCTGCCTGATTTATCACTACAAACATGGCTTGCCGATGGGGCACGACAGCATCGCCAACGCGGTGAACCTCATTGCGCACCGTTTTTATGACGCGAGCAAGAGCCAGAGTATTGCCGGAATGGTGTCTCTGGGGTCACGTGCATTACTCACGGCGGCGGTCGTCGGTCAGCCGTTTATGATGACTTCCGTCGGCCTGAGCTTCCCGGTCTTTTGCCCGGTGAGCAATGCCGCCTGGGGAACGCTGGCATTTTTGCGCTTCGGGGCAGCAGGCTGTCCGGTAACCGGACAGCAGGTGAGCGTACCCTTTTTCCGCCTACTGGCTCGTCTGTTTCCGCCAACGGATAACCCTGCAAAATCTGCCGTCACTTTCAGGCCATCACCTGATAGGTAACTGCACCACGGCGGTCATAATTGAACGCGTAAAGGCTCGCGTAATCGGAGGTAGCAATGAACGTTGAGCAGCTTGTTGACAGCTTATCGCGCCTGGCACATCAGGCCGGGCAGGCGATTGAGGACAAAATGAACGGCCAGGACATCTCAAATCCGGAAGCCATGCTCAAAGCCCAGTTTGCCGTACAGCAGTACTCCACTTTTATTAACTACGAGAGTGCGATGATCAAAACTATCAAAGATATGCTCAGTGGCATTATCACCAAAATATGATGCTGACAGAGAAGGAGAGGCGGCTGGTGGTCGAGGCGGCCTTTGCCGGGATAAACCACGGTCTGCAACGACAAGTCCATGCCATTCTGCCAGCGCTACCTTTGCTGGTTGAGAACACCAGCCTGCAGGCGTTATGCCGCGCGGTGCTGCTGGCCGGTTTGAACGAGTCCGCCCTGGCACGCCAGGCGCTTGCAGACGTTGCCCTTCCAGAAGCTGAAACAGTGAAAACCTGGCTTAAATAATCTTAACAGGAGTGACTGATGAGTGCGATTAACAGCGTAACCGCGATGGACGTTGCCACCATGGCCGCAGCGCCATCAGCAACTGTCGTACCCGCGCCGGATGGCGAGCAAATAGCCGCCTTCAATAAATTACTCTTTGCCGGTACGCCGCAGGGGGATGTAGGCAGTCTGACACCCTCTCAGATGCTTGTGCAGCAGGCCACGACGCTCGGGGCTACCGTGGGCGTGGACCTGGGCGCTAAGGTGGCTGGTGCAGTTTCCCAGTCAGTTAATAAACTGGCTAATATGACATGAAGTATCTGCGTCTGGCTCTGATCCTCGGGCTGGCGTTACTGCTGACGGGCTGCCGCGTTGAGCTCTACAGCGCGCTGCCCGAGGACGATGCCAATCAGATGCTGGCGATCCTGATGCAGCACAATATCGATGCCGATAAGCAGCCCAAGGCCGGGGGCGTTACGCTGCGGGTGGAACAATCGCAGTTTATCAACGCTGTTGAACTGCTGCGTCTGAACGGTTTTCCACGGCGCAGCTACGTTTCTGCGGAAACCATGTTTCCCCCAAATCAACTGGTGGTATCGCCCGCAGAGGAGCAGCAAAAAATTGTTTTCCTCAACGAGCAGAGAATTGAGCGGATGCTGAGTCAGATGGACGGGGTGATCCACGCTGATGTGACCATTGCTTATGGTCGTGCGAATGACGACGGGTCCGTTGGACCGGCTTCCGTGGCGGTATTTATCAAGTATTCACCGCAGGTCAATCTTGAAGCTTTCCGGGTGCAGATAAGCAACCTGGTTGAAAAGTCTATCCCCGGCGTGCAGAAAGAGCATATTGGCATTCTGATGCAGCCAGCCGAATTTCGTATGCTGAGCGTGGCTAACATGCCAACGGCCACCCCGTGGAGGGCAATCGCGTGGATAAATCTACATCGCTGGGCTTTGATGCCTCCGTTGCTGCTGGCAATGCTGCTGCTGATTTCTCTGATGTTGATAGTCTGGCGCAAAAGAGGCTAGCCCCCCGGATCCCCGATGAAGCCCTGTTACGGATGCATCGTTATCTGTGGACACCCGCGCGCTACGCCCACTCTCGTTGGCTGACACGGCTTGGCTTTGCCCCTGCGGCGAAGTGGCGCTACGGGGCCAACCCACCGCTCGACCGGTGTCTGAATCAGGCACTGCAGGTACGCAGAGGAACGCCGCGTCTTCCTGTCACGCTTAGCCTCCGGCAGCAGCGCATGGTTCAGCTTGCTCCTCGTCTTCAGGCATTTGCGCTGGCAACGGGACTGCTGGTACTCGGCTGCAACGACTATTTTCTGCTACCGGACTACCGGCGGGCGCTATTACACCTGCTTGATGACGTGCTTATCTGGCAACTGTTCGGACTTTGCCAGGGAAACCACCGTGCCCTATTTTCGCCGACACAAACGGTTGAAATTGCATTGCAGTTGGGTACTGCCGTACTGACCCGCGCCGCACAAAACGATCCTGTGCTGTATGCGCTGCTGATTACGCTTGCGCCCTGTGAACGTGCGTTATGGTTGCCGGTACCGGCGCTGGCGATGAATTTACTGGAGCGAACGCTATGTGCCGACTTCCGCTGATTGAACTTGCTGCGCCACTGCCGGGCGGGCGCATTATCCCGGCAGTACAGTTAACGGCGCTGCTGCAACAGGCCGCCTGCATACGTCGTGCGGACCTTGAGGCAAAAGGGATAGTCAATGCGGCCCGGCGCAAAGCCGAGGGCCTCATTCAGCAAGCGAAGAAAAACTGCCGCGAAATGGAGGCCTCCAGGCAGCGTGAGTTCAGCGCATTGCAACGCGATACGCTCAGGCGCCTGGAATCCCGCTGGCTGCGAAAGCACGTCTTTCGCCTGTTGGGTGATGAAGCCCAGGAGCAGGCGCTGGTCAGCGCGGTATCGGGCCGCATCCATCACTGTCTTGAGCAGGTATTAAGCGCCTGGTTCGAACAGCAACCCCCGGATAAAACGCTGTGCGCCCGGCTCGCTTTGCAGGCAGAACAGATGGCGAATGAGGGGGTGTTGACCCTGCAGTGCCATCCTGACCTTCAGCAGAGCATGCGGGAGGCGTTCGGCTCGCGCTTTGTGCTGCTTGCGGCCCCTGAGCTACCCCGGGACAGCGTGGTTTTAGCGTCGTCACAGCTGTCGGTGGCGTTCTCGCTCGAAGGCCATTTTCAACAATTGTTGCAATGGCTGCGCCCGGGTTGCCCAGAGACAGGAGAGCAGGATGAAAGTCTCTGAGACGACCGCACTACAGAATCATGACGCCAGCCTGCGTGAGCCGCAGGTGCCGGTGGAAGATGCACCATCACCGATGGCGCAGGCGCTTATTGAGCTTGAAGAAACCTCCGGCAGCGCGCTAATAGAAACGCTCGAAGACATGGGAATGGCGCTGAGCGGACGGCTCAAAGATTTACAGCAAGCAGATCTCAAAGAACGGCTTGATCAACGACAGCAGGCCTTGTTGCGGATGGTACAGCGGATGCAGGAGCAGGCGGGCGGTATCCCCGCTCAACTGACGCAACCACATTCCGGTTCGCCCCTCGGTCAACAGCTGTTGGGCGTTGCGGCGTTACTGCTCGCTGAAAAACCAAATAGCAAAAGACGTAAAGCGCTGAGCGACAAGCTTGCTGAACTGATGAGCGAGCAGGGTTGGGAAATATCGCTGTTTGGCATGCTGGAGCTGGGACAGGTGAGCAAAGGCGCGCTGGCGCAAATCAATCGTCTATTCCAGCAGGCAATGGACGAGGAGGTTGCCTCATTAGCCGAGTGGTTTCAGCGCATCATGGACTGGCCGGACCGTCGCCAGCGGCTGAGGGTGCTGCTGCGCATGATGGCCTTTGAGCTTTCCGCCTGTGTTGTCGGTTCCCAACAACAGCGGCTGGCGGGGGTGCTGGTACGCCTGCGCCGATTATTGCTGTTTTTAGGGCTTGAGCAGGAGTGCTTGCGAACCGAATCCGCGTGCGAGATGGCTTCAGGAACGCTGCTTCCGTTGCTTATCGAGATGATCAATGAAAGCTGGCTGTTTGATGAATGGCTCGCGCCACGCCTGGCGCAGCGGGCCGCGTCTGCGCGTTTATACAACCGACTTTTACAACATCTGGATGCGCTGTTCTCGCTGATGCCCGAACCCTGTTTTAACGATGACGATCAGCGTGAACAAATTCTCGCCGTACTGCGCAGTATGAAGGGAGATCGGGCTATCACCTGATTACCTGCGCGCGCCTTATCTGGAACTCTGTAGCCCTACGCAAGCAGGAGGTCGTATGGCGTTAGACCGAGTGACAGAGCTTAATATTCTGCTGTTTATGCAGCTAGCCGAACTGCCCGCGCAGCCAGCCGCCGCTGGGATGTACTGGCAGGGCGAGCGGTTTCAAACCTGGCTTAGCTGGCAGGATGACCGACTCCAGATTAGCCAGTGTATGCCGCTGGCTCCCTATGATGACAACCTGCTGTTACTGGCGCTTCAGCGCTGGAAGCCCGCTGACTTTGCCGGAATTCCACAGCGTATTTTTCAGCTGCGCAGTTGCCTGGCGATGAACTGTTGTCCGGCAGTCGATAGTGCGGCGGAACTGTGGCTGCGGGTGCATCACCGGCAGCAAGCTTTTCTGGAGTCGCTATGCAAATCTTAATGATGAAAAGCATGAGTATGCGAGGTCTACAGAAGGGGCTCGCCGCCTGCGCCGGCCGTCAGGACATTATTCTGGCCGTGGTGCTGCTGATTGCTATCGTGATGATGATCCTGCCGTTACCGACGTTCATGGTGGATATTCTGATCGCTGTTAACATCGCGTTTTCGGTCATTTTGCTGCTGATTGCAATCTACATCAATGACCCGCTGGAACTGTCGGTTTTCCCTTCTTTGCTGCTGATTACCACTCTGTACCGGCTGTCATTGACCATCAGCACTTCGCGATTGGTTTTGCTGCAGCACGATGCGGGCAACATTGTGGACGCCTTCGGCCATTTTGTGGTGGGGGGCAACCTGACGGTGGGGCTGGTGATTTTTACGATAATCACCATCATCCAGTTTATCGTCATCACGAAAGGGACCGAGCGCGTGGCCGAAGTCAGCGCCCGCTTCTCGCTCGACGGTATGCCTGGAAAGCAAATGAGCATTGATGGTGATCTGCGGGCCGGAGTGATTGACGCGGTTCAGGCGCGGCACCTTCGCCAGCAGGTTCAGCAGGAGAGCCGCTTTCTTGGCGCCATGGATGGAGCCATGAAGTTTGTTAAAGGCGATGCGATCGCCGGAATTATTGTGGTTCTGGTCAATATTATCGGTGGCATCATCATCGCCGTGGTGCAGTACGACATGCCGCTGGGTGATGCGGTACAAACCTACAGCGTGTTATCGATTGGCGATGGGCTGTGCGGACAGATCCCTTCACTGCTTATCTCACTGAGCGCCGGAATTATCGTCACCCGCGTGCCAGGGGAGAAGAAACAGAATCTTGCCAGTGAATTAACCACCCAGCTTGGTCGACAGCCGCAGGCGCTGATGTTGACGGCCGCGGTCCTGATATTATTCGCCCTGATCCCCGGCTTTCCCTTTCTGGACTTTTTTGTCCTGGCGGCGTTCACCGCGCTGCCGTTCTTTTTATTCTGGCGTCGCTCCAGGCACCCACAACACGATATACCGCAGACGGGAGAGATGAGTGAAGACCGGATGCAGCCTGGTGCCATGCCGTTAACGCTGCACGTGATGCCATCGCTCAATACCGGCACGCTGGCCCGGGATATTGATGCCTTACGTTGGATGCTTTTCGAAGAGTACGGTGTGCCGCTGCCGGAAATCATTATCAGGCCAGATAGCAGGGACTACGTGCAGGGGATGTCGGTGCTGATTTACCAGGAGCCGGTCTTTTCATGCGCCATCCCCGAGAACGCATATCTGCTACTGGAGCCAGATAAACAGCCGGGGTGCGAAGTACAACCGCTGCCGGACGGGATGGGAAGTATCGGCTGGCTGGCAGCGGAGGCCGGAAAAAAAGCGCAGAGCATGGGGCTAGCGGTTGCCGAGGGAACCCAGCGCATCACGGCATTGCTCCGCCAGGTCCTGTTACGTCACATGGCGGAGTTTATCGGGGTGCAGGAGGCCCGATATCTGATGGATGCCATGGAGAAGCGCTATTCTGAGCTGGTTAAAGAGCTGCAGCGGCAGCTGCCGATAAGCAAGATTACGGAAACCCTCCAGAGGCTGGTGGCGGAAAGTATTTCGATCCGTGATTTACGCACGGTCTTTGGCACCCTGATTGAATGGGCGCCGCGTGAGAAAGATGTGCTGATGCTGACCGAATATGTGCGCATGTCGCTGCGTCGGCATATTTTGCACCGGCTACAACCGAACGGTGAGGCGCTGCGCGTCCTGCGAGTGGGGGAAGGAATCGAAAACCTGATCCGCGAGTCTATCCGTCAGACCTCGATGGGGACCTATGCGGCCCTGAGCCTTGGGCAAAGTTCGCGCATTCTGAGCTTAATTCAGGAGGCACTGGCAGAGCACGGTGAGTTGAACATTGTTACCTCCGTCGATGCTCGCCGCTTTCTGCGCAAAATAACGGAAACGGGGCTGTTTAATGTTCCCGTACTCTCCTGGCAGGAGCTGGGAGAAAACTGTTCGGTACAGGTTGTGCACAGTATCGATCTCACACCACAGGAGCTTGCCGGTGACGATGATTAAAGCCGAGGTGCAGGCCGCCATTGAAAAATCGCTGACGCCACTGCGGGACGTACCACAAGGTTATCTGAAAACCGGGCGCTTATTGCACGTTGGCGCGACGCTGCTCAACGCATATCTGCCAGGCGTTTTTATGGGTGAGGTGTGTTGCGTGTTGCCAGAAGGTGCGCTGGCGGAGGTTGTTGGTATCGACGGCGCGACGGCGCAGCTTTCACCTTTTGCCACTACCACAGGCCTGTACTGTGGACAGAAGGTGCGATCCCTGGGGCGGCGACATCGTGTTCCGGTGGGGGAAGATCTCTTAGGGCGAGTGCTGGACGGTATGGGATTACCTCTTGATGATGGCCCCGCCCCGCAGGGGCCCTGGAGAGATTACGATGCACCGCCACCTTCGCCGCTGCTGCGCCAGCTGATTGAGAGGCCGATGCTTACGGGGATCCACGCCATCGACGGGCTTTTGACCTGTGGTGAAGGACAGCGTATGGGGATTTTTGCAGCGGCGGGGGTGGGGAAAAGCACCCTGATGTCGATGCTGTGCCGCAGCCCGGATAGCGACATCAACGTGCTGGTGCTTATCGGTGAGCGTGGTCGAGAAGTGCGTGAATTCATTGAGCAAACGCTGGGTGAAGAGACACGACGGCGCTGCGTGATGGTGGTTTCAACGTCCGACCGGCCCGCGCTTGAACGCATGAGGGCGCTATGGGTGGCGACCACCATCGCCGAAGCGTTTCGCGATCGCGGCAAGCGCGTACTGCTGTTTGCCGATTCCTTAACCCGCTACGCCCGCGCCGCCCGCGAGATAGCGCTCGCCGGTGGCGAAGTTGCAGTTTCCGGCAGCTATCCTCCCAGCGTTTTTGCGGCATTACCACGGCTGCTCGAACGGGCGGGTAAGGGCACCCTCGGCAGCATTACCGCGTTTTACACCGTACTGGTGGAAAGCGACGACATGAACGAACCGTTGGCCGATGAAGTGAGATCGTTACTCGACGGCCACATCGTACTGTCACGCCGCCTGGCAGAAGCGGCCCACTTTCCTGCCATTGACGTGTTAGCCAGCCTTAGCCGCCTGATGCCGATGGTGGCCAGCGGTGAACACCGGGCGTTGGCGAACGCGATCCGGCAGTTGCTGTCGGTGTATCGCGACGTGGAGCTTCTGGTGCGGATAGGTGAGTTCGTGCGCGGAGAAGATCCTCGTGCCGACCGGGCGGTAGACCGCTATTCCGACATTTGTCATTTCCTGCAACAACAGAGTAATGAACCATGCAATCTCGACGAACTGCTGGCGCAAATGCGTTTTTTGACGGACATCTGATGCTGAATTGTTTACTCAGGATCAAGGACCGTGGCGAGGATCGCCTGCGACGGCAAATGACGGAGTTAACGCTGCAGCTTCAGCAAACGGAGCAGTTGGATTTTCAGTGCCAGAGCCGTCGTAAAGACCTGGCGCAGGCGCTCAATCAGCTCCTTCTTTGGTCCGGTACGTCGCCCTCACGCGAACTGATGGCGCAGAAACAGGCCATGAATCATTTATTTCATGAGGAATACGGCCTGGCGCAGCAGCAGCGATTGCTTGCGGACGCGCAAAAACGGTTGCAGGAGCAGCTTAGCAAGCTGCAGCGAGAGCTGGTGAGCGTGATGAAGAAAAAAGAAAAACTGAGGAGTCTGCTGAGCGATGAACGTTAACCGAACGGAAGGTTGCCTCTGGCATACCTGGCTGACTGAACAGGAGAAACGGCCATCTACTGAAACCACCCGATTTATTCAGCTGATGGTGCAGGTGGTGGAAATGCCTGACGGCAGAGAGGGAAAGTCTGCGCTGAGGCAGCAAAAACAACGCTTTCGGCTGGTGAACGGTTCATTAGCGGGGGTGATTTGCGAGATGGAAACGCGGGAAGGTAAAACCTTTTTTACGGTTCTGGTGCCCCGGCGCGATTTATGCCGTCAGCTGAAGCACTTTTCTGCCTGGCTGAATGCCGGGCTGCTGGCGGCCGGGCACAACGTTGCGCTGGAGGTGGTGTATGACGCTGATCTCTTTTGAGGAGAGCAACCTTGCCGGGATGTTGCAAACGGAAGGGATTGAGCTTGGGGCGCTCCATGTTGCGGCGCAGCGCTGGACTGACAGCCCGCAGGGGAGACTGTTTTCAGTCACTGCCGAAGATACGCCGTGCGGCATCTGGTTAGCCGAAAGCGACTGGCAGCGGTGGTGTGAAGGGACCCTGGGGACCGCTTCAGCGCAAGAAGTCGACGCCCAACTGCTGGCGGGAGTTGCGCAATGGGGACTATCGCCGCTGTTGCAGGCAAGCGGCGCGATATTACACAACGGGCCGGGAGAACCGCGCCGCTGTAGCATGCTCAACCAGTACGTTGCGCTGGTATTTGCCTGGCAGATTGACGGCTACGCGTTCCGCTGTGTGCTGTTTGGCTGGCCCACCACCTGGTTTCGCACCATTGCCCGGCAGGTAAGCCCCGGTGTCCGGCCAGTGCGTTTATTGCCGCCGGTGGCGTTCGCCTGTTACGTCGGCTGGTGTCAGGCCTCGATGCACGAGATGGCAAGCATTGGCCCGGGTACAGGGTTGCGGATGAGCCCTTTTGGCCGTCCGCGCGAGGGTGAATTGGTTGTACTACTGGCGACGGGAAGTGCAGCGCGTATCCGAATCGAAGAGGGGGGAGACGTGGAAATTGAAGCATTGGTCAATGATATGGAAAGCTTGTTGGCCGAGGACAGCGATCGTGCGGGTCCTGCCTCGCCCTTGTCGTATCACCTTGACGCCCTGCCGCAAAAGCTGCTGGTAGAGGTAGGTCAAATTGATATCGCCCTTGGCACGCTGCGGACATTACGCGAAGGGGACCTTATTGCGACCGAAGCCAGGCTCTCACCCGACGTGAAGCTAAGACTCAATGGCCGCGTGATAGGCGAGGGTGAACTCATCGCCTGCGGGGAGAGTTTTCTGGTGCGAGTCACCCAATGGTTTGTGCATCCGTCTGACGCTCAGAGCATTGGGGAGGATACGGTGAATACCTGATAGAGGGCGCGACATGGCGTGGCTATAACTGATTTATCGCCGTATAAACAGGACAGACCATGCCTTTACCTGACTCTCCCTGGCAGCTGATAGCGCTGCTGTTTTTACTCTCTCTGCTACCGCTTGCCATCGTGATGGGGACCTCGTTCCTGAAGCTGGCGGTGGTGTTTTCGATTTTACGTAATGCGCTGGGTATTCAGCAGGTGCCGCCCAATATGGCGCTCTATGGCCTGGCGCTGGTACTCTCGCTCTTTATCATGGCGCCGACGGTGATGGCGGTAAAAGCCGAGTGGCATCCGGCGAAAGAAGAGGCGACCTTACCCTGGTTACAGGGCTGGGACAGCCATGCGCTTGGCCCCTACCGTCAGTTTCTGCAAAAAAATTCCGATGAAAAAGAGGCTCATTATTTTCGTCATCTGATAGCCAGCACCTGGCCGGAAGAGGCCCGGCGTCGCGTGAAGCCGGATTCACTGTTGATCCTGCTGCCCGCCTTTACCGTCAGCCAGCTGTCGCAGGCGTTTCGCATCGGTCTGCTTATCTATCTGCCATTTCTGGCCATCGATCTGCTGGTATCCAACGTCCTGTTGGCGATGGGGATGATGATGATGTCACCGATGACCATCTCTTTGCCGTTCAAATTATTGATTTTTCTGTTAGCTGGCGGCTGGGACCTGATCCTTTCTCAACTGGTGCAGAGCTTTAGATGACGGATGCCAACCTAACTCATTTCGTTACAGAGCTGCTGTGGCTGGTGCTCATGACCTCATTGCCGGTGGTGCTGGTCGCATCGGTCGTCGGGATTGCGGTGAGTCTCCTTCAGGCGCTGACCCAGATTCAGGATCAGACGCTGCAGTTCATGATCAAGCTGCTTGCCGTGGCGTTGGTTATTATGGCGACCTATCACTGGCTGGGGGGGCTACTTCTGGCCTATACCCGTCAGGTGTTTTTGCAGATGGGTATGCACGGGTGACGCTCTCACTCAGTGACGGGCTGGTCACCGTGGCGCTGGCGATGATGAGACCGCTTGGGCTAACGCTGCTTTTTCCGCTGTTGCAGACCGGTAACCTCGGCTCGACGCTAATCCGCAACGGGGTGCTGCTGGCGATAGTACTGCCGGTACTACCGGTTTTTTATACCCAACCGGTGATTCACCAGGGATGGTCCTGGCTGAGGGTGATCCCGGGCGAACTGGTCATTGGTTTGATGCTGGGATTTTGCGCCGCGATCCCTTTCTGGGCCGTGGACATGGCGGGATTCCTGATTGACACCCTACGCGGTGCCACCATGGGAACCGTGTTCAACCCGGCGATGTCGGTACAGACATCGATTTTCGGCCTGCTGTTTAGCCAGTTTCTGTGTGCGCTTTTCTTTATTACCGGGGGATTCAGTCAACTCCTGACGGCGTTATACGGTTCTTACCACTATTTACCTCCCGGCAAGGCGCTGGCTTTCAATGTACCATTTTTACACTTTTTGCTGGCGCAGTGGCGCGTGTTGTACCAGCTGTGTCTGAGCTTTTCTTTGCCTGCGGTGCTCTGCATGATGCTTGCGGACCTCGCGCTCGGATTGCTCAATCGGTCCGCTCAGCAGCTCAACGTGTTCTTCTTATCCATGCCGGTGAAAAGTGCGCTGGCGCTCTTGCTATTACTGCTCTCCTTGCCGTACGCCTTCCACCACTATCAGCTTGAGAGTGAAACGCTTTACCGGCATGTGAGCCAGTGGTTAGCCAGCCATGAGTGAAAAAACCGAACAGCCTACCGAGAAAAAGAAGCGCGATAGCCGCCAGGAAGGACAGGTTATCAAAAGTCTGGAGATAACCTCCGGCATCCAGCTGCTCGCTATACTGGCTTTTTTTCATTTTTTTGCCGATGAGGTCGTGCACCAGATTGCTGAGCTGATGTTGCTGGCTTCACGACTCATCAATCAACCCTTTGACTATGCCTTAAGCCTGTTGACGCAGGCATTGCTGCGTGCAGGAGGCGAATTTTTTGCCTTGTTCGGCGGTATGCTGGCGGCGGCAACTATCGCAAGTCTGGTTGCGCAGGTCGGTTTTATGCTTGCCACGAAGGCGGTTGGCGTCAAAGGCGACAAAATTAACCCAGTCAATAATTTTAAACAGATTTTTTCCGTGCACAGTCTGGTGGAGTTGTTTAAGTCCTGTCTGAAAGTCCTTTTATTGTGTCTGATTTTCATCTCTCTTTTCCTCTATTTTTCGACAACGTTTCAGGCACTGCCGTACTGTGACGCGAGCTGCGCGATCCCACTTTTCACGATTATGATCCGCTGGATATGGTATGCATTGCTGATGTCTTACGTGGTGCTGGGCGTTGTTGATTATGCCTTCCAGACGCACAACACGATGAAACAGCAGCGAATGAGTAAGGAGGATGTCAAACAGGAGACTAAAGATATTGAAGGCGATCCGCAGGTTAAAAAACGGCGGCGTGAAGTACAACGCGAAATGCAAAGCGGCAGTTTAGCGCAGAACGTGAAGCAATCTGCGGTGGTTATTCGCAACCCTACGCATATCGCCATTTGCCTGGGCTACGATCCTGTCGACACGCCGATCCCAACGGTGTTCGAAAAAGGCGTAGAGGCGAGGGCAGAACATATTGTCGCTCTCGCCATCAGGGAGTCTGTTCCTGTGGTGGAGAATATTGAGTTGGCGCGCCAGCTATTTTTTAGCGTCAAAGCGGGTGAGGTGATTCCTGAATCCCTGTTTGAACCCGTTGCTGCTTTGCTGCGTATGGTACTGGAGCTCGATTACGACGCTCATGTGTAACGGAATATCACTGTGGCCTTCAGCCATCTTTATCAGGTTATACCCTGATATCTGCGACTCAATGACCGGTTTACTATCGGCACGTGTTGAATAGATGAATCGGTAATAATGATGAGCAGTTTTTATCAGGAGAAAGTTATGTTGCGATACGGATTTTTATTGGCATCACTCTGTTTTACGTCATACGCAATGGCCGATGTGGCTAAATACAAAACCGTCATCGACGCGGATAGCGCGCGAAAAGTGGATGAGGTTATCCAGGGCGAAGTGTTACCGAACGCCAAAGCAAAGCAGGGGGATTTGATAGGCCTTGTTTCATCGACGTTCCTGCAGACTCCCTACCTGAGTGAAACGTTGATCGGTTCTCAAAGTACGCCGGAACAGTTGGTTGTCAATCTCAGGGGCGTCGACTGTTTTACCCTGGTGGACTATGTTCAGGCCCTGACGAAAAGCGATACGCGTAAAGCGTTTCTTCGGCAACTGGTAAAAACGCGCTATGTTGATGGTAAAGTGAGCTACCTGACCCGCCGTCATTTTCTGTCTGACTGGTTCGCTACGTCACCACATAATGCGCGGGATGTTACGCCGGAGATTAGTCCCCATTATCTTACGGCTGAAAAGCACCTCAATCTTAAACAGGGGGGAGGGGAATACATCCCGGGACTGGGTATTATTACCAGAAAGATAAACTATATACCGGGATACGCTATCGACCGCTCGGTACTCGAACGTCTGCACAATGGCGATTATGTCGGTGTTTATTCACCCATGCAGGGGCTGGATGTTTCTCATACGGGGATTGTTATTCGTTCGGGTGATGCCGTCTGGTTCCGTAATGCTTCCTCGCTGTCTGTAAACCGCAAGGTTGTTGATACTCCCTTCCTCAATTATATGCGCTCAAAACCCGGTATCGTTGTACTGCGGGCGAATTAGATGTAGCTCAGAGATACCTGACCCGTTAATGATTTTGTTTCAGGCTAATTTGCAATCAAGCACTGGAGGGAACTATGTCGGTTGCTATTCCATTTGTTAACGATATTTGCCATATTTCCAGCGAGCAGATGTCAAACCTGTTAGAGGGTAAAGATGTTTATCAGTTTAGTCTTTTTGAAAAGTTCATCGATTATTTTCGACACGTATTTACGGGAAAAAGCACTATTTCTGAATATTATCAGATACACCATTTATTGTATCAATACCAAGATAATCGACAAATATCGCGACCAATATCATTATCAGTAGAGAAAAATCCACTCGGTGGTGATGTTACCCATTGGAGACCGATCATTGGCTTTGTTAAATTGATCGATAACTCAAAACCTGAAGCTGTCAGTCAATATTCAATCGACGTACGGCAACGAGATGATGGGGTATCCGTCATTAATATGAAATTTGACGGGATCGTACTGGCGCAGGCCGATTGTTCTGCAGATAACCTGGCGTTCTTAAAGACCTGCCTCTTCAATGATAACAACGGTGAAATCCGGTGTGACACAACAGAAGAAGGGCACGTAGGAACAGGGGGATTGCGGTTTTATTCGGACTTTCAGCTTCGGTTAGAAAAACATCTGTCAACGTATGTGGAAGATCTGACGCATTTCAATACGCTCGTCAGTGAGCAGGTCGCTCAGCGAGATGAACTGGATAACTCTGCACCGGCAGATATCGATCGATTTATTGAGAAAATGGTTGCCGAAGGCAGTATAACGAAAGAGAGTTTGGCAAAACACAAGTTTATCGGCAGCGGTAGCTACGGAAGCGTCTATTTGTTTGAAGGAAAATACGCTGTGAAGATCCCCGTCAATAGCACAGGGAACATGATAGATACCCATTCTGCCGAGCACCGAAACGCTCATTCAGAACGCGTGAGCTATTATTTAAACCTTGCTAACAACGACCCCGATTTTTCCCGGCATATGCAAATTGTGTTTAACAATAAAAAAATGGAGGTTCTGGTTTCAAAGTATATCAATGGAAAAGAGTTTGATATTCGAACTGATGCCAATTATGAGCGCGCCGACAGCCTACTGGAGGATCGTGGTCTTTATATGCATGATTTGAATATCCTTGGCAACATCTTGATTAAAGACGGCGAGCTTTTCTTTGTCGATGGCGACCAAATCGTTTTGTCGCAGGAGAAACGCCGGGAACGCCGGGTTTCATCGGCTACTGAAGCGCTTGAGCAGCAGATTCGCACCAGCTATGAATTCAGGCTTCATGCTGCTCAGAGGAGTAACAACCAGAAAGATATTGAATATTATTCCAGCCTTCTCGAAGAACATAATGATTTAATGAATACCACGGTTGAATCACGATGCTGTGATAACAGCGAAGCTGTGATGGAATTTGTTTCCAGAGATAGTTTCAGGATGCCAGAGCGTGAGAATAGTTTTTTGGTCAAGAAAGCAATGGAGTGGAGTAAAAGGAAAAGGTAGCTTTGGTTTTATCATTCAGCCTTTGAATTGATAGAGAGGAGGTTTTGAAGAAAACCAGATCGCCAGGCTTCAGCGCATTTTCAGCAATGTGGCGGTCATTTCATATTTGCACCCCGTTGGTGCGCGGCAGGTCCATATTCATTGAGCCCTGGAAAATCTCCTGCATCAGCGACGAGCAGTGCTCCCCGCTCACCATCATGGTCAGAACCGAAGAACAGGACGTTTTTACGACCCAGAGTGACCGTCCGCAGGGTATTTTCAGCGATGTTGTTGTCTGCTTCGGCCCAGCCATCGTCCGCATAGTACGTCAGTGCCGGCCACTGGTTAAGTGCGTACGCGAACGCTTTTGCCAGCTCCGAGTGTCGCGACAGGGTTTTCATCTTTTCACGCAGCCAGCTTTCCAGGGATTTCAACAGCGGTTTCGTTTTTAGCTGACGTTCAGCAAGCCGCTGCTCTGCCTTTTGGGGGCTCATTTTTCATTGAACAGGATACGCTCCCACTAAGGCCCCCAAACGTTGATTGATTCACGTTGAAATGGGTAGACATCAGTTGACGTCGCATAGCCAGAATAGAGAGTTTGTCACTGATTAGAAGAGGGTTTTATTGAATTTGGTAGATGTCAGGAGATGTGTATATGGCGTTCCCTGCAGGAATCGAACCTGCAACTAGCCCTTAGGAGGGGCTCGTTATATCCATTTAACTAAGGGAACGAGGCGGGCGTAGTATACCCGCTTTTCGAGGCAGGTTAAGGGGTTGGCGGGCCGTTTGCCTGGAATCTAAGCGTTTTTTGCTGATTTTATGCTGTTAAAGCGCCTGCATCCGGCCCTGATGGTTCAGAGGGGGTCGGTTAAAAAATTATTCTGCATCGTCACAAAGTCGGCGTCGGTGAAGCCCAGTGCCTCTTTAATGTAGCCGGTCACGCTGCCCGACTGCGCTTTCATGGCGTTGATAGCCGCAATAATAAATGCTTCGCGGGTATCAATCAGCGTGTGCAGGTAATCCAGCACGTTGTCGTCGTCGGTGATACGGCGGTAGGCCGCCATTTTAACTTCGTTGCGCTCCAGCCGGTTGGCCTGGGTGAGCATATAGTCGGCAATGACATCCTCTTCTGAGACGCCGAGCATAAACAAAATCAGCGCCACGCCGTAACCTGTACGGTCTTTGCCTCCACGGCAGTGCTGGATATGCGGGCTATTTTCCTTATCCAGTACGGTGCGGATCATTGCTGTGAAGGCGTGTCTGGACTTCTCGCTGGTGACAAAGTTTCGGTATTGCTCCAGCACCTGCTCGCCGTGGCCGTTGACCAGTTCAGTGGGAATGTCTTGTATCACGCTCTCAATCAGCATTTGATCTTCGTGGCTGGAGTCCGCCGAAAACTGTGCCGCCAGCTCTGCGGTTTGCGCCACGGCATCCAGGTGAACGGTCTGTTTTTCGCCGACATAAGTATTGGGGCTTTTGGCGATTTCCCTGGCGCTGCGGTAGTCAATAATTGTCTGAATGTTCAGCGATTGAATGTAGGCCTCGGCCTGGGCATTAAGCTGATGCAAATGGTTGGAGCGATACAGCATCCCCCATTTTATTCTTTTCCCCCCTGCGCCCGTGTAGCCGCCGAAATCCCGGAAGTTATTAAGCCCGGAAACCGGCAATGTTCTCTCCGCAAAAAGTTGGGATTGGCCGTTGCATTCAATAACAAAGTAGATGCGCTGGCTGGCATTTAGCGGGTCATCAAACTGGCAGGGGCTAACGGCGTGGCTGGTAATTAACGTTCGGGCTGAGGTATTAACATCGTTATCGCGAGTCCAGTACAACGCTATTGGCCCTTCGACGGCAGAAAAATGAATTTCAATCTGCGTCTGGTTTTTTCTGCTTACGGAAAACTGTATCTGAGTGTTCATTCATCGTTCCTTTAACTTAATATGCCAAACGCTGAGCAAATAACGCCGAAGACCATCATGGCAATGATGAGAGACACCGTGTATTTCCCTTTGAGCCTTTTCACCAGGAAGAACACGCCCAGTGAGAAGAGTAGGGTTAGCAGGTTGGGGGCGACCTTATCAAACATCTCCTGCACCGGAATCGACTGCTCGCCTACGGCAATAACCAGCGGCGTCGAAATCTTTACCGTGGTGGCAATGAGCGAGCCAAGTACCATCACGCCGACAACGTTGGCAACATTTGAAATACGCTGAATAATATTCGAGTTCTTTGACTGCTCGATGAGGTCAACGCCTTTGTTGTAGCCATAATGGATAAAGAAGTATTTAGAGCCAATATTCACGATATTAAACAGAATGAACATCAGTATCGGCCCAATGATATTCCCCTGAAGTGCAAACGCCGCGCCGATGCTGCCGCATATAGGCAGCCAGGTAAATTTCAACAGGCTATCGCCTAAACCTGCCAGCGGGCCCATTAGCCCGGCCTTGACGGAAATAACGGCATCCTTCTCTTCTTCCGTGGTTTTTTCTTCCAGCGCGGCCGTTACGCCCAGGATCAGTGCCCCGGTATTGATCTGGGAGTTATAGAACTTTAAATGTCGCTGCATGGCCCGCGCGCGGGTTTCCGGGTCTGCGTTTTCATAGAGCTTATCGAGCACGGGGATCATGCAGTGCGCAAAGCCGATGGTTTGCAGCTTTTCATAGTTATATGAAAAGGACATGCTTTGAATATTCCAGAAAATACGGTTGAGATCGGTTTTAGTCAGTTTTTTATCCGAGGTCGTACGCTCAACGCTATTGTAGGATGTTATTTCACTCACAGGTCGTACTCCTCTTCGGTTTCGATGTTAGCCGGTTTATTATTTTCAGCCTGTTTATTGTTGATGCCATTGGCCCAGGCCATGTCGTAAAGCACGGCGAAGGCCAGGGCGATAAAGGTGATTGGAATAATTGGCAATTTTAAATAAGTGGTTAACATAAAACCGAGCAGGAAAAAGAACCACATTCTCCCTTTTAGCAGCATCAGTAATAAAATACAGACCCCGATAGCGGGGATCATCTTAGAGGCGACGCCCATACCGGTTAAAATACTGGCTGGAATGGCATCTAATACTTTGCTGACCAGGTCGCTGCCAAAATAGATGGCGAGGAAGCAGGGGATGGCTCTTATCAGGAACCAAAGCGGGGTAGAGAAATAGTGAATTTTAACCAGCCCACGATAATCTCCGGTGAGGACCGATTTTTCAGCCCAGACGTTTAAGAAGCTGGCAAAAGAACGCCAGATAATCAAGAGCTGCTGACACAAAATCGAAACCGGCACGGCAAGGGCTATTCCGGCGGCTATCCCGCCTTTGGAGGCAATACCCAGCGCGACGCCAATGATTGAGCCGGCAATAATATCTGGCGCGGAGTAGGCCCCCACGTTGCCGATGCCCATCCAGACCAGTTCAAGGGTAGCGCTGATGGCAAGTCCCTGAACCATATCGCCCATAATAATACCGGCTACGGTCCCTGTAAGGAGGGGGCGCCGTAGCATTTGCGGCCCCACGTCGTCCATTGAGCAGATACCTGCCCAGATGGCGACCAGAATGGCTTCAATTAACATAGTGTTATTTCCCGGTGATGGCGCTATACCCGTCATACCTAAAATTGCAGGGCTGTTAACTGCAATTGAACGATTTCAGGGCGTTGCGTGATGCAATTAACCCAATAATGATTTAAGTTCGACAATGGTGTCTTTGGGCACCATTTGTATTTCTACTGCAATATTCCTGGCAATCAGTGATTTAAAGGCCTGCTCTTCTTCTGGCGTAACCGCGACGGCGCGCGACAGGCTTTTTCGCCCCTCATGCATTCTCATGCCGCCGACGTTTAATTTCTTAATATCCAGGCCATTTTCGACCAGGGCATTTACGTCGACGCTGTTGGTGAACAGCAGCATTGTCCGTCTTTTAATCTCGGTTTTTTTCAGGATATCAATAAATTTTTGCACGGCGAAAATCTGGACTTTTAATTCTGGAGGCGCCGACATGCTGATAACAGACTGCTGCACGGTGTCGTTTGCCACCTTATCGTTGACGATCAGTATTTGTTCAATGTCGTGATTTTTAACCCAGGTGGTAATAACCTGACCGTGAATAAGGCGGTCATCGATTCTGGCGAGATTAATAGGCATATTCTGTCCTTTCAAAGTTCGGTTGATGATTCTCGTTCGACCTTTAATAAATTGCCGACGTTGAAGCCGCTATCAGGAAACATTTCTTCGACGAGGGTTGCGATTTCATTTAGCGGTAAATCTCGATTATTAAAAATTTCCAGCAGGGTAGGAATATTGAAACCGCAGAATAAAAAAATATCATCCTGGGTTAACAGGAGTTCGCTGGCTAAATTACACGGTGACCCGCCCATCATATCGACCAGAATAAGTACGCCATTACCCTGATTAAGCGACTGGTAGGTTTCTCGTAGCGAGGTGCGAGCGTTATCAATCGGGGTATCTTCCTGAATTGATACCACCGCGACGTGGGGTTGCTTGCCCACGAGCATTTCGGCGCAGGTCAGCGCCCCCTGAGCAAAGGGGCCATGGCTGACTAAGATGACGGGGATCTCGGCTGGCATTATTTCTCCCTGTAATAGGTGTTAGTTACAATGTTACTTAAAATATATTTGTTTTAGGTAATGTTGTTACTTTTATCGAGAAAGGAGCGGAATGAGAAGCGCGTCGTCTTCGTTTTGGGAAACCGATCACTTTTTAAATATCGACAGCGTTTCAGATCCGCCAGAGCATCGTGCTGTAGCGGGAAAACAGGAGGGCGGCGTAAAGCCTTAGCGTTGGCGGGCTATGGCTTGTTGTTCAGGTTGTAGAAACGTTCGGCTCGCGTTTGGATCTGTTTTAGTAAGCGTTCGTCGTATTGCTGGATAAACAGGTTGGTCACCAGCATGTTGATCACCGAAAGCTGTGACATTTTGGAGCGAATTGGGATAAGTCGGGAAATGCTCTCGGTAGAAATGGTATGCAGGATGACCTCCGCCAGGGCGGACACGCGGCTTTGCCCCATGCGGGTAACGGCTATAGAGGGAACCCCAAGCTGCTGTGCCAGCGTCAGGAGTTTTACGGCTTCGTGATTGTCACCGGAGTGCGAAATAATAATCAGCAGATCGTCCTGATCTAAAGTATTCACGATATTGAATTGAATACTGTAATCGAGGTGGCAGCTGACATCTTTCTTTATTTTTATCAGCTGATATTCCAGCTCTTTACCGACCAGACCGCTGCTTCCGGCCCCGTAGATAGCAATTTTATGGCTTTTCCGGATTAACCGGCAGGCGCGATCGAGCTGCTCTGGATTCATCATCGCGTGGGTTTCATCGATGGATGATTTTTCAATCAGATGAATTTTTGCGTTTACCGCTTCCAGCGAATCATCAATATTAATATCTTCTTGTAAAACGGACTCATGATGTTTTGCCGCCGAAGATGTCATTAAGTCAATTTTAAGATCGCTAAAACCCTGGTAGCCTAATTTATGACACAGACGCAGAATAGTGGTAGTGCTGACCTCATTGGCTTTCGCCAGCGTCTGGATACTCATATTTTTCAATGATTGCTTATTCGCAATAATGAAAGCCGCGACGCCGCGCTCTTTAGCGGATAATCCGTCATTTACTTCGCGCAATTTTAGGTCAAACATCTAACACCTTTCATCGGATAAGAATGTTATTTCGTCGCTCATAGTACAATCTCGCACTGGGGTTATCAAATACGTGCTGGCTTAGTTCGTTTGCCTGGATCATGAACAATTTACCCGTCATGTTTTCCGCTCTCCGCTGAATTTTGGCTCAGTTCTGCCTGTTTTCGCTTAGCCTCGGCCTTCTTCTTGTTACTCATATCGTTGCGGATCTGCGCGTGGCTGATCAGCGCGAAAATAAACGTTCCGCCGCAGATATTCCCGGCCAGGGTGGGCAGGGCGAACGGCCAGAAGAACTCGCTCCAGTGCAGCGTGCCGTTGAACACGAGATAGAGAATTTCAACCGAGCCAACCACGATATGGGTTAAATCACCCAGCGCGACCAGCCAGGTCATTAGCACGATAACGAAGATTTTTGCCGAGCCCGCGGCGGGGAACATCCACACCATGGTGGCGATGATCCAGCCGGAGATAATCGCGTTGGCGAACATCTCGCCGGGCGGGTTTGCCATCACCTTCATGCCGATGTCGTCGAAGGCTTTACGGGTGGCTTCGTCGAATATCGGCATATATTCAAAGGCCAGCGCCGCCAGCGCGGTGCCGACGATATTCCCGAACAGCACAATGCCCCACAGCCGCATCAGCAGCCCGAAGTTGCTCGTGGTCGGATGCTGCATCACCGGCAGCACGGCGGTAACGGTGTTTTCGGTAAACAGCTGCTGGCGAGCCATGATGACGATGATAAAGCCGAAGGTGTAGCCGAGATTTTCCAGCAGGAAATTGCCGGGCACGCCGACCAGGTTAACGTGAAAAATGCCTTTCGCCAGCAGCGAGGCCCCCATTGATAAACCCGCCGCCACGGCTGACCAGAACAGCGCCATGCCGTCGCGCTCCAGCTCTTTTTGCCCGTCCTGGCGAATGTGCTCGTGAATGGCCATCGCGCCGGAGGGCAGACGGTCTTCATCCACCTCGATTTGCTTGCCGCTCGACTTTTCGTCGCTGTCGACTTCCAGTTCATCTTTTTTGGCTATTTTGTCAGGCTCGATTTTGTCCATCAGGGCGGTTCCAGGTCAGAAAGCGTTCACTTAAGCGTAGCGGTTTTTCTCCCACGTTTTTGCCGAATGGGAATAATCGCCCCGGCTTTGATCTGAGTAAGCGGATTAACCCTAATGGAGTAGTCTAAGCCGTCGGGGGCAACCTGAAGAAAACGAGGCGGTATGATATGCTTAGCGTCACCCGAGACAAGGAGCGCCTCCTGATGCTAGAAGCCCGACAACTGACCTGCCAGCGTGATGAACGCACGCTGTTCGACGCGCTGTCGTTTAGCGTTGAGCCGGGGGAAATGGTGCAGGTGGCGGGCAAAAACGGCGCGGGAAAAACCACGCTGCTGCGCATTCTGGCGGGGCTGGCGCAGGCCGATGAGGGCGAGGTATTCTGGCAAAACCAGCCTTTGCGCCGCCAGCGCGACAACTTCCACGGTGACCTGTTGTGGATTGGTCATCAGCCGGGCATCAAAGCCGTTCTCACGCCTTTTGAAAATCTCACCTTTTTTCATGCCGATGTTGCTGAAGAGCAGCTGTGGGCCGCGCTCGAGCAAACCGGGCTGCCCGGCTTCGAAGATTTACCCGTCAACCAGCTTTCCGCCGGGCAGCAGCGCCGTGCCGCGCTCGCGCGCCTGTGGCTCTCCACGGCAAAGCTGTGGCTGCTCGATGAGCCGTTTACCGCGCTGGATACCGCCGGTATTGCACGCTTAACTCAGCGCTTGCTGCACCACGCGGAAGCGGGCGGAATGGTTATCCTCACCAGCCACCAGCCGCTGAGCTGTGCAGTTCGCCAGATTCATCTGCAGGAAGCCCATTCATGATAAGGCGCATTTTCTGGCGTGAGCTGCAGGTGGTATTTCGTCGCGGGGCAGAAATCGCTAACCCGCTGTGGTTCTTCCTGATTGTGATTACGCTTTTCCCGCTCGGCATTGGCCCGGAGCCGCAGCTGCTGGCGCGTATTGCGCCGGGGATTATTTGGGTCGCGGCTTTACTGGCCTCTTTAATGGCGATGGACAGGCTGTTCCGGGATGACTTTCAGGACGGTTCGCTGGAACAGCTGATGCTGTTGCCGGTGCCTTTGCCGCTGGTGGTGCTGGCGAAAGTGACCGCTCACTGGGTGGTCACCGGGCTGCCGCTGCTGCTGCTTTCGCCGCTGGCTGCGTTGCTGCTGGGGCTGGATTTTTATGGCTGGCAGGTGATGGCCGCCACGTTACTGCTGGGGACGCCGACGCTGAGCTTCCTCGGCGCGCCCGGCGTGGGGCTGACGGTCGGTCTGAAGCGGGGCGGGGTGCTGCTCAGCCTGCTGGTGCTGCCGTTAACCATCCCGTTATTAATTTTTGCCACCGCCGCGATGGATGCCGCCTCGATGCATCTGCCGGTGGAGGGCTATATGGCAATCCTTGGCGCGCTGCTGGCCGGCAGCGCCACGCTAAGCCCGTTCGCTACGGCGGCGGCGCTGCGGGTCAGCGTTGCGTAACTTTATTTTTTTGTTTTGTGAGCAAAACCTATGTGGAAAACGTTACATCAGCTTGCTAAACCGGAGCGGCTTTACCACTTCTGTGGCCGTTTACTGCCCTGGCTGGCTATTCTCAGCGCGGTGCTGCTGGTGGTTGGCTGCGTCTGGGGCTTTGGTATTGCCCCGGCAGACTACCAGCAGGGGCAAAGTTACCGGATCATGTACCTGCACGTCCCGGCGGCCATGTGGTCGATGGGCATTTACGCCAGCATGGCGATTGCCGCCTTTATTGGCCTGGTATGGCAGATAAAAACTGCCGATCTGGCGGTGATGGCGATGGCGCCCGTCGGCGCGGCGTTTACCTTTATTGCGCTGGTTACCGGCTCCGCCTGGGGCAAGCCGATGTGGGGCACCTGGTGGATTTGGGACGCGAGGCTGACCTCCGAGCTGGTGCTGCTGTTCCTCTACGTGGGCGCGATTGCCTTGTATAGCGCGTTTGACGACCGCCGCCTTGCGGGCCGTGCCGCCGGCATTCTGGTGCTGGTCGGCGTGGTGAACCTGCCGATTATTCATTTCTCGGTGGAGTGGTGGAACACGCTGCACCAGGGCTCTACCAATATGCAGCAATCCATCGACCCTTCGATGCGCACGCCGCTGCGCTGGACCATTTTCGGCTTCCTGGCGCTGTTTATCACGCTCACCCTGATGCGCCTGCGTAACCTGCTGTTGCTGCAGGAAAGCCGCCGTCCGTGGGTGTTAGCGCTTGCTAACGGCAGAGGAGCAAAATCATGACGTGGGCGTTCACTCACTGGAGCGAGTTCTTCGCCATGGGCGGCTACGCCTTTTACGTCTGGCTGGCGGTGGTCTTTACGCTGCTGCCGCTGCTCGGGCTGATTTTCCATACCCGCTACCAGCACCGCGCGATTCTGCGGGCGGTGGCTCGCCAGCAGGCCAGAGAGCAGCGTATCCGCGTCGCTCGCCAGCGCCAGGAGGAAGTCTAAGTGAATCCGCGTCGTAAAAATCGGCTTTATCTGGCCGTAGCGGTACTGGCGGGGCTTGGGCTGACCATCACGCTCGTGCTTTATGCCCTGCGCAGCAATATCGACCTGTTTTATACCCCCGGCGAAATTATCTACGGCAAAGGTGAAAGCCACCTGATGCCGGAAACCGGGCAGCGCCTGAGGATCGGCGGCATGGTGATGCCGGGCAGCGTGAAGCGAGACGGCCAAAGCCTGAAGGTCAGCTTCAAGCTGTATGATGCTCGTGGCGTGGTGGACGTGACCTACGAGGGGATTCTGCCGGATCTGTTCCGCGAGGGGCAGGGCGTGGTGGCGCAGGGCGTGATGGAAGGTTCCACGCTTATCCACGCTAAAGAGGTGCTGGCGAAACACGATGAAAATTACACGCCGCCGGAAGTGAAAGCGGCGATGGAGCAGAATCACCAGCAGGCCCCGGAAGTGTATAAGGATAACGCCCCATGATGCCGGAAATCGGAGGTTTTCTGCTAAGCCTTGCGCTCGGCTGGTCCCTGCTGCTAAGCATTTACCCGCTCTGGGGCGTGGCGCGTGGCGACAAGCGGCTGATGGCCTCCGCGCGGCCGTTTAGCTGGGCGCTGTTTATTACCCTTTGCGCGTCATTCCTGATCCTGGTTAACGCCTTTGTGGTGAACGACTTCAGCGTGCTGTATGTCGCCAATAACTCCAATACCGAATTGCCGGTCTGGTATCGCGTGGCGGCAACCTGGGGCGCGCACGAAGGGTCGTTGATGCTGTGGGTGCTGATGATGAGCGGCTGGACTTTTGCCGTTTCGCTCACCGGGCGCAGCATGCCAAAAGAAGACCATGCCCGCGTGCTGGCGGTAATGGGGATGATTAACTTCGGCTTCCTGCTGTTTATTATTTTCACCTCTAACCCGTTTATCCGCACGCTGCCGGACTATCCGCTGGAAGGGCGCGACTTAAACCCGCTGCTGCAGGACATCGGCCTGATTGTGCATCCGCCGCTGCTGTATATGGGCTACGTTGGCTTTTCCGTGGCGTTTGCTTTCTCGATTGCGGCCCTGCTGGGCGGCAGGCTGGACAGCGCCTGGGCGCGCTGGACTCGCCCGTGGACGCTGGCGGCATGGGCCTTTTTAACCGTCGGGATCGTGCTTGGCTCGGCGTGGGCCTATTACGAACTGGGCTGGGGCGGCTGGTGGTTCTGGGACCCGGTGGAAAACGCCTCGTTTATGCCGTGGCTGGCTGGCACGGCGCTGATCCATTCGCTCTCGGTCACCGAAAAGCGCGGCAGCTTTAAGGCCTGGACCGTGCTGCTGGCGATTAGCGCCTTCTCACTTTGCCTGCTGGGCACGTTCCTGGTGCGCTCCGGCGTGCTGGTGTCGGTGCACTCTTTTGCCTCCGACCCGGCGCGCGGCATGTTTATTCTGGCCTTCCTGGTTATCGTTATCGGCGGCTCGCTGCTGCTGTATGCGGTCAAAGGCAGCAAGGTGCGCTCCCGCGTGAGCAACGATCTCTGGTCGCGCGAGTCTTTCCTGCTCGGCAACAACGTCTTGCTGATTGCCGCCATGCTGGTAGTTTTGCTGGGCACGCTGCTGCCGCTGGTGCATAAGCAGCTTGGGCTGGGCAGCATTTCAATCGGCGAACCGTTCTTTAATACGATGTTTACCGCGCTGATGGCGCCGTTTGCGCTGATGCTCGGCATCGGGCCGCTGGTTCGCTGGCGGCGCGACGAGCCGGGCAAGCTGCGCAGGCATCTGCTGGCGGCTGTGGTCGTGACGCTGGTTCTGTCGCTGCTGCTGCCGTGGCTGATGCAGGATCGCGTTGAAGCGATGACGGTGGTTGGCCTGCTGATGGCTATCTGGGTCTTTGTGCTGGCGCTGATGGAGGTTTATCAGCGCGCCACGCACCGCCACGGTTTCTGGGATGGATTACGCAAAATTCCAGCCAGCCACTGGGGCATGGTTTCCGCGCATCTTGGCCTGGCGGTGACCGTGGTCGGTATCGCCTTTAGCCAGAGCTACAGCGTGGAACGAGACGTGCGCATGAAGTCCGGCGACAGCATTGATATTCATCAGTATCACTTCGTGTTCCGCGAAGTGCGGGACATCACCGGCCCTAACTATCGCGGCGGCGTGGGCGTTATCGACGTCACCCGTAACGGCAGGCCGGAAGCCACGCTGCACGCTGAAAAACGTTTTTATAACAGTAACCGGGCGATGATGACCGAGGCGGCCATCGACGGCGGTTTCACCCGTGACCTCTATGCCGCGCTGGGAGAAGAGCTGGCCGACGGCAGCTGGGCGGTGCGCCTTTATTACAAACCTTTCGTGCGCTGGATTTGGGCGGGCGGGCTGCTGATGGCGTTCGGCGGGCTCTTCTGCCTGTGCGATCCACGTTACCGCAGCCGTAAAGTTAAGCCGGAGGCCGCAGCATGAAGCGCCCCTATCTGTTTATTCCGCTGGCGCTGTTTCTGCTGCTGGCCTCGTTGCTGCTCTGGCAGCTGGCGCGTAACGCGCAGGGCGAAGCGCCCACCGATCTGGAGTCGGCGCTGATTGGCAAACCGGTGCCGGTGTTTCGCCTGGAATCGCTCGATGAGCCCGGCAAAGAGTGGGGCCGCGAAGTCCTTGCGGACGGCAAGCCGCTGCTGCTGAACGTCTGGGCGACCTGGTGCCCAACCTGCCGAGCCGAGCATAAGTTTCTGAACGGGCTGGCCGCGCAGGGCGTGCGTGTGGTGGGTATGAACTATAAAGACGACCGCCACAAAGCGATTAACTGGCTGCGCGATCTCGGGAACCCGTACATGTTAAGCCTGTTTGACGGCAACGGCATGCTGGGGCTGGATCTCGGCGTGTACGGCGCGCCGGAAACATTCCTGATCGACGGGAAAGGGTTCATTCGCTATCGCCATGCGGGCGATCTGAACGATCGCGTCTGGCAGCAGGAGTTAAAACCGCTGTGGGAGAAATACAGCCAGGAGGCGGGATCGTGATGCGTGCAGTTTCCTTGCTTATCGGCATGCTGTTCAGCCTTCACGCGGCGGCGGCCATCGATACCTTCACTTTTAAGGATGAAGCGCAGGAGCAACAGTTCCGCCAGCTGACCGAAGAGCTGCGCTGCCCTAAGTGCCAGAACAACAGCATTGCGGATTCAAACGCGATGATAGCCTCCGACATGAAGCTCAAGGTTTATGAGCTGATGCAGCAGGGCAAAAGCAAGCCGCAGATCGTCGATTACATGGTGGAGCGCTACGGGCATTTCGTCACCTACGAGCCGCCGTTGACGCCTGCGACGGTTATCCTCTGGGCGCTGCCCGCGCTGTTTGTGGTCGGCGGTATCGGCGTTATCGTGCTGCGCAGCCGCAGGCGGCAAAAAATTTCTCTGGCGGAGGATTATTCGGCGCAGTCTGGGGCGGTAGCCAGGGGAAAAATCTCGCTGTGGGTCTTTTTACCCGGGGCGCTGATCCTCGTGGCGGTCAGCGCTGGCAGTTATCTGAAAACCTCCGGGCTGGGCCAGCTACAGGCCTGGCGGCAGGCGACCGCCGAGACGCCAGCGTTGTTAAAACGTGTTCTCGACCCGCAGGCCGCGCCCCTGACTATGGAAGAGATGGCGCGTCTTGGGTTAGGATTACGCACGCGATTGCAGCAACAGCCTGATAATCTTGAAGGCTGGATGATGCTAGGGCGCATTGGCATGGTGCTAAATAACGCAACGACGGCTACACAAGCTTTTGCTCATGCGTATAAACTTGCGCCCGCAAACGGCGAGGCAAAGCTGGGCTATGCTGAAGTATTGACCCGCTCCGCCGACGCGCAGGACAACCAGCTGGGTGGCCTCCTGCTCCGCGAAATGCTAAAAGATGACCACACGAATATTCGCGTGCTCAGCCTGCTGGCGTTCAATGCCTTCGAGCGGCAGAACTACCGTGAGGCGATTGGCGCGTGGGAAATCATGCTGAAAGTTTTACCGGCTAACGACCAGCGCCGCGCCGTCATTGAGCGCAGCATCGATCAGGCGAGGGCCCAAACTGAACCGGGCACCACTGAAAGCGCAGATAAACAATAAGAGGGAAACGCTAATGAATTTCCGCCTGACCGGACTTGCTCTGGCAACAACGGTATTAGTGGGATGTGCCAGTTCCGGCAGCCAGGAGCCTCAGGGACGTTCGGATCCGCTGGAAGGCTTCAACCGTTCAATGTTCAACTTCAACTACAACGTGCTGGACCCGTATGTGCTGCGTCCGGTGGCTGTGGCGTGGCGTGACTATGTGCCGGTGCCGGCGCGTAACGGCCTGAGCAACTTCACCAGCAACCTCGAAGAGCCGGCCACCATGGTGAACTACTTCGTGCAGGGCGACCCGTATCAGGGGATGGTGCACTTTACGCGCTTCTTCCTGAACACCCTGCTGGGGATGGGCGGCTTCATCGACGTTGCCGGAATGGCGAACCCTAAACTGCAGCGCGTCGAGCCTCACCGCTTCGGCAGCACGCTGGGCCATTATGGTGCGGGCTACGGTCCTTACGTCATGCTGCCTGGCTACGGCAGCTTCACGCTGCGTGAAGACGGTGGTGACTTTGCCGATACGCTGTATCCGGTGCTTTCCTGGCTGACCTGGCCGATGTCTATCGGGAAATGGACGGTGGAAGGGATAGAAACGCGTGCCCAGCTGCTGGACTCTGACGGCCTACTGCGCCAGTCTGCTGACCCGTATGTCACGGTGCGTGAGGCTTACTTCCAGCGGCATGACTTCCTGGCCAACGGCGGCCAGCTGAAGCCGGAAGCGAACCCGAACGCGGCGGCGATTCAGGATGACCTGAAAGATATCGACTCCCAGTAACCAGGGGATCTGAAGACAGAAAGCGAGCGTTCGAGCTCGCTTTTTTATTGTCATCATAATGACATAAATTGACACATCTTTACCCATCAGCATTTTGTATTGGTATGTTATAAGATAACAATTGTAAAATGCTGCGCAAACCTTGCGCGCCTCACCTTTAAAACATCATGCCACCTACCCGGTTACCCGAAGCTGAACTGCTGCCTCAGGCGCTGCCCGCTCGTTATTCGCTGGCCGCCGCGCAGGCCCGACTCGCTGCGCGAACGGTGTTCGTCTTAACCTTCTCGCTATTTATGATGCTCCTGCTGGCGCTGACCGTCAGTATTCTGGAGCCCGCCTCGCGCTGGGTGTCACTGCTGTGCAGTAACGCCGCTGCGTTATTGTTACTGGCGATTTCACTGCATGCCGCCCAGCGTATTTGCCAGTGGCGCAGCGGTAAAGTTACGCCTCAGGCAGAATCTCAGGCTCAGCCGGAAGAAGCCCCAAAGGGCAGTATTGCCCGCTGGTTTACAGGCGCTGTGCCGCTGAATTTTGCCCGCATTGAAGCCTTTTTTAAGGCTGAGGGAATTTGGTCCGGCGCACTTGGCGCGCTGGCGTTCTATATTGCTCTTTCCGGCTGGAACACCAGCTTTGTTCCGCTGGCGGAGAACAATAACCGCTGGATAGCCGTTGCCTGCCTGATAGCCTCGCTTTTTGTCCTGCTGGTGGCCGAGCGCCATCTTAGCGCTGTGCCTAAAGAGGCTTCGCCCGAGGCCGGGCCGGTAGCTCCGCTGTTACGCCTGGTGATGGCGGTGCAGCTGCTGACTCTGCCTGGGCTTATCTGGCCGCAGCTTAACAGCCCGCTGGTGATAAATCTGCCCGCCGTGCTGGTGCTGCTGGTTTCAGCAGAATTTATGCTGCGCGGCCTGTTCTCTCTGTTTGCCCCGCCCGGCGACGGCACCGCAGAACCTGTTCTGATCCCTAAAAGCCAGCTGGCAGCGCAGCTCACCTGGCCGCCGCGGCCGTTCAGCTTTTTGCAGCAGGAACTGCATCAGCGTTTTGGCATAGACCTGCGTCAGGTCTGGGCGTTTACCGTCTTAAAACGCGCCTTTATTCCTATGCTAGCCATTATGCTGCTTTGCGGCTGGCTGCTAACCGGGCTGCAGCAAATTTCGGCCACCGAGCGCGGCGTCTATGAGCGCTTTGGGCGTTCGGTCGCGGTGCTTGAGCCGGGCCTGCATCTGGGCATGCCGTGGCCGTTTGGCCGGGTTTGGCTGACGGAAAACGGTCAGGTACATGAGCTGGCCGCCGGGGAAGATCCTGCGAATCAGCCGCCGCTAAAACGTGCTGACGCCGAAGGGCCTGCGCCCGCCAGCGCTGACCGCCTGTGGGATGCCACCCATAACTTCGACAAAGCGCAAATCATCGCCAGCCAAAGCGGGGACCAACAAAGCCTGCAAATCGTGAACAGCGACGTGCGCTTTATGTGGCGCATCGGGCTGAGCGATAAAGCCGCGCTGGCGGCAACCTACCGCGCAGTGAATCTTCAGGAGCTGGTGCGTAGCACCGCGAACCAGGTGCTGGTGCATCAGTTTTCCTCTTTAACGCTGGACGACGTACTCAGCGAGCGGCGTGACGACCTTGCCCTGCAGATTAACCGCGCCGTGCAGCAGCAGCTGGATAACCTGAACAGCGGCGTGGAGATTCTTTCTACCGTCGTTGAGGCAATTCATCCCCCTGCCGGAGCAGCCGACGCGTTTCACGGCGTGCAGGCCGCGCAAATTGCGGCCCAGTCGCTGATCCTCCGGGAGCGTGGCAGTGCGGCAGAAAAAGCCGCGCTGGCCGCAACTAATGCGGCGGTGCGCCAGAACACGGCGCAAATCAACGCCACCGAAGCGTTAAGCCTGGCTCAGGCCACGGCGACCCGCTTTGCCGCGCAGAAAAATGCGTACCAGCAGGCCGGGCAGGTCTTTATTGACGAGCTTTGGTTTAAGCAGCTTCAGCTGGCGCTCAGCGGCCGTCCTTTGCTGGTTATCGACCAGCGGATCGGGGCCGATTCTCCGCCGACGCTTGACCTGCGTGATTTCCCCACTTCGACCGATGCAGCGCGCCGCGATGCGCCAGCTAAACCCGCACAGGAGCTTTCCCGGTGAGCCACTCGCACTCTCATGGACATCATCACCATCATCATGGTCACGGCTGTGGCCACGATCGTTCTTCTGCCCCGGAAGGCGGTAAAAAAGGGATCTGGAAGCGTATTACCGCCGCCGCTGTGCTGGTGCTTATCCTGCTTGCTGCCGCGAGCCTGGTACAGGTGCGATCCGGCGAATCGCTGGTGATCACTCGCTTTGGTAAACCCGTTCGGGTGCTGCTTGAGCCGGGGCTTGCCTGGCGAATTCCGGCGCCTTTTGAAACCGCAACGGTGGTGGATCTGCGCCTGCGGACGACATCAAGCGGGCTGCAGGATGTAGGCACTCGCGATGGTCTGAGGATCATCGTTCAGTCCTATGCGGTGTGGGAAGTAGACAACACGCCTGAGCACGTGCAGCGCTTTATGCGGGCGGTGCAGAATCAGCCGGATGAAGCGGCGCGCCAGATCCGTACTTATTTAGGTTCAGCGCTGGAAACCACCGCCAGCGGCTTCACGCTTTCTCAACTGGTGAATACCGACGGCAAGCAGGTGCAGCTGGCGCAGTTTGAATCGCATCTTCAGCAGCAAATCAGCCAGCCGCTGCTGCAAAGCTACGGCATCCGGCTGGTACAAATGGGCACCGAGCGCCTGACGCTACCTGCCGTCACGCTTAATGCCACCGTTGACCGTATGCGCGCCGAGCGTGAAACCATCGCCATTGAACGTACGGCGGAAGGTAAACGCGCAGCGGCAGAAATTCGCTCCGCAGCGGATCGCGATGCCCGTATTACCGAGGCGCAGGCTTCGGTGAAAGCGGCGGATATTGAGGCTCAGGCTCAGGTGCAAACGGCCTCTATTTACGGCAAAGCCTATGCCAGCGCGCCACAGCTTTACAGCCTGCTGCGTCAGATTGATGCCCTCAGCGGCATGGTCAATGCGCAAACCCGGCTGGTGCTGCGTACCGATGCCAAACCGTTCAGCCTGCTGGTTGACGGGCCACAGATGGATAAAGCTGCGGATAAAAAACCATGACCGAACGGCAAAAACTTGAGCCCGGCGGGCCGTGGACGCAGTCGATCCGGCTGGCGTTTATCGCCATCTTTGTGCTGACGCTGTTTGCCGCCGGAGCCTGGCTGCTGTCAAACGTCCGGCAAATCCCGGCGGGAAGCAGGGCGGTAGTGCTGCGTTTTGGCGCAGAGCAACGTGTCGCCGAGCCGGGGCTGTTGCTTGCCTGGCCCGCGCCGGTGAATGAAGTGGTGATGGTGCCGGGGGCGGATCGGGTGATTGAGCACCGGGTGACCGCCCTGCTGCGTTCGCCCGAGGCGCAAAGTCTGGATATTAACGGCGGTCCTGGGAACGACGCTGTTTCGGGTTCCGGCTTCCTGCTGACCGGTGATGCGGGCGTGGTACAGCTGGATATCAGCGTGTTCTACCGGGTCAGAACGCCGACAGCCTATGTGCTCCAGGGCAAACATGTGTTGCCGCTGCTCGACAGGCTGGTTGAACGCGCGGCGGTGGCGGTCTGTGCTTCACGCGATCTGGATACTATTCTGGTCGCCCGCCCCGAAATGCCTGGCAACGACATGAACGTTGCCCAGCAGCGCGAACAGCTGCGCAGTGACGTGCAGCGTAACATTGAGCAAAACCTGCTGCGGCTTCAGCAGTCGGGAAGCGACGCGGGTATAACGCTTGAGCGAGTGACCGTTCAGTCCGCCTTACCCCTGGCAACCGTGACGGCGTTCAATGCGGTATTAACTGCCAGCCAGCAGGCGTCGAAAGCGGTGGCGACCGCGCAAAGTGACGCTTCGTTAACGCGCCAGAAGGCGGTGCAGCAGGCCGATCAGATGCTGCAAACCGCCCAGGCAAACGCGCAGGAAAGCGTGGCTAAAGCGCAGTCGGATACCGCGACTATCGCCCATCTGGCCAGCAACCATGACGACCCAGACTTGCTGGGGCGAATTTACCGTCAGCGGATAGCCGAGATTTTGTCCCGGGCCGGATCGGTGATTACCGTGTCGCCGCAGGATGACGCTCATCTGATTTTGCAGGGCGTGGCGCAAAAAGAGGCGGCTAAACCATGACTTCTTCAGTCCAGGCCGGCGGGGCGCTGACCCGTCAGGAACAGAAACATATTACTCGCCAGCTGCTGCTGGCGCTGATTGCCAGCGGGGCGCTTATTCTCGGCCTGCTCTGGCGCTGGCTAGCGCCTCAGCAGGTTGCCGTCGGCGATTTACTGCTGGGCGCGGCATCCCTCGTTGTGGCGGTACCGGTGCTGCGGCATGCGCTGCACAGCCTGCGTTACCCCAGCCTGCACGGGCTGACAGACCAGCTCATTGCGCTGGCTTTGCTGGGCGCGTGGGCGACGGGCGATCTTCTGACGGCCGCGCTGCTGCCGCTGATCATGATTGTCGGGCATATTCTTGAAGAGCGCAGCGTGATCGGCTCTCAGGAAGCTATCGAAGCGCTGAGCAAGCTCACGCGCAGCCGCGCCAGACGCGTTGGCGCTGACGGTCAGTTGCAGGATATCGACAACCACGATCTTGAACCTGGTGATGTGGTTGAGGTGCGTGCCGGGGATCATATTCCCGCTGATGGCCTGGTGCTGGAGGGCAAAGCAAGCCTGGATACGGCGCCGATCACCGGTGAGTCGGTACCGCAGGAAGTTGAGCCCGGTGCCGAAGTTTTTGGTGGGGCGATAAACCTTGATGGCCTGCTGCGCATCCGGGTCACGCGTACCGGGGAAACGTCGACGTTGGGGCGAGTCATCGCTCTGATGCAAAGCGCCGAGCAGGCAAGTCCGCCGATAACCCGGCTGCTGGAGCGCCATGCGGCTCGCTATCTGTTGCTGGTGTTGATGATTGCCGCCAGCACCTGGTTCCTGACGCAGGATGCCCAGGCGATGCTGGCGGTATTGGTGGCCGCCTGCCCGTGTGCGCTTGTGCTCTCCGCGCCAGCTTCCTCTATTGCCGGGCTGACGGTTGCCGCCCGCCACGGCATTTTAATTCGTGGCGCAGCTTTTCTTGAGGAACTGGCGGAGATCAACGCCGTGGTGGTCGACAAGACAGGGACTCTGACGCACGGCAAGCTGCACCTGCAGGCTGTGGGACCTTTTGGCAATACCGATCCTGATATGCTGAAAACCCTGGCGGCCAGCCTCGGGGCGACGAGCAACCATCCGGTTAGCCGTGCGCTGAGCGAGATTGTTTCACGTGAGGCCTGGCTCCCGCTCGATAACGTGCGCGAACATCAGGGATTAGGCGTTTCTGCTTCTACCCCACAGGGCGAAGCCGTGCTCGGCAGGCGCGAGCTGTTGGCCACAACGCTTGCTGACTTACCGGATGCCCCGGAGCATGACGGCCCGATTGTCGGGCTGGCGCTGGATGGGCGTTTTCTTGGCTGGCTGCTGCTGGCCGATAGTCTGCGAAGTGAGGCGGCAACGGCGATGGCCGAGCTGCGCGAGCTTGGGCTGAACCGTCAGCTTTTACTGACCGGCGATCGCCAGTCGGTTGCCGACCGCATTGCGCAGCAGGTGGGTATTGTCGACGTGGTGGCTGGCGCGCTTCCCGCGGATAAGCTGGAGCAGGTGAAGCTGCAAATCGACAGCGGTTACCGGCCAATGGTTATCGGCGACGGCATCAACGATTCGCTGGCGCTCAAGGCAGGAGTGGTCGGCGTGGCGATGGGGGCCGGAGGCTCTGATATTGCGATGTCGTCGGCGGATATTGTACTGATAGGCAGCGATCTTCGTCGGCTGGGCACCTGCGTGCGCTTAAGCCGCCGCTGCCGCCGTACTTTGCAGGTCAACGTATTTATCGGGCTCGGCTGGACGCTGGCGATTGTCGCGATGGCGGCTTTTGGCTGGCTGGGGGCATCGGGCGCAGTTGTCGCCGCGCTGCTGCATAATCTCAGCACGCTGCTGGTGCTGGGCAATGCCGGCCGGCTATTAAGGTTTGAAGAAAAGCTGAGCGAGCAGAAATAAAAAAACCGCCTTCGTGATGAAGGCGGTTTGCTTTTCGGGGCGGTAACTTAGAACGCGTAGTTGAAGTTCGCGCCGTACAGCCAGGCTTTACCTTCAGATTTGAAGGTGTATGGGCCTTCTTCGATGGTGACTTTCTGGCCGTGCATGTAGGAAACACCTACGTCCACAGAAGCGTCTTTGTTAAACGCATAAGTGGTACCGGCGCTCAGCCACAGGCGGTCCTGATCCGGAATGGAGATAGAACGCTTGTCGGCCGGAACCGGGCTGTCATCAAAGGCGATACCGGTACGGAACGTCCAGTTATCGTCCATGAAGTAGGTGGTGCCCAGCGCGATGCGGTAAGCATCCTTGAAGCCTTCGTCTTTATAGAACAGCGTCTGGCCGTTGTTGCCGGTCGCTTTCAGCTCCTGGAACTGGCTCCAGCTGGTGTAGGTCAGGCTATAGTGCACGGCCCACTTCGGCGCCACTTTGTTATAACCGGACAGTTCCCACATTTCTGGCAGGTGCAGGCTCAGAGAACCCGGTACGGTTTGGCCATTGGTGCCTGAAGGCAGACCAAAGTTAGACAGCAGCGGGTTATAGGCCGCCGGCAGGCTGCTCTTATAGTCGCCGTCGAAGTCAACTTTCACTTCAGAACGATAGGTAAAGCCGTAGCGGTTATCTTTGTTGATTTCATAAAGAATACCGGCGTTCCAGCCAAAGCCCCATTTGTCACCCTTGAGGTGCGCAATCTGAGTATTGGCCGGTAATGTGCCGATAGCCTGGCGCTGAGCCGGGGTCAGCGGGGAAGACGGGTTACCCGCAATCAGCTGCGGCAGGTCACCCGCATAGCGCTCAATCTTCGCTTTCGCGTAGACAGCATCAAAGCCCAGACCGAAGCTCCAGTTGCTGTTCAGGCGGTAGGCACCGCTCAGGTTCAGGTTCAGGGTGGTCAGGTCGGTCGTGCCACCCATGGAACCGGCGGTATAGCTGTCATTATATTCGGTGGCCAGGCCGTAGTTAGAGGTGACGGATGCACCCCAGCCGAACTGGTCGTTAATCGGCGCGACAAAGTGCAGGTTAGGCACCCATGCGGTCGGCGCGATGTTTTTTGCATCGGTGCTTTTGCCGGTTTTTGAGGTACCGGAGATATCTACGTCCGGGTCAACGAAGATGGCGCCCGCGGAGAAAGAAGGGCGGTCAAACATCATGATGGTGGCGGGGTTGCGGCTTGCTGAACCCGCATTATCCGCGACTGCACCTTCCCCCGAATACGCTCGGCCAAGGCCAGAGGAAGAGAACTCGTTTAATTGAAAGCCGGCGGCATACGCCTGGGAAGAGACTATTGCCACTGCAACCGCGAGGGCTGACTTTGCAAACAGGTTTTTCTGGCTCATGACCAAAACCTCATTGATTTATTTTTATGCAAACAATGTTACATACCGTAACAGGAGCGCGAATAGTAGGGACTGATCGGGTACAGAGAAATCAGACCAGTGGCGAGAGTATAGGTCCGACCAGCGAGGATGTTGCAAGTTTGTTTCTAAAGTTTTTCAAGTTTGATCTTAAAAACGGGATCTGCTTGGCAAAATCCGGGGGAACTTCCCGGCAAACGGCGGATGTTATTTGTTTTAGATCATTTTTAAGTGTGATTTCCGTCACTTGTCGGTTTTGTGAGGATTATCAACTGGAGCAGAAACAACCGTGGGCGTAAAATGCCCACAATTGTATTAACCAATCTCCCTTTTTAGGCCGCATTACAGAGGAAAGCGTGATGAGTAAAAATACCGCCGATGAAACCCCAGTTTGCTGCTGCATTGATGTCGGTTCCATTATCGACAACACAGATTGCATCGCTTCCTACAGCCGCGTATTTGCTGATAAAGCACAGGCTGATGAGGTTCTGGCAGCCTTAACGGCCAAAGCCCGCGAAGTAGAATCCGAGCCTTGCCAGATTACCCCGCGTTATACCGAAGTGGCTGATGGCGTGCAGTTGGATATCGACTTCGTGTTCAGCTGCCAGGCTGAAACCATGATCTTCCAGCTCGGCCTGCGTTAATCCCCTCTGCCAAACACCCTGCATTGTGCGGGGTGTTTCATTTCGTTATGTAATAATTCGTGTCGCTTCTCCCATTTTTCTCGCCCGCCGGTTGGCTGGATGTGAATTTTTAGTTAAGACTGTGATCAGGTCAGACCACTTTTTGTCTGTATTCACTTTTTTTAGCAGGGGAGCGTTATGAGTCAGGCACTGCCGTTGATTACCCGCCAGGGCGATCGTATTGCCATTGTCAGTGGTTTACGTACGCCGTTTGCCCGCCAGGCCACGGCTTTCCATGGTATTCCCGCCATCGATCTCGGCAATATGGTGGTGAGCGAGCTGATGGCGCGCAGCGAAGTGCCGCCCGAAGCTATCGAACAGCTGGTTTTCGGCCAGGTTGTACAGATGCCAGAAGCCCCAAACATTGCCCGCGAAATCGTACTTGGTACCGGTATGAGCGTACATACCGACGCGTATAGCGTGAGCCGTGCCTGCGCCACCAGTTTCCAGGCCGTTGCAAACGTGGCCGAAAGCCTGATGGCCGGGACTATCCGAGCCGGTATTGCCGGGGGCGCAGATTCCTCTTCCGTGCTGCCTATTGGCGTGAGCAAAAAGCTGGGCCGCACGTTGGTGGATGTGAATAAAGCGCGCACGCTCGGGCAGCGCCTGAAACTGTTTTCCAAATTACGTCCTCGCGATTTATTACCGGTTCCCCCTGCGGTGGCGGAATACTCAACCGGCCTGCGGATGGGCGACACCGCCGAGCAGATGGCGAAAACCCACGGCATCAGCCGCGAAATGCAGGATGCGCTGGCTCATCGTTCCCACGAGCGTGCCGCGCAGGCCTGGCAGGAAGGTAAACTTGCCGATGAGGTTATGACGGCGTTTATTCCGCCATACCGCCAGCCGTTTGCTGAAGATAACAACGTGCGTAAAGGCTCCAGCCTGGCTGATTATGCAAAACTGCGCCCGGCGTTTGACCGCAAGCACGGCACCGTTACCGCCGCGAACAGTACGCCGCTGACGGACGGCGCGGCGGCCGTTATCCTGATGACGGAATCCCGCGCGAAAGAGCTTGGCCTCAAGCCGCTCGGCTACCTGCGCAGCTACGCGTTTACCGCCATTGATGTCTGGCAGGATATGCTGCTTGGCCCGGCATGGGCTACGCCACTGGCGCTTGAGCGCGCCGGGATCACCCTGAATGATTTGACGCTGTTTGATATGCACGAAGCTTTTGCCGCGCAGACGTTAGCCAATTTGAAAATGCTTTCCAGCGAAAACTTCGCCCGCAACGTGCTGGGCCGGGCTCACGCCACCGGTGAAGTGGATGACGCTAAATTTAACGTGCTGGGTGGGTCGATTGCCTACGGACACCCGTTTGCGGCCACTGGCGCAAGGATGATCACCCAAACGCTGCACGAGCTGCGTCGCCGTGGCGGCGGTTTTGGCCTTGTTACGGCGTGTGCCGCCGGCGGCCTCGGTGCGGCAATGGTTCTGGAGGTGGAGTAATGGAGCAGAAAGGCGCATTCGATTTACACATCCGTCTGGATAACGTTGCCGTGGTCACCATCGACGTGCCTGGCGAGAAGATGAATACCCTGAAGGCCGAGTTTGGCGCTCAGGTACACGGCATTATTAAAAAGCTGCGCGACAACCCGAGCGTGCAGGGGCTGGTGTTTATCTCCGGCAAACCTGACAACTTTATTGCCGGGGCCGATATCAACATGATTGCTGGCTGTAAAACGGCCGGGGAAGCGCAGGAGCTGGCGCGGCAGGGGCAGCAGATCATGGCGGAAATCGCCGCGCTGCCGATGCCGGTTGTGGCCGCTATCCACGGCGCCTGTCTGGGCGGCGGGCTGGAAATGGCGCTTGCCTGCCATGCCCGAATTTGCACTGACTCGCCCAAAACGCAGCTTGGCCTGCCGGAAGTTCAGCTGGGCCTGCTGCCGGGCTCGGGCGGCACTCAGCGTTTGCCACGCCTGATAGGCGTCAGTAACGCGTTAGACATGATTTTGACCGGCAAGCAGCTGCGCCCTCGCCAAGCGCTGAAGCTGGGGCTGGTGGATGACGTGGTGCCAGAGTCCATTCTGCTGGAAACCGCCGTTGAGCTGGCGCTTAAAGGAAGAAAACCTTCGCGTGAGCTGCCGGTAAAAGAGCGAGTGCTTGCCGGGCCGCTGGGGCGCTCTCTGCTGTTCAGCCTGGTCAGCAAGAAGACTGAGGCAAAAACCCAGGGTAACTACCCGGCAACTCGCCGCATCATCGACGTTATTCGTACCGGGCTGGAGCAGGGGAGCAAAAGCGGCTATGAGGCCGAAGCTAAAGCGTTTGGCGAGCTGGCGATGTCTGCGGAATCTGCCGCGCTGCGCGGCCTGTTCTTTGCCAGCACTGAGTTAAAGAAAGAGTACGGCGGGGATGCAAAACCCGGCAAACTGAATGCGGTCGGTATCCTTGGCGGCGGGCTAATGGGCGGCGGTATTGCCTATGTGACGGCCACTAAAGGCAAGCTGCCGGTGCGCATTAAAGACATTAATAACGAAGGGATTAACCACGCGCTGAAATACAGCTGGGATCTGCTGGACAAAAAAGTTCGCCGCCGCCATATGAAGCCGGCCGAACGGCAGCGCGAGCTGGCCCGCATCTCAGGGGGAACCGATTATCACGGGTTCAGCCAGCGCGATATCGTGGTGGAAGCCGTGTTTGAAGATTTGGCCCTGAAGCAGAAAATGGTGGCCGAAGTGGAGCAGTACGCCGCGCCGCATACTGTTTTTGCCTCAAACACCTCGTCGCTGCCGATTGCTGACATAGCCGCTCAAGCTGCGCGCCCGCAGCAGGTTATCGGCCTGCACTTTTTCAGCCCGGTCGACAAGATGCCGCTGGTTGAGGTGATCCCTCACGCAGGCACCAGTGCGGAAACCATTTCCACCACCGTACAGCTGGCGAAAAAACAGGGCAAAACGCCGATCGTTGTCGGCGACAGCGCTGGCTTTTACGTCAACCGTATTCTTGCACCTTACATTAACGAAGCGCTGCGCTGCCTGACGGAAGGTGAGCCTATCGAACGTATCGACGAAGCGCTGGTTAAGTTTGGTTTCCCGGTAGGGCCCGTGCAGCTGTTGGACGAAGTTGGGATAGACGTCGGCACTAAAATTATTCCGATTTTGCAGCAGGCCTTCGGCGATCGCTTCGCCGCGCCTGAAAGCGTCGATGCAATCTTGAAGGACGATCGCAAAGGAAGAAAAAATGGTCGCGGTTTCTATCTTTATCCGGCGAAAGGGCGTAAAAGCAAGAAACAGCCGGATACAGCGATTTACAAGCTGTTAGGCGTGACGCCAAACGGGCGTCAGACCCCGGAGCAAATCGCCGAACGCTGCGTGATGATGATGCTCAACGAAGCCGCACGCTGCCTCGATGAGGGCGTGGTCAGAAGCGCACGGGATGGTGATATTGGCGGCGTGTTCGGCATCGGTTTTCCGCCGTTCCTGGGCGGGCCGTTCAGGTATATGGACAGCCTGAGTGCCGCGGACGTTGTGGCAAAATTACAGCGTTTAGCGGGTCAGTACGGGGAACGTTTCACCCCCTGCGAAAGGCTGATTATGATGGCTGAACAACAGCTTAGTTTCTGGCCGGCGTTGAAGCCGCAGCCGGTGACTGAGCATGACGAAGCGCTGAGCTAAAACCGGTAAATGTACGCTGCAAGGTCATTTTGTAAACAGATATTGACTATACTTGCAGCATTGAGGTAAAAGACAGCGTTTCATTCGATGTACGGATAAGGCACAATGCCCGGCTGCCGTGAACCCCACTTTTTCAGCGTGCGGGTTCAGGCGTTCCTGGTTAACAAAAGCGGTGCAATATGCAAGTTTTTATCATGCGTCACGGCGACGCAGCACTCGATGCTGCCAGCGACTCGGTTCGTCCCCTTACCCAATGTGGGTGTGATGAGTCCCGTCTGATGGCGACCTGGTTAACAGGTCAGGTGACAAGTATCGAACGTGTTCTGGTGAGCCCTTACCTGCGAGCTGAACAGACCCTGGACGTGGTGCGGGAAGCGCTGAACCTCCCGGAAAAAGAAGACATCCTGCCTGAGCTGCGGCCCTGCGGTGATGTGGGCCTGGTGGGGGATTACCTGCTGGCGCTGGCAAACGAAGGCGTTGAATCCGCGCTGGTGGTTTCCCACCTGCCGCTGGTCGGTTACCTGGTTTCCGAGCTTTGCCCGGAAGAGGCCCCGCCGATGTTTACCACTTCGGCAATTGCCAACGTCACGCTGGATCCGGAATCGGGTAAAGGCGTATTTAACTGGCAGATGAGCCCCTGCAATTTCAAGGTGGCTAAGGCTATCTGATTGCTGTGAGCATGAAAAAAAGAGTCGCGAAAGCGGCTCTTTTTGCGTTTTAAGTATTGAGAATTTTTCCCCTCACCCTAACCCTCTCCCCAAAGGGGCGAGGAGAATCTTTCACGCCGAATTTACGGCAGCTCCGGCGGCTGCCACTCTTCAATTTCTATTAGCACCAGCAGTGCGGCATCACCGCCGTACTCTTTCGGTGCCTGGTGAAACGCGACAATATGCGGATGCTGCGCCAGCCACAGCGGCGTTTGTTGCTTGAGAACGTGTTTACCGTGGCCGTGCATGACGCAGGCGCAAAATACATGTTCACGGCGACAGGCGGCAATCAGCGCCCCCAGCTCCTGTTTTGCCTGAAGCTGCGTCAGACCGTGCAAATCAAGAAACAACTCCGGGGAATAGTCACCGCGGCGCAGTTTCTTCAGCTCAAAATGGCTCACGCCTTCGCGCACATAGCGCATTGGCCCTTCGGTCGCCAGGCGAGGCTGAAACTCATCCGAAAAATAGTGGCTGGCATCGGCCTGTTCCTGTAGCAGGCGTTTTACCGGGACTTCCGTTATTTTTTTACGTACCGGGCGGTGAACAATCGTATCCTGAGCCAGTTTTTTGGTGCCGCTCATCAGGCCGCGAAAAAGCGCCTCGTCTTCGGAACTGAGCGGTGATTTCTTTTTCATGTATATCTCATCTCGCATTCGCTTTGTCGCCAGTTTACCCGCTTTCCCCATCGGCAATAAAGAAAACGCAAATTTCACCGCCTCCCGGCGTCGATGGGTGCTGATTTGTCGCCTCCTTCATGGCAAACTAGCCGATTATTATTGAACTAGCGTGAGTCGCCTGCGGAGGGCACGTGGATAAAATTTTCGTCGATGAGGCAGTAAACGAGCTGCATACCATTCAGGATATGCTGCGCTGGTCGGTCAGCCGCTTTAGCGCCGCCAACATCTGGTATGGGCACGGCACCGACAATCCATGGGATGAAGCCGTTCAGCTGGTTCTGCCAAGCCTTTACCTGCCGCTTGATATTCCTGAAGATATGCGTACCGCGCGCCTGACGCCAAGCGAGCGTCACCGCATCGTTGAGCGTGTGATTCGCCGCGTAAACGAGCGTATTCCGGTTGCTTATCTGACGAATAAAGCCTGGTTCTGCGGCCACGAGTTCTACGTTGACGAACGCGTTCTGGTCCCGCGTTCCCCAATTGGTGAGCTGATCAATAACCGCTTTGCCGGGATGATCGATCACGAGCCGCAGCATATTCTTGATATGTGCACCGGCAGCGGCTGTATCGGCATCGCCTGCGCCTATGAATTCCCGAATGCGGAAGTGGATATCGTTGATATTTCCCCTGACGCTATCGCCGTGGCCGAGCAGAACATTTCCGAGCATGGCATGGACCACAACGTCACGCCGATTCGCTCTGATCTGTTCCGTGACCTGCCTAAAGTGCAGTACGACGTGATTGTGACAAACCCGCCGTACGTTGATGAAGAAGATATGGCCGACCTGCCGGGTGAATATCACTTTGAACCAGAGCTGGGGCTGGCGGCCGGAAGCGATGGCCTGAAGCTGGCTCGCCGCATCCTGGCCTGCGCGCCGGACTACCTGGCCGACGGCGGGATCCTGATTTGTGAAGTAGGGAACAGCATGGTGCACCTGATGGATCAATATCCAGAGGTGCCGTTCACCTGGCTTGAGTTCGATAACGGCGGCGACGGCGTGTTTATGCTGACCAAAGCGCAGTTGATCGAGGCTCGCGAGCACTTCAGCATCTACAAAGATTAATTGCCGCACGTAAACGAGTCTTCGGGCTCGTTTTACTTCCCGCGCACAACACAACAACGACAACGGTGATTCAGTAAGGAGCCGTGATGGCTGGTAACAGTATTGGACAGGTTTTTCGCGTAACGACATTTGGTGAATCCCACGGCATCGCGCTGGGCTGCATTGTTGACGGCGTTCCGCCGGGCATCCCGCTGACCGAAGCCGACCTGCAGCACGATCTCGATCGCCGCCGCCCGGGCACCTCTCGTTACACCACCCAGCGCCGTGAGCCTGACCAGGTAAAAATTCTCTCCGGCGTGTTTGAAGGCGTAACGACCGGTACAAGTATCGGCCTGCTTATCGAAAACACCGATCAGCGCTCCCAGGATTACAGCGCCATCAAAGACGTGTTCCGTCCGGGGCACGCGGATTACACCTACGAACAAAAATATGGCCTGCGCGACTATCGCGGTGGCGGCCGTTCTTCCGCGCGTGAAACCGCCATGCGTGTGGCAGCGGGCGCGATTGCCAAGAAATACCTTGAGCAGAAATTCGGCATTAAAATTCGCGGCTGCATGACGCAGATGGGCGATATTCCGCTGGAAATCAAAGACTGGGATCAGGTAGAGCAGAACCCGTTCTTCTGCCCGGATCCGGATAAAATTGAAGCGCTGGACGAGCTGATGCGTGGCCTGAAAAAAGAGGGTGACTCTATCGGCGCGAAGATAACGGTTGTTGCCGACAACGTGCCGCCGGGCCTCGGCGAGCCGGTCTTTGACCGTCTGGACGCGGACATTGCCCACGCGCTGATGAGCATCAACGCGGTGAAAGGCGTGGAGATTGGCGAAGGCTTCGGCGTGGTGAACCTGCGTGGCAGCCAGAACCGGGACGAAATTACTCAACAGGGTTTCCAGAGCAACCACGCGGGCGGCATTCTGGGCGGTATCAGCAGCGGCCAGCAGATTGTGGCGAATATGGCCCTGAAGCCGACTTCCAGCATTACCGTGCCGGGCAAAACGATTAATCGCGAAGGCGAAGAAGTGGAAATGATCACCCGTGGTCGTCACGATCCGTGCGTGGGGATCCGCGCCGTGCCGATCGCCGAGGCGATGCTGGCCATCGTGCTGATGGATCACCTGCTGCGCCAGCGCGCCCAGAACGCTGACGTTTCTTCCCCGCTGCCTCGCTGGTAAGACGATGAAAAAACTCCTGATCGGGATGCTGGCGCTGGCCGCCAGCGCTCAGGCTTTAGCGGCTACGCCGTGGCAAAAAATCGACCATCCGATTGCCGGTAGCGCACAGTCTATCGGCGCGTTTTCCAACGGCTGTATCGTGGGGGCGCACGCTTTGCCGCTTGAGGACGCTCGCTATCAGGTGATGCGGCCGGATCAGCGTCGCTATTTTGGGCACCCCGATCTGGTGATGTTTATTCAGCGCCTGAGTAATCAGGTGAATCAGCTTGGCCTTGGCACGGTGCTGATAGGTGATATGGGCATGGCGGCGGGCGGGCGTTTTAGCTCCGGGCACGCCAGCCACCAGACCGGGCTTGATGTCGATATTTTCCTGCAACTGCCAAAAGCTCGCTGGACGTCGGCGCAGCTGCTGCGCCCGCAGGCATTGGACCTGGTCGCCGCCGACGGCAAGCGCGTAGTGCCGTCGCTGTGGAAGCCGGAAATCGACAGCCTGATTAAGCTTGCGGCCAAAGATAATGAGGTCACGCGTATCTTTGTGAACCCTGCCATCAAGCAGCGGCTTTGCGAAGATGCCGGGGCTGACCGGGACTGGCTGCGTAAGGTACGTCCGTGGTTTGCCCACCGCGCCCATATGCACGTACGTTTGCGCTGCCCGGCTAACAGCCTTGAGTGTGAAGATCAGCCTCTGCCTCCTCCGGGAGACGGCTGCGGTGCCGAGCTGCAAAGCTGGTTCGCGCCGCCTGCACCGGGCAGCACGCCACCGAAAAAGACAACGCCACCGCCGCTACCCGCCTCCTGTCAGGCATTACTGGATGAGCACGTTCTCTAAATGGAATGGTTTATGGTTTCCCCGTCGCTGCTGGTGGCGCTGTTTTTTGTCGCCATGCTCGCCGGGTTTATTGATGCTCTTGCAGGCGGCGGTGGGCTGCTGACGGTCCCGGCCTTGCTGGCTGCGGGGATGTCCCCGGCGCAGGCGCTGGCGACCAACAAACTTCAGGCCTGCGGCGGGTCGGTTTCTGCCTCGCTCTATTTCATTCGGCGTAAGGTGGTCAGCCTTGCCGATCAGAAACTCAATATTCTGATGACCTTTATCGGCTCCACCTGCGGTGCGCTGCTGGTGCAGCACGTGAAGTCCGATATCCTGCGTCAGATCCTGCCGCTGCTGATTATCGGCATCGGGCTTTATTTTCTGCTGATGCCAAAGCTGGGTGAAGAAGACCGCCAGCGCCGCCTGTATGGCCTGCCGTTTGCGTTAGTCGCCGGCGGCTGCGTAGGTTTTTATGACGGCTTCTTCGGCCCCGGCGCCGGGTCGTTTTACGCACTCGCCTTCGTGACGCTGTGTGGCTTCAACCTCGCCAAATCTACCGCCCACGCCAAAGTGCTTAACGCCACGTCAAACCTCGGTGGGCTGCTGCTGTTTATTATTGGCGGCAAGGTGATTTGGGGGACCGGCCTTGTGATGATGGCCGGGCAATTTTTAGGGGCGAGGGTGGGTTCACGCCTCGTATTGAGTAAAGGGCAGCAGCTGATTCGCCCGATGATCGTCGTGGTTTCGGCGGTGATGAGCGCCAGGCTGCTGTATGACAGCCACGGACCGGAAATCCTCCACTGGTTAGGGATAGCCTGAAATGAATAACGTAACAATGAGCAAACAGCACCATTATCAGGAGCTGATCGACGTGTTCGATAGCTGCTTCCTGGTCGAGTTTAATACCCGCCTGATTAAGGGCGACGACGAGCCCATCTATCTGCCCGCGGACGACGAACTGCCGTATAACCGTATCGTCTTTGCGCACGGCTACTACGCCAGCGGAATGCATGAAATTTCTCACTGGTGCGTGGCCGGTAAAGAGCGCCGCAAGCTGGTGGACTTCGGCTACTGGTATTGCCCGGACGGGCGAGACGCTGAGACCCAGGGCAAGTTTGAAGACGTGGAAGTGAAGCCGCAGGCGCTGGAATGGATGCTCAGCACCGCCGCGGGCTTCCCGTTTAACGTCAGCTGCGACAACCTGAGCGGCGATTTTGAGCCTGACCGTATTGCTTTCCAGCGTCGGGTTCATGCTCAGGTTATGACTTATCTGAAAGAGGGGATCCCTGAGCGTCCGGCACGTCTGATTGACGCGCTAAGGGCGTATTATGGCACCCCTGCGCTTGATGCCGGGCAGTTTGCCTGGCCAGAAGACCTAAACTAAAAATCACCTGTATGAAGAGGATGTATGATGATCGCGGAATTTGAGTCACGTATTTTGGCGTTGATTGACGAGATGGTGGAGCACGCCAGTGACGACGACCTGTTTGCCAGCGGTTATCTGCGTGGGCACCTTACTCTGGCCGTGGCCGAACTGGAAAACGGTGACGAGCATAAGCCAGAAGCGCTGCACGTCGTAGTGACCGACAGCCTGCAAAAGGCAATTCAGGCGGGTGAGCTTTCGCCGCGCGATCAGGCGCTGGTGCTGGGCATGTGGGATACTCTTTTCGAGAAGGCTAAGTTCTAAGACTGCGCCTTCCCCAGACCCTCTCCCCAAAAGGGAGAGGGGATAAAAGCTTCACAGAGGGGCTTATGAGGGGAAAATCATTTCACCGCTTTGCCTTTCAACAATTTCCTCACCCAAAGCCGGTTAGGGTTCAAGGCCGCGAGCGTGACGGCATCGAGCGGAATAGGTTCTTCGCTCATCTGTGCCGCCAGAATCTCTGAGGCCAGCGGCGCGCTGCACAGCCCGCGCGAACCCAGTGCTCCCAGCATATAAAGGTTGTTGTACACCGGAGACGGTGCCGCATTTTCACGATCCCCGGCAAGCCCTGCATATTGCTCCAGTGTGGCTTCATAATCCGGAACGCTGCCTACCATTGGTAGATGATCGCGTGAAGCACAGCGCACGCCACAGCGGGCTTCGTTCGCTGAAACGTCCACTTCTTTTGCCCATTCGGCATGCGGCAAACAGTCCAGCAGGCGCTGGCGATTATGTTGCTGATCTTCTTCGTTCCAGGTCATCTCTTCCCGGCCGCGATGATAGCTGGCACCGATGCAGTGATGCTGGTTCTGTGGATTAACCGGCGTCAGATAACCGTCATAGCACAGGACCTGGCGAAGCTGGCTTAACCCCGGCGTGGTTGGAATATGGCTGACCTGGCCGCCCACTGAATAAACCGGCAGATTTTGCGTTTGCGTAAACCGGCTGATTTGATGGCCGTTGGCCAGCACCACCGAGCCGTGTTGAACCGCTTCCTGCTGAGCAAACTCTATCTTCCAGCCGCCGTTATCGGGCGTTAAGCCGGTAGCCTGATGTCCATAGCGGATTTTCAATCCCTGCTGCCCGGCCAGTTCCAGCGCCCCGGCCGTAAGCTGCGCCGGGTAGAGCCAGCCGCCCAGCGGATAGCTAATCCCGCCGCACTGCGTGTCCACGCCACAGGTTTTCTCCACGGTTTCGGCGTCTACCGCCGTGGCCAGTAGCTCGGGCAGGCCAAGGCTGAGCATTTGCTCGATTTTATGGGCACTTTTTTCGTCCCAGGCGAGCTGGGTTACGCCACACCAGTCATGGTCAAACGCTACCGGAAGGGCGTCATACAGGCGTCGTGCAAAGGTGAATGCCGCCGGGAAAAAGGTCGTCAGCGCGGCATCATGTGCGGTAAGCAGAGGGTAAAGTGCGCCCTGGCGGTTGCCGGAAGCTCCCTGAGCCGGTGCCTCGTCTTCACAATACAGCGTCACCTGCCAGCCTCGACGCAGCAGCGCAAGAGAGAGCAGCGCGCTGGCTATTCCGCCGCCGATAATGGCGGTTTCGCGTTCGGGCGTGCCGGGGCGGGAGTACCACGGTGTGCGAGCTGGGGTTTCAACCGGTTCTTGCAGCGACCCGACGAGCATCTCGCGTTTGCGGCCAAACCCTTTGCTTCGTGTCACGGTAAAGCCTGCTTCTATCAGCCCCCGACGAACAAAGCCGGCGGAGGTAAAGGTCGCCAGCGTGCCGCCGGGGCGAGCCATGCGAACCATGGCCTGGAAGAGCTGAGGCGTCCACATATCCGGGTTTTTCGAGGGCGCGAAGCCGTCAAGGAACCAGGCATCTACCTGCTGATTCAGCGTGTCATCCAACTGAGATATCAGCTCGTTAATATCCCCCAACCACAGGTCCAGCGTAATGCGCCCGTTGTCCAGCAGCAGGCGGTGGCAGCCGGGCACAGGCTGCGGCCACTGTTGCTGAAGCTCGGCGGCGAAGCGGCTCAGTTCCGGCCAGTGCTGATGGGCTAGCGCGAGATCGGGGGCGGTGAGGGGGAATTTTTCAAAACTGATAAAATGCAGCCGTTTTAAGCAGGCACCCTCACGTTTCACACAAAATTCATCGAACGCTTGCCATAAAGTCAAAAAGTTAAGGCCGGTACCAAAACCACTTTCCGCGACCACAAAAAGCGGTCTTTCGTGGGTTGCAAAGCGTTCGGGAAGGTGGTTTCCGCCGAGGAAGACGTAACGCGTCTCTTCCAGCCCGTTATCGTTAGAGAAGTAAACGTCGTCAAAATCTCGGGATACAGGTGTACCTTCTTCGTTGAAACCGAGGTTGGCGGATTGTATAGGGGAATGTTTCACGTAAGTTGCTCGTGTGACAGGCAGTGGCTCGATCATAACGGGGCGAGCGGAGCGGCGCAAATTTCCGCATAATTTGGCTGATCGGACTTGTTCGGCGTACAACTGTACGCTATTGTGCCACACGAAATCCTACATAGTGCAGTGAACGAGGTATTTGAATGAAACGTGCAGTGATTACTGGCCTGGGCATTGTATCCAGCATTGGTAATAACCAGCAGGAAGTCCTGGCATCTCTGCGAGAAGGACGCTCCGGGATCACTTTCTCGGAAGAGTTTAAAGAAGCGGGAATGCGGAGCCACATTTGGGGTAACGTCAAGCTGGATACCACCGGGTTGATTGACCGTAAAGTGGTTCGTTTCATGAACGATGCCTCTATCTATGCCTATCTTTCTATGCGTGAGGCCATCGCTGATGCTGGCCTGAGCGAAGAGGTTTATCAGAATAACCCACGCGTTGGCCTGATTGCAGGCTCCGGCGGTTCTTCTAAAGCGCAGGTCTTTGGTGCTGACGCCATGCGTAGCCCACGTGGCCTGAAAGCGGTGGGTCCGTACGTTGTGACCAAAGCGATGGGCTCCGCGGTTTCCGCCTGCCTCGCCACACCGTTCAAAATCCACGGCGTGAACTACTCTATCAGCTCTGCCTGTGCGACTTCCGCACACTGTATCGGCAACGCGGTAGAGCAAATCCAACTGGGCAAACAGGACATCGTTTTTGCCGGCGGCGGCGAAGAGCTGGGCTGGGAAATGGCCTGTGAGTTCGATGCGATGGGCGCGCTGTCCACCAAATACAACGAAACCCCGGAAAAAGCTTCCCGTACCTATGACACGCACCGTGACGGCTTCATCATCGCTGGCGGCGGCGGCATGGTTGTGGTTGAAGAGCTGGAGCACGCTCTGGCACGTGGCGCACATATCTACGCTGAAATCGTTGGCTACGGCGCAACGTCCGATGGCGCAGACATGGTTGCTCCATCAGGTGAAGGCGCGGTGCGCTGCATGAAGATGGCGATGCATGGCGTTGATACCCCAATCGACTACCTGAACTCCCACGGGACTTCTACTCCGGTAGGCGACGTGAAAGAGCTGGGTGCGATTCGTGAAGTGTTTGCTGACCATAGCCCGGCCATTTCCGCGACCAAAGCAATGACCGGTCACTCTCTGGGTGCTGCGGGCGTGCAGGAAGCTATCTATTCTCTGCTGATGCTGGAGCATGGCTTCATCGCGCCAAGCATTAACGTGGAAGAGCTGGACGAGCAGGCTGCTGGCCTGAACATCGTTACCAAACCTACCGATGCGAAGCTGACCACGGTGATGTCCAACAGCTTCGGCTTCGGCGGTACTAACGCCACGCTGGTCATGCGCAAGCTGAACGCTTAATCAAAGCGATTGATTCAGAATGGGGTGCCTTCGGGTGCCCTATTTTTTTGTCTATTCCTCTGCATTGACAGCCGGTTAGCCGGCAGGCACTATGCATTCCCCTCCATTATCATTTTGATAATGCGTAAGCGTTTAACGTTAACCAACGCACCCTATAATCTGAACACTCAGAGGAAAGGGCGCGGGTTGAGTTGCGCCTTGCTCTGAATTTATGGAGTAAGCAGTATGTCTGCGGTACCTGAGACCACCCTTAAAACGTCGAAGTCGGCGAATACATCGCTATTCAGAATTACCTTTGCGGTATTTCTTACCTATATGACGGTTGGCCTGCCGCTGCCCGTTATCCCGCTTTTTGTTCACCAGCAGCTTGGCTACGGCAACATGATGGTTGGCGTGGCGGTGGGCATTCAGTTTCTTGCCACCGTATTAACCCGAGGCTATGCCGGACGGCTGGCTGACCAGATGGGTGCCAAACGCTCCGTCCTGCAGGGGATGTTTGCCTGTGGGCTGGCGGGCGTAGCCTACTTGCTCGCCGCGCTGCTGCCTGTCGATGCGGCCGTAAAGTTTGGCCTGCTGATCGTGGGGCGGCTGATCCTCGGCTTTGGTGAAAGCCAACTGCTGACCGGGAACCTGACCTGGGGGTTAGGCCTGGTTGGGCCGGGACGTTCCGGCAAGGTGATGTCCTGGAACGGGATGGCGATTTACGGTGCGCTGGCCGCCGGGGCGCCGCTTGGCCTGATGCTCAACGCCCAGTGGGGTTTTGTGGCATTGGGCGTGACGACCATTGCTCTGCCGCTGATTGGCCTGCTGTTTAATAGTACCGTGCAGCCTGTTCCGGCCCATAAAGGCGAGCGGCCTTCGTTGTTTACCGTTGTCGGGCTTATCTGGCAGCCGGGGCTCGGGCTGGCGCTGCAGGGCGTTGGTTTCGCGGTTATTGGTACTTTTGTTTCGCTCTATTTTGCCGCAAACGGCTGGGCTCATGCAGGCTTCACCCTAACGGCTTTCGGCGGCGCGTTTGTTCTGGTGCGCGTGCTGTTTGGCTGGATGCCTGACCGCTACGGCGGCGTGCGCGTGGCACTGTTCTCCCTGGCCGTTGAAACGGTGGGCTTGCTGCTTCTTTGGCATGCGCCAGGTGCCTGGACCGCGTTGCTGGGTGCAGCGCTGACGGGCTGCGGCTGCTCGCTGATTTTCCCGGCGCTGGGCGTGGAAGTGGTTAAGCGCGTTCCGCCTCAGGTTCGTGGCACGGCCCTGGGCGGCTATGCGGCGTTCCAGGATATTTCATACGGTGTCACCGGGCCACTGACGGGCATTCTGGCCACTTCCATGGGCTATTCGTCGGTGTTTATGGCGGGGGCGATTTCTGCGGTTCTGGGGATTGCCGTGACGCTGGTGGCGTTCAGGAAGTAGGTTGGTTTAGTCCTGCCATCGTCACAAATATCCACGATTATGTGATGCTGGCTAAAATTCCGTTCACTTCCAGTTCTGTTTTATATGCAGCCACCGCAACGGTGAACGACTCGGGGAAGTCACCGTCACTTCCCCGAGACCCCGGACTCCCGGCCAAATAAATCGACCGCTGAAGCGGCAGACCTCCGTTTTATCTCCCAGTCCTGGGTCGGCTGAGATGCGTTCCAGACGCTCTCAGCCTCCGGCCGTTCCCGACGTCCGGACCCTGGCCAGTCGGAGAGAAAACGGAGGCGATTTAAGCCGGAACCGAGCCTCGCTTTAAACCCGCAGCAATTCTGAAAGTCACAGTCGTTTCAAGACTTACAGCCACGCCCTTGTTCCCGGCTCTCATCGCCCCCGGTTACGACCCCGACTGTTTGGGTGATAGCCGGTGGGTTTACCGCTTCAGCGGCGGAGCGAAAGATATCTCTCGGGAAAGTTGAACGGAAATCTGACTAAAAGCCAGCCTTGAGAGCGTTATATCACCAACCAGAGCAAAATCATCACCACCACCAGTGCAATCAGCGTCAGTCCGGGCCTTGCGCTCAGCGCTTTTATCGGTTCGATAATGGCGCTGAACATCGGGTTGTAGATGGGTTGAATATCCCGCACTTCGGCTGTTCCTGACTGGCGCTCGGCGCGTTTTAAAAACACCTGATTAAGAATGTCCTGCACCTGCGCGGCCGTCAGCACGCTTTGCGGCGTGGCCTGGAAGCGCTGCTGGCTGTAATCCACCATTTCTTTCCACTCCTGCGGCTCAAGCGGCTGCTTAAGTGCGGCCTGCACGCTGTGCAGCGTTGGCGCAGGCTGATGGTTCAGCGTTTGCCTCGCCTGTAGCCAGGTGGTCAGCAAGGCAAAATGCTTAGCCGGGATTAATTCGCCGGTTTTCACGCCCGAAAGCTCAAGCATCGACTGCCAGATTTGTTTCCCTGACTCGCCCGTAGCCGCCGCAAGCCTGGTGACGAGCTGGTTCAGGCTGTTGTGCTCGGCGGGCAGCAGCGGGCGGTCGGTTGCCGGGCGCTGCTGCGGCTGAGGAATAGCGAGCTGGTTGTTTTGCAGCAGCGTCAGCACGGTTTTTAGCTGCTCCGGCGTGAGCTGGCTCAGCGCCGTCTGGCCAAACTGCTGGCGAATAAAGTCGCTCACCGCCTGGCGGTTATTGCCCTGCGGCAGCAAATCGCTCAGTTGCTGAATGATCTGACGCGTCGCCAGCGTGGTTTGCGCGCTGGTCAGGCGTTGGTTCAGGTTTTGCTCGGCGGCCGGGAAATGACGAGACAGCAGCGGGGTCTCGTTTTTCAGCCCCAGATCGTGTTTCAGGCCGGCCCACACTTCAGCGCTCTGCTGCTGGCTGAGCGCAATGATCCGGGTGATCAAACGCTCCAGCACGGTACGTTGCTGGGTGGAAAGTGGCTGTTCGCCAGCGGCAGAAGGTGCGGAGGCTGGTTCCCCCGGAGGACGCGGCGTGGCGCCCTGAATGGGTTGCATTATTAAATGATCCTTAAGTACGACAAAACATTCGCAAGTAGTTCGTTATGCCCGGACGTCAGATTATGGCACACTATCCGGCCTTATCTCGACGATTAACAGACAGGTACTCAGGTGAAAATCCTCGTTGATGAAAATATGCCCTATGCCCGCGAACTTTTCAGCCGCCTGGGCGAGGTGACTGCCGTGCCGGGGCGTCCGATTCCGGTTGAAGCGTTAACGGATGCTGACGCGCTGATGGTGCGTTCGGTCACGAAAGTGAATGCCGAACTGCTGGCCGGTAAAGGGATTAAATTTGTCGGGACGGCAACGGCCGGGACCGATCACGTTGATGAAGCGTATTTGCAAAGCGCCGGGGTGGCATTCTCCGCAGCACCCGGGTGTAACGCGATTGCCGTTGTTGAGTATGTGTTCTCCTCCTTATTGATGTTGGCCGAGCGCGACGGTTTTGAGCTGAAAGACAGGACCGTCGGTATCGTTGGCGTGGGTAACGTCGGTTCCCGCCTGCAGGCACGTCTTGAAGCCTGGGGCGTGCGTACCCTGCTGTGCGATCCGCCACGTGCCGATCGCGGTGACGAAGGCGACTTCGTGGCGCTGGAAGCGCTGGTGCAGGATGCCGATATCATTACCTTCCATACGCCGCTGTTTAAATCCGGTGATTACAAAACGCTGCACCTGGCCGATGAGGCGCTGATTAGCCGCCTGAAGCCTGGCGCTATTCTGATTAATGCCTGCCGTGGCCCGGTGGTGGACAACGCTGCGCTGCTGAAATGCTTAAAGGCAGGGCAGGAGCTGAGCGTCGTGCTGGACGTCTGGGAACCGGAGCCGGATCTCAACGTCGAGCTGCTGAGCAAGGTGGACATCGGCACCTCACATATTGCGGGCTACACGCTTGAGGGCAAGGCTCGGGGGACCACGCAGGTCTTTGAAGCCTTTAGCGATTTCATCGGTCAGTCGCAGCAGGTCGCGCTGGATTCGCTGCTGCCCGCGCCGGAGTTTGGCCGTATCACTCTGGCGGGTCCGCTCGATCAACCGACGCTCAAAAGACTGGTGCATCTGGTGTATGATGTGCGCCGCGACGATGCCCCACTGCGAAAGGTAGCCGGTCAGCCTGGCGAATTCGACAAGCTGCGTAAAAACTACCTCGAGCGCCGCGAGTGGTCATCGCTTTACGTACAGTGCGATGACGCAACTGCAGCGAACATGCTGCAAAAACTGGGTTTTAGCGCGATTCATCATCCGCTGAGCTAAGTTTTATCTTCTGGCTCCCTGAGGCGCTGTCTCGGGGAGCATCTGTTTTATTTTCTGGAGTAAACCAACATGTCTGAAGGCTGGAATATTGCCGTTTTAGGCGCCACCGGTGCCGTGGGCTCAGCTTTGTTTGAACTGCTTGCTGAACGTCAGTTCCCGGTTGGTGAATTGTATGCCCTGGCGCGTAGCGAGAGCGCCGGTGAAAACCTGCGTTATGAAGGCAAAACCATCATGGTGCAGGACGCAGCAGAGTTCGACTGGACTCAGGCCCAGCTTGCGTTCTTCGTCGGGGGCGTGGAAGCGTCCGCACAATACGTGGAAGAAGCAACCAATTCTGGCTGCCTGGTTATCGACTCCAGCGGTCTTTTTGCTATGGAGCCGGACGTGCCGCTGGTAGTGCCGGACGTGAACCCGTTTGTGCTGAGCGATTACCGCAACCGTAACCTGGTTGCCGTGGCGGACAGCCTGACCTGCCAGCTGTTGAGCGCGTTAAAACCGCTTATCGAGCAGGGCGGCCTGTCGCGTATTCAGGTCACCAGCCTGCTGTCTGCTTCCGCGCGCGGCAAAGCTGCCGTTGACGCGCTGGCCGGGCAGAGCGCACGCCTGCTGAACGGCATTCCTATCGATGAAGAGGACTTGTTTGGCCGCCAGCTGGCGTTCAACATGCTGCCGCTGGTGCCGGATGCTGAAGGCAGCGTGCGCGAAGAGCGTCGCCTGGTGAATGAAGCGCGTAAAGTGCTGCAGGACGACGGTCTGATGATCTCTGCCAGCCTCGTGCAGTCGCCGGTATTCTACGGCCACGCGCAAATCGTTAATTTCGAAGCACTGCGTCCTCTGGCGGCTGAAGAGGCCCGGGATGCGTTTACCCAGGCGGAAGATATCGAGCTGTCTGAAGAAGGCGAATTCCCGACTCAGGTTGCGGATGCGTCCGGCAGCGGCCATCTTTCTATTGGCTGCGTGCAAAACGATTACGGCATGCCGGAGCAAATTCAGTTCTGGTCGGTCGCCGATAACGTTCGCTTTGGCGGTGCGCTGATGGCGATAAAAACCGCTGAGAAACTGGTGCAGGAGTATATGTACTGATGTCCGAAGTGCTAAGCGAAACCCCGCTTCATAAAATCGCGCTCGGCATTGAGTACGACGGCAGTAAATATTACGGCTGGCAGCGCCAGAACGAAGTGCGCAGCGTGCAGGAAAAACTGGAAAAAGCGCTGTCTCAGGTGGCTAATGAGCCGATTAACGTGTTTTGCGCGGGGCGCACCGATGCGGGCGTTCACGCCACAGGTCAGGTGGTGCATTTTGAAACCAGCGCCTTGCGCAAAGATGCAGCCTGGACAATGGGCGTAAATACGAATTTGCCTGGTGACATCGCCGTTCGTTGGGTAAAAGATGTGCCGGCCGAGTTTCATGCCCGGTTTAGCGCCACGGCTCGGCGTTACCGCTACGTGATTTATAATCATCGCCTGCGTCCGGCCGTTTTGCAGCAGGGCGTGACCCATTTTCACCTGCCTCTGGATGCGGACAAAATGCACCGTGCCGCCCAGAGCCTGCTGGGGGAAAATGATTTTACCTCTTTCCGTGCGGTGCAGTGCCAGTCGCGCACCCCGTGGCGCAATATGATGCACATTACGGTAAACCGCTACGGCGCTTACATCGTGGTGGACATTAAGGCCAACGCGTTTGTTCACCATATGGTGCGCAATATCGTTGGCAGCCTGATGGAAGTGGGCTGCGGTAACCAGGCTGAAAACTGGATGGCTGACCTGCTGGCAATGAAGGACCGCACTAAGGCCGCGGCCACCGCGAAAGCGGAAGGACTGTACCTTGTGTCGGTGGATTACCCTGACCATTTTGCACTGCCGCGTCTCCCGATGGGGCCGCTTTTTTTAGCCGACTGATTGCTGCTTAAGAAAGGAAACTTTGATGGATTTCATCCGTTTTATCATTGACTTCATTTTGCATATCGACGTGCATTTGGCCGAGCTGGTGGCACAATACGGCGTCTGGGTTTACGCGATTTTGTTCCTGATTTTGTTCTGCGAAACCGGGCTGGTGGTGACGCCGTTTTTACCGGGTGATTCGCTGCTGTTTGTGGCGGGCGCGCTGGCCTCGCTGGAAACTAACGACCTGAACGTGCATTACATGGTCATTTTGATGGTGATTGCCGCCATCATCGGTGATGCGGTGAACTACACTATCGGGCGGCTGTTTGGCGAGAAGTTGTTCAGTAATCCGAATTCAAAAATCTTCCGCCGCAGTTATCTTGATAAAACTCATGCTTTTTACGAGCGTCACGGCGGAAAAACGATTATCCTCGCGCGCTTCGTGCCGATTGTGCGAACCTTCGCACCGTTTGTTGCCGGGATGGGGCATATGTCCTATCGCCATTTTGCGATTTATAACGTTGTCGGCGCACTGCTGTGGGTCTTGCTGTTCACCTACGCGGGCTACCTGTTCGGTAACCTGCCGGTGGTACAGGAAAACCTGAAGCTGCTGATTGTGGCAATTATCGTGGTATCGATACTGCCTGGCGTGGTGGAAGTTATTCGCCACAAACGCGCGGCGTCGCGGCAGTCAAAATAATACGTGGGCAGCGGTTCGACCACTTTTTTATCCAAAGTCGCGGGCCGTTGTGTTTTAATGAGCACCATTTATGGTCTGGGGCAGGGAAAACTGCCACAGAAAAGCTGGTATCGACCAGGTTCAAGCAGAAAGGTCATCAATGAGCTGGATTGAACGAATTCTCAATAAGAGCAATATTACTCCCACCCGTAAGGCGAGCATCCCTGAAGGGGTGTGGACCAAGTGCGACAGCTGCGGCCAGGTCCTGTACCGCGCCGAGCTGGAACGCAATCTTGGCGTCTGCCCTAAGTGCGATCACCACATGCGTATGTCGGCCCGCGATCGCCTGCATAGCCTGTTAGATGAAGGCACAATGGTGGAATTGGGGAGCGAGCTTGAGCCAAAAGATTTGCTGAAGTTCCGTGACTCCAAGAAATACAAAGATCGTCTGGTTAGCGCGCAGAAAGAGACCGGCGAAAAAGACGCCCTGGTTGTCATGAAAGGCACCCTGCACGGTATGCCTGTCGTTGCTGCGGCCTTTGAGTTCGCTTTTATGGGCGGTTCGATGGGGTCTGTGGTCGGCGCGCGTTTTGTCCGTGCCGTTGAACAGGCGCTGGAAGACAATTGCCCGATGGTGTGTTTCTCCGCTTCCGGCGGGGCGCGTATGCAAGAAGCGCTGATGTCGCTGATGCAGATGGCGAAAACCAGCGCAGCGCTGGCAAAAATGCAGGAGCGCGGTCTGCCGTACATCTCCGTGCTGACTGACCCAACCATGGGCGGCGTTTCTGCAAGCTTTGCAATGCTGGGTGACCTGAACATCGCCGAGCCGAAGGCGCTGATCGGTTTTGCCGGCCCGCGCGTTATCGAGCAAACCGTTCGTGAAAAACTGCCGCCGGGCTTCCAGCGCAGTGAGTTCCTGATTGAAAAAGGGGCGATCGACATGATCGTCCGTCGCCCGGAAATGCGCCTGAAGCTGGCGAGCGTCCTGGCGAAGTTTATGAATCTGCCGGCACCAAACCCGGAAGCCCCGCGTGAGCCGATTGTGGTTCCGCCGGCGCCGGAACAGGGTCAAGAGGCCTGATTCGTAACTAAGGGCAGGCCAGCAGGTTCTGCCCTTTTTCTTTATGTGCATGTTAAGTGGGCATCATGGAAAAAGATCTTATCCCTCAAGCCACGTCGCCCCTGGCCACGTGGCTTTGCTATCTTGAAAACCTTCACTCCTCCACCATAGATATGGGCCTTGAGCGCGTCAGCAAAGTTGCGCTTAAGCTGGACGTGCTGAAACCTGCGCCAACGGTGTTTACCGTGGCCGGCACTAACGGGAAGGGCACCACCTGCCGCACGCTTGAAACCGTGCTGATGGCGGACGGCTATCGCGTAGGAGTTTACAGCTCGCCGCACCTGGTGCGTTACACCGAGCGAGTGCGTATTCAGGGTGAAGAATTACCCGAAGCCCTGCATACCGCCTCCTTTGCTGAAATAGAGGCCGCGCGCGGAGATATTTCCTTAACCTATTTTGAATACGGAACGCTGTCCGCGTTGCTATTGTTTAAGCAGCAGGCTGTGGACGTGGTTATTCTTGAAGTGGGCCTTGGCGGCCGTCTTGATGCTACCAACGTCGTGGACTCTGATGTGGCCGTGGTCACCAGCATCGCGCTCGATCACACCGACTGGCTTGGCCCGGATCGCGAGAGTATTGGCCGTGAAAAAGCCGGTGTCTTCCGCAGAGATAACCCGGCGGTTGTGGGCGAGCCGGCTATGCCGCATACGATTGCCGATGTTGCTCAGGAGAAGGGCGCGCTGCTGCTGCGTCGCGGCGTTGACTGGGATTACGAGGTGAACGCCACGGGCTGGACGTTCCGTGATGCTCAGGGCGAGCTATGCGATCTGCCGCTGCCGCTGGTTCCACAGCCAAATGCCGCTACGGCACTCGCCGCTTTGCGCGCAAGTAAACTTAACGTGAGTGAAAACGCGATACGTTATGGCATTGAGCATGCCACGCTGCCTGGGCGTTTCCAGATAGTTTCTCAGGCGCCTCGCGTTATTCTTGATGTTGCCCATAATCCACATGCGGCGGCTTACCTTGCCGGTCGCCTGGCGGCGTTACCAAAACAGGGACGCGTGCTGGCGGTGATGGGTATGCTTCATGATAAAGACATTGCCGGAACGCTTGCCTGTTTGTCGCCTCAGGTCGATAGCTGGTATTGTGCTCCGCTGGAGGGGCCACGAGGCGCAAGCGCTGAGCAGCTGATCGCCCATCTTGGTCACGGCAGGACGTTTGCAAGCGTAGCGGACGCCTGGCACGCGGCGATGGCAGAAGCGACGGCTGATGATACCGTGCTGGTGTGTGGCTCGTTCCACACGGTGGCCCATGTAATGGAAGTACTGGACGCGGGGAGAGCAGGTGGCGAGTAAGTTTCAAAACAGATTAGTCGGAACCATTATTCTGGTCGCGCTGGGCGTTATTGTGCTGCCGGGTCTGCTGGACGGGCAGAAAAAACATTATCAGGACGAGTTCGCAGCCATTCCTTTGGTGCCAAAACCAGGGGACAGCGACGAGCCTGATATGCTGCCTTCGGCCACCCAGGCGCTGCCTTCGCAGCCACCGGAAGGGGCCGCAGAAGAGGTGAGAGCCGGGGCCGCCGTGCCGCCGGGGCTGAATAACGGCGCTATTCCAAACGAAGGTTCTGCGGGCGCTGACGAAGTGCCTGCGGCACGTGAGCAGCCTAAGCCACAGCCGGTGCAGGAAAAACCAAAACCGAAGCCGGTGGAGAAACCGCAGCCTAAACCTGTGGTTGATAACCAGACCGAGCAGCCAGCGAAGACGGAAAAACCAGCCGACAAAGCACCGACCGGACAGGCGTATGTGGTGCAGCTTGGCGCATTGAAAAATGCGGACAAAGTGAATGAAATTGTTGGTAAACTGCGCGGTGCCGGATTCAAGGTTTATACCTCACCGACAACGCCTGTGCAGGGGAAAATCACCCGTATTCTGGTTGGGCCTGACGCGTCGAAAGATAAGCTGAAGTCCTCGCTGGGCGAGCTGAATTCTCTTTCTGGCCTGAACGGCGTGGTGATGAACTACTCGCCACGGTAGCGGTTTGTGACCCTCACCCCGGCCCTCTCCCTGGAAGGGAGAGTGGGAAGGCCATTACACCGAACGGTTCCCTCGCCCCTCTGGGGAGAGGGTTAGGGTGAGGGGAAAAACGACGCCATACCGTCACTTCGCCTCTAAAAGGTGAGGGGAAAACAGGCACTTTTTTAATGGCGTTGATGCTTTTTTCAACGCCATTATTTATTTACGCGCGGGAAGGAAATCCCTACGCAAACGTTTTCTTTTTCTGTTAGAATTCGCCCCGAACTGGACGTCAGGGCAATTTGTCACGAGATTTTTTCATGATCTGGATAGATTACGCCATCATTGCGGTTATCGGTTTTTCTTGTCTGGTAAGCGTAATACGTGGGTTTGTGAAGGAAGCGTTATCGCTTGTGACCTGGGGATGTGCTTTCTTTGTCGCCAGTCATTACTACACTTATCTGTCAGTCTGGTTCACTGGCTTTGAAGACGAACTGGTACGTAATGGGATAGCTATCGCGGTGCTGTTTATCGCGACGCTGATTGTCGGTGCGATAGTCAATTATGTGATTAGCGCGCTGGTGCAAAAAACCGGCCTGTCGGGTACAGACAGGGTGTTGGGGATCTGCTTTGGCGCCTTGCGTGGCGTACTGATCGTCTCCGCCATTCTGTTCTTCCTGGATACCTTTACCGGTTTTTCAAAAAGCGATGACTGGCAAAAGTCGCAGCTTATCCCGCAATTCAGTTTCATCATCAGATGGTTCTTTGACTATCTGCAAAGCTCGTCAAGTTTCTTGCCCCGCTAATCGTAGCGGGGGGTGTGGCTTAATGAGGAAAAGACAACATGTGCGGTATTGTCGGTATCGCCGGTTTCATGCCGGTAAACCAGTCGATTTATGATGCGTTAACGGTGCTTCAGCACCGTGGCCAGGATGCCGCAGGCATCGTCACCATCGACGCTTTAAATTGCTTCCGTCTGCGTAAAGCGAATGGCCTGGTGAGCGATGTGTTTGAAGCCCGCCACATGCAGCGTCTGCAGGGGAATATGGGCATCGGCCACGTGCGTTACCCAACCGCAGGCAGTTCCAGCGCTTCAGAAGCCCAGCCTTTCTACGTTAACTCTCCTTACGGGATAACCCTGGCGCATAACGGTAACCTGACCAATGCCCACGAGCTGCGTAAAAAGCTGTTTGAAGAAAAACGCCGCCACATTAACACCACCTCTGATTCTGAAATCCTGCTGAATGTCTTTGCCAGCGAGCTGGATAACTTCCGCCATTATCCGCTGGAGGCCGACAACATTTTTGCCGCCATCGCCGCCACTAACCGCCAGATTCGCGGCGCTTATGCCTGCGTAGCGATGATTATCGGTCACGGCATGGTTGCCTTCCGCGATCCGAACGGCATTCGCCCGCTGGTTATCGGCAAGCGTGACCTGGGCGACGGCCGCACCGAATACATGGTGGCCTCCGAGAGCGTGGCGCTGGACACCCTGGGCTTTGAGTTCCTGCGTGATATCGCGCCGGGCGAAGCGGTCTACATCACCGAGAAAGGCCAGCTGTTTACTCGTCAATGCGCCGATAACCCGGTCAGCAATCCGTGCCTGTTCGAGTACGTCTATTTTGCTCGTCCGGACTCGTTTATCGACAAGATCTCCGTTTACAGCGCGCGCGTTGAGATGGGGAAAAAGCTTGGCGAGAAGATTGCCCGCGAATGGGAAGACCTGGATATCGACGTGGTCATTCCTATTCCCGAAACTTCCTGTGACATCGCGCTGGAAATTGCCCGTATTCTGGATAAACCGTACCGCCAGGGGTTTGTGAAAAACCGCTACGTGGGCCGCACGTTTATCATGCCGGGCCAGCAGCTGCGCCGTAAGTCCGTGCGCCGTAAGCTGAACGCCAACCGCGCCGAGTTCCGTGATAAAAACGTGCTGCTGGTGGATGACTCCATCGTGCGCGGGACTACGTCCGAGCAGATTATCGAGATGGCGCGTGAAGCCGGAGCCAAAAAGGTTTACCTGGCTTCAGCCGCACCGGAAATTCGCTTCCCTAACGTCTATGGCATCGACATGCCAAGCGCCAACGAGCTGATTGCTCACGGCCGTGAAGTGGACGAAATTCGCCAGATAATCGGCGCTGACGGCCTGATTTTCCAGGACCTGGACGACCTTATCGAAGCGGTGCGCGTGGAAAACCCGGACATCACCCAGTTTGAATGTTCGGTGTTCAACGGCATCTACGTGACAAAAGACGTTGACCACAAATACCTGCAGTATCTCGAATCCCTGCGTAACGACGACTCCCAGGCACTGGCGCGTCAGAACGAAGTGGAAAACTTAGAGATGCACAACGAAGGCTAATCGGCCTTGGCCTCTCTCCTGCAAAGGGGAGAGGCTCGTTCTTCCCCTCCCGGTTCCGCCAGCCTTGCATCCCACCTCATCTTGCGGCAAAGTCAGCCCAGATATTCTCTATGGGCAAATTCAATGAAACGACTGATCGTCGGTATTTCCGGAGCCAGCGGCGCTATTTATGGGGTGCGTTTACTGCAAATCCTGCAGCAGTTGCCGGAGGTAGAAAGCCACCTGGTAATGAGCAACGCAGCTCGCCAGACGCTGGCGCTGGAAACCGATTACTCGCTGCGCGACGTTCAGGCGCTGGCGGACGTCGTGCATGACGCTCGTGATATTGCCGCCAGCATTTCCTCCGGCTCGTTTAAGACCATGGGCATGGCGGTGCTGCCGTGCTCGATTAAAACGCTGTCCGGCATCGTACACAGCTATACGGACGGGTTGTTGACCCGCGCAGCGGACGTGGTGTTGAAAGAGCGCCGCCCGCTGGTGCTTTGCATTCGTGAAACGCCGCTGCACCTTGGCCACCTGAGGCTGATGACTCAGGCCTCCGAGCTGGGCGCGGTGATTATGCCGCCGGTGCCCGCGTTTTATCATCGGCCGCAAACGCTGCAGGATATCGTTGACCAGACGGTGAACCGGGTGCTGGATCAGTTTGATCTTGAGCTGCCTGAAGACCTGTTCGTTCGCTGGGGCGAGCACAAGTAATGCACTGATGCGGTGCGTCACAAAATGATTGCCTCATAATGGGGCAATTCTGCAACGCCGATCGCTTTTAGAAGATTTAATCCGCGAAAATCCCTTCCCCCTCTAGTCCCGCTTCCCAGAACTGCTATCTTTCAAACTAGCGCGAAGTTGCAACGTTTTATTAACATAAATCAGCGGCTTTTTCCCACGCAGGAAAAAGTGGCATGAGAACTGCAACTCTTCGTTTGCCAAGGCATTACCACACAACAAGACATCACAAATAAGAAAGCCAAACTTGAGGGTATCGTATGAAGAAGTCGGTTCTTGCACTGTCTTTACTGCTCGGCCTGTCCAGCGCAGCCAGCGTGTTTGCAGCAATTCCGCAAACCGTCCGTATTGGTACCGACGCGACCTACGCGCCATTCTCCTCGAAAGATGCTAAGGGGGATTTTGTTGGGTTTGATATCGATTTGGGGAACGAACTTTGCAAACGCATTCAGACCAAGTGTACGTGGGTTGGCAGCGACTTTGACTCCCTGATCCCGTCGCTGAAAGCGAAGAAAATCGACGCCATTATCTCATCGCTGTCGATAACCGAAAAACGCCAGCAGGAAATCCTCTTCTCCGACAAGCTGTATGCGGCGGACTCTCGCCTGATCGCGGCCAAAGGCTCTCCGATTCAGCCGACGCTCGAATCGCTGAAAGGCAAGCACGTTGGGGTGCTGCAGGGCTCTATCCAGGAGACCTACGGCAACGCCGAATGGCGCCCGAAAGGGGTTGATGTGGTGGCTTATGCCAACCAGGATTTGATCTACTCTGACCTGGCTGCAGGGCGCCTGGATGCTGCATTCCAGGACGAAGTGGCCGGGAGCGAAGGTTTCCTGAAGCAGCCTGCCGGGAAAGACTATGCCTTTGCGGGCTCTTCCGTGAAGGACAAGAAGTACTTTGGTGACGGGACAGGCATCGGCCTGCGTAAAGATGACACCGAGCTGAAGGCCGCATTCGACAAAGCGCTGGGCGAAATACGCAAAGACGGCACTTACGACAAATTAGCGAAAAAGTACTTCGACTTTAATGTTTACGGCGAATAAGTTTATCCCTTAGTCTGTAGCCCGGTTATGAATATATTCTTAACCGGGCAGGATAACTATGCAGTGGTGCAGTCACGTTCCGGCTGCACCTTTATGGTGCGAAAACGTTGTATTCGCAACGTGTTGCGTAAGTTTTCCCTGTTTGTAGTGGGTGTGAGCCTTAAGTAACGGACAGTCTATTGAGGATAATTATGAAAAAGTTGGTTTTGTCTCTTTCTCTGGTGCTGGCATTTTCCAGCGTGACCACAGCCTTCGCCGCTATTCCGAAAAACCTGCGGATCGGCACTGACCCAACCTATGCACCATTCGAATCTAAAAATGCTCAGGGCGAGCTGGTCGGTTTTGATATCGATCTGGCGAAAGAACTCTGTAAGCGCATTAACACCAAATGCACCTTCGTTGAAAACCCATTAGATGCGCTGATCCCGTCGCTGAAGGCGAAGAAGATCGACGCCATCATGTCTTCCCTGTCTATCACCGAGAAGCGCCAGCAGGAAATCGCGTTCACCGACAAGCTGTACGCGGCTGACTCTCGCCTGGTGGTAGCCAAAGGTTCTCCTATTCAGCCAACTCTTGAGTCGCTGAAAGGCAAGCGCGTGGGCGTGCTGCAGGGCACCACGCAAGAAACTTACGGCAATGAACACTGGGCGCCAAAAGGTATCGAGATTGTTTCCTATCAGGGGCAGGACTCGATTTACGCTGACCTGGCCGCCGGGCGTATCGACGCCGCATTCCAGGATGAAGTGGCCGCCAGCGAAGGCTTCCTGAAACAGCCTGTCGGCAAAGATTACCAGTTCGGCGGCCCGTCTATTAAAGACGACAAGCTGTTTGGCGTCGGCACCGGCATGGGCCTGCGTAAAGAAGATAACGAGCTGCGTGAGGCGCTGAACAAGGCCTTTGCGGAGATGCGTAAAGACGGCACGTATGAGAAGTTAGCGAAGCCGTACTTTGATTTTAATGTGTATGGTGAATAACCCTTACCGGTGATAAAGGCCCCGCGTCAGACGGGGCCCATTAAGCAGCAGCAAACACTGACGACAGGATACGCACCATGTTGTATGGCTTTTCTGAAGTAATTTTTAAAGGGGCTCTGGTTACGCTTGAGCTGGCGCTCGCCTCGGTTGTCCTTTCCGTGCTGATTGGGCTTGCCGGTGCTGGCGCAAAACTGTCCAAAAATCGTCCGCTCGCATTACTGTTTGAGGGCTACACCACGCTGATTCGCGGGGTGCCGGACCTGGTGCTGATGCTGTTAATTTTCTACGGGCTGCAGATGCTGCTCAACAGCATTACCGATGCGCTGGGCATGGCGCAGTTTGATATCGACCCGATGGTGGCGGGTATTATCACCCTCGGCTTTATCTACGGCGCTTATTTTACCGAAACCTTCCGTGGCGCATTTCTGGCAGTGCCAAAAGGCCACATTGAAGCTGCAACCGCGTTTGGCTTTACCGGCTCCCAAACCTTCCGCCGTATTCTGTTCCCGGCCATGATGCGCTACGCGCTGCCGGGGATCGGTAACAACTGGCAGGTTATTCTCAAGGCAACCGCGCTGGTTTCCCTGCTCGGCCTCGAAGATGTGGTGAAGGCCACGCAGCTCGCCGGGAAAAGCACCTGGCAGCCGTTCTACTTCGCCATTGTCGCCGGGATTATCTATCTGGTCTTTACTACGGTTTCAAACGGGGTGCTGCTCTGGCTTGAACGTCGCTATTCCGTTGGCGTGAAGAGGGCGGAGCTATGATTGATATTATTCACGATTACTGGCAGTCCCTGCTGTGGACCGACGGTTATCGCTATACGGGCGTGGCGATCACGCTATGGCTGCTTATTTTGTCGGTGGTGATGGGCGGGATTCTGGCGCTGTTCCTTGCCATCGGACGCGTCTCCAGCAACAAATTTATCTCGTTCCCCATCTGGCTCTTTACCTACATTTTTCGCGGTACGCCGCTCTACGTGCAGCTGCTGGTGTTCTACTCGGGGATGTACACGCTGGAGATAGTCAAAGGCACTGAACTGCTGAATGCCTTCTTCCGTAGCGGCCTCAACTGTACCGTGCTGGCGTTGACGCTGAACACCTGTGCTTATACCACGGAGATTTTTGCCGGAGCCATTCGCTCGGTGCCTCATGGCGACATTGAAGCGGCGCGCGCCTACGGCTTTTCAAAAGTGAAAATGTATCGCTGTATTATTCTGCCTTCGGCGCTGCGCATCGCGCTGCCGGCGTACAGCAACGAAGTGATCCTGATGCTGCACTCCACGGCGCTGGCGTTTACCGCCACGGTGCCGGATCTGCTCAAGATTGCCCGCGATATTAACTCCGCAACCTACCAGCCGTTTACCGCGTTTGGCATCGCGGCCGTGCTGTATTTGATTATCTCTTATGTGTTGATAAGCCTGTTCCGTAAAGCGGAAAAACGCTGGCTGCAGCACGTTAAACCCGCTTCGCACTGAGTGACTTCTGATGGCTGAAAATAAATTAAACGTAACGGATCTGCACAAACGCTACGGCGAACATGAAGTGCTCAAAGGGGTGTCACTGAAGGCTAACGCCGGAGATGTCATCAGCATCATCGGTTCGTCTGGCTCGGGCAAAAGTACCTTTTTGCGCTGCATTAACTTTCTCGAAAAACCGAGCGAAGGCACGATTGTCGTCAGCAACCAGAACATCAATCTGGTGCGGGATAAAGACGGCCAGCTCAAAGTGGCCGATAAAAACCAGCTGCGACTGCTGCGCACCCGGCTGACGATGGTGTTCCAGCACTTTAACCTGTGGAGCCACATGACGGTGCTGGAAAACGTGATGGAAGCGCCTATTCAGGTGCTGGGGCTGAGCAAGCAGGAATCGAAAGAGCGGGCGATTAAGTACCTGGCAAAAGTCGGCATCGACGAACGCCAGTACGTTAAATACCCGGTGCATCTGTCCGGTGGCCAGCAGCAGCGTGTTTCTATCGCCCGTGCGCTGGCGATGGAGCCAGAAGTGCTGCTGTTTGATGAGCCTACCTCGGCGCTAGATCCTGAGCTGGTCGGGGAAGTGCTGCGCATTATGCAAAAGCTGGCAGAAGAGGGGAAAACGATGGTCGTTGTGACGCACGAGATGGACTTTGCCCGTCACGTGTCCAGCCACGTTATCTTCCTGCATCAGGGCCGTATTGAAGAAGAAGGCCCGCCGGCCGAGCTGTTCGGCAGCCCGAAAAGTGCCCGCCTGCAGCAGTTCCTTTCCGGATCGCTGAAGTAATCCCTCACCCTAACCCTCTCCCAGAGGGAGAGGGGATTTAATGGTTTCCCCCTTCCCAGAGGGAGAGGGGATTTAATGGTTACCCCCTTCCCAAAGGGAGAGGGCATTTAATGGTTACCCCCTTCCCAAAGGGAGAGGGGATTTAATGGTTACCCCCTTCCCAAAGGGAGAGGGCATTTATAATTTCCCCCCTCTCCCTCCGGGAGAGGGTCGGGGTGAGGGTGAAGAATGCATCACTCCTCGCCCAACAACCTCACCGCCGTACTCTCATCCGTCACCAGGCCTGACATCCAGCGGCCGGTCAATGCCGCCTTGATGGCAGCAAACTTACGCTCTCCGCCGGAAAAAGCGATGATCTTACGCGGGTTGTCGCTTTGCAGCGGCACGCTGGTCAGCAGGGCATCCAGCTCGCTGTAGACGCGCTGGCCGTCGTGGTTAAAGAAATGCCCCAGCATTTCACCGGCAACGCCCTGGCCGTGCAGCATGTTGACCTGCTCATCGGTAATAAATCCTTCGGCATTCAGCGGGCAGCCGATGTCCACCTCGCCAACGCCGAGAAACGCGACGTTGGCCGCCAGCGCCCGGTCGGTCACGCGCTGGTATACTTTGTGGCGACACCACATGTCGCGGTCTTCTTCGCTATCGGCATACAGCGGGGCGGGGATGAAAAAGTATTTACCCTGCATTTTCTCCGCCATTTTGAGCGGCATGTCATAGCGCGTCCCCGAGTCATCACGCGCAATCGCCCCAATCATCGACACGCAGTGGTGCTGCGGGCGTTCGACCCACGGCAGGACGTCGATGATTGAGCGCAGCGTTTTGCCGGAGCCAATGCCGAAGACCTGCGGCTGCTCGTCGGCGATAAACTGCGACATCACTTCGGCACCTTCCACCGCCAGCATCTGCTGGATGGCCTCATCGTCCAGCCCTTCCGAGGGCACCACGCGGCAGATTTCCAGACCGAAACGTTCCCGGACCCGCTGCGCCAGCTTCAGGCAGCGGGCAACCGGATGGGCGATTTTCACCGTCACCATACCCTGCTCGCGTGCGGAAGAAACCAGCCGCTGGGCGACCTGGCGAGAAATCCCCAGCTCACGGGCGATATCCTGCTGCGTCATGCCCGCCACGTAATACATCCAGGCGACGCGCGCGGCTTGTTCTTGTTTTTTCTCTTCTCTGCTCATGGCGGCACCTTATGGCTCTATTGCAGCGCATTCTACCCCGCGCGTGCTTTGTTGGTAATTGGGCAAAAGTCATTTTTATGGGCAAATGTTATCGATGTGAGTTTGATCTCAGAAAGTCGGGGCTGGCCGCAACTAGACTATAACAAACGGGCAAATGCCCTTAAAAATGACAAATGCTTAATTTGAGGTGAATCATGACGACGAAATCGGTATGGATGCATATTGGCGCAGGTTCTTTCCACCGTGCCCATCAGGCGTGGTATCTCAATCAGCTGATCAAGCAGGGCGATGACGGCTGGAGTATTTCGCTGGGCAACATCCGGAATGATGCCGGCGACCTACTGAGCCAGCTGGCGGCGCAGCACGGCGAATATGTGCTGGAAACCGTTACCCCGGAAGGCGAGCGTGCCTACGAAAAGATCTCTTCTATCCGCAAAGTACTGCCGTGGGATAAAGAGATTACTGCCCTGGTTGAAGATGGCGCCAAAGCGTCGACCCGCGTGATTGCCTTCACCGTGACCGAAGCCGGGTACTACCTCACCCCGCAGCATGAGCTGGACGTTAATCAGGCGGACGTCAAAGCCGATCTCGCCGGAGGCATTACTACGCTGTACGGCGCGCTGAGCCGCATTTTGCATCATCGCATGAGCAACGGCGGCGAGCCGGTAACGCTGCTTAACTGCGATAACCTGCGCCACAACGGCGAACGCTTCCGCCACGGTTTCCTGTCGTTCCTGAAGATGAAGGGCGATCGCGCTCTGTTCGACTGGGTGACCACCCATACCGTTTCGCCTAACACCATGGTTGACCGCATTACGCCGCGTCCTACGGCGGATATTGCCCCGCGGGTGAAAGCGGCTACCGGGTTCGACGACAAAGTGCCGGTGATGGGAGAGTCCTTTATCCAGTGGGTTATTGAGGATGATTTTATTAACGGCCGTCCGGCGTTAGAGAACGTTGGTGTCGAAATGGTGAAATCCGTGCTGCCGTATGAAGAGGCAAAAATCCGCATTCTGAACGCCAGCCACAGCTGCATTGCCTGGGCCGGCACGCTTACCGGCCTTAGCTACATCGATGAAAGCACCGTGCAGCAGCCGATTAAACAGATGGCGTGGGACTACGTCACGGAGGATGTCATTCCTTCGCTGTCGCCCAGCCCGCTGGATCTGGCCGGGTATCGTGACGTTGTGCTGGCCCGCTTTAGCAATCCGTATATCAAAGATACCAACCAGCGCGTGGCGGCCGACGGCCTGTCCAAGATCCCCGGTTTTATCACGCCAACGTTGATTGAGTGCTACCAGCGAGGTGAGGAACCTGCGGCAACGGCGGTTCTGCCCGCGCTGTTCTTCCTGTTCCTGCAGCGTTGGGCCCAGGGCCAGCTGCCTTACCAGTACCAGGACGGCGTCATGCAGGACGACGCTATTCGCGCCTTATTCACTTCTCCTGAGCCGCTCAAGGCCTTTGTCAGCGATGAAACCTTGTTTGCCGAACTCGCCCATTCCTCAGCTTTCCATGAGCTGATGGCGCGAACGGTCGCCCGGCTGGAAGCGTGGATCGCCTCTGTGCAGCAGCCGCTGGCGACAGCTTAAGGAGGCGCTATGTATCTCGGAATCGATATCGGCACGTCTGAACTAAAGGCTTTGCTCATCGACGGGCAGGGCGAAATCCTGGGCTCTGCTCACGCGGCGCTAACCGTTCAGCGCCCGCATCCGCACTGGGCTGAACAGGATCCTGAAGCCTGGTGGCAGGCGACGCAGCAGGTGGTTTCTACTCTGCGCCAGCAAATACCAGATGCCTGGGCGCAGATCCGCGCTATTGGCCTGTCCGGGCAGATGCACGGCGCGGTGCTGCTGGACGGCCAGGGAGAAGTGCTGCGCCCCTGCATTCTGTGGAACGACACGCGTAGCGCAGAAGAATGCGCTCGACTCACCGAAGAACATCCGCAATTTCTGACCATCAGCGGCAACCTGGTGATGCCCGGCTTTACCGCCCCGAAGCTTCGCTGGGTGGCGGAGCATGAACCGGAAATCTTTTCCCGCGTGGATAAGGTGCTGCTGCCGAAAGATTACCTGCGCTGGCGGCTGAGCGGTGAGTTTGTCTCTGACCCGTCAGACGCCGCCGGAACGCTGTGGCTGGACGTGGCAAAGCGCGACTGGTCAGACAAACTGCTGGCGGCTACCGGGCTAACCCGCAGCCAGATGCCGAGGCTGGTGGAGGGCAGCGAAGTCAGCGCTGTTTTACGTTCAGCTCTGGCGACCGAGTGGGGGCTTAGCTCCGGCGTCAAAATCGCCGGCGGCGGGGGCGATAACGCTACCTCGGCAGTAGGCGTTGGCGCGGTGAATAACGGCGACGCGTTTATTTCGCTCGGCACGTCCGGCGTTATCTTCGTGGTTAACGACGAGCTGCAAACCCGTCCTGAGTCCGGCGTGCATGCCTTTTGCCACGCTTTACCTCAGCGCTGGCACCAGATGAGCGTGATGCTCAGCGCCGCCAGCTGTCTGCGCTGGGTGTGCAATTTGCTGTCGGTCACTGAAAGCCAGCTCATGGAGGAGATGGCCGGGCTGAGCGACGAGCAGAAAAAGCATGCGCCTGTTTTCCTGCCCTATCTGTCAGGGGAGCGCACGCCGCACAACGATGCTCACGCCATGGGGAGTTTCTTTGCGCTAAACCATGAAACCAGCCGTGCCTTGCTGGGGTATTCGGTGATTGAGGGCGTGACCTTTGGCCTGGCGGACGGCATGGCGGTGCTGGAGACGTCCCGCAGCCAGATTACCCAATGCAGCCTGACCGGCGGAGGGGCGCGCAGCGCTATCTGGGCGCAGCTGATTGCCGACGTGCTGGATGTGCCGATTGTGACGCATCCGGCCAGCTCTTCCGGCGCGCTCGGCGCAGCTCGTCTTGGCTGGCTGGCCGATGGTGGGGTGGAAGAGGTGGTTTGCCGCAAGCCTCCCGTTCAGCAGCGCTTCACGCCGCGCAAAGCCTTGCAGAACGTGCTGCAGCAGCGTTTGTCCGTGTTCCACCTGCTTTACCAACAACAAAAAGCCGCTCGTAAGCTGCTGCCCTGACTGCCCTCCCGGCGGCCTTTCCGCTGCCGGGAACCCTGTACCCGAGAACGAGGAAGAGTGTTATGCAATCTAAACACTACTGGTTTGGTTTACCTAAACATCTGCTGTGGGGATTTATCGCCATCGCTATTTTTATGAGCGGCGATGGTTTCGAGATGGCGTTTTTGTCTAAGCATATTACCGACATGGGCTTTACGCCCGCGCAATCGGCGATGGTGTTTACCCTGTATGGTCTTGCGGCAGGCCTGGCGGCCTGGGCTTCCGGCGTAGTGGCTGAGCTTATCACCCCGCAAAAAGCGATGCTGATTGGTTTTGTTACCTGGGTAGTGATGCACGCATTGTTTATGACGCTCGGCCTCGGGATGCGTAACTACCCGCTGATGCTGCTGTTCTACGGCATTCGCGGCCTGGCCTATCCGCTGTTTATCTACTCCTTCATGTTGATGCTGGTGCAGGTGGTACCGCGTGAGAGGCTGGCGGCGGCGACCGGCTGGTTCTGGGCTATGTACTCTATCGGTATCGGCGTGGTGGGGAGTTATCTGCCAAGCCTGACTATCCCGGCATTTGGCGAAACGGGCACGCTGTGGATGGCCATTGCCTGGGTAACGGGCGGCGGGCTTATCGCCTTCTTCAGCCTGCGTAATGTGCCGGTTGACCGCTCGCGGATTAATCTGCCGCTGCGCGAGAAAATGACGGAGATGTCGCGGGCGGTGACCATCCTGTTCAGCAACCGTGACGTGTTTTATGCCTGCCTGATCCGCATTATCAACACGCTGTCTCTGTTTGGCTTCGCGATAGTGATGCCGCTGCTGTTTGTTGATCGTCTCGGCTTCACGATTTCTGAGTGGCTACAGATTTGGGCGGTGTTCTTCTTTGTCACCATTTTCACCAATATCTTTTGGGGAATTATGGGGGAGTACATCGGTTGGATTCGCCAGGTGCGCTGGTTCGGCTGTTTAGGCATGGCGATTTCCAGCCTGACGTTTTATTACCTGCCGGTGTGGGTGGGGCATAATTTCTGGGTCGCGCTGATCCCGGCTGTGATGCTTGGCACCTTTGTCGCGGCGTTTGTGCCGATGACGGCGGTATTTCCAACGCTGGAGCCACACCATCGCGGAGCGGCCATCTCCATCTATAACCTGTCCGCGGGGATGAGCAACTTTGTGGCACCGGCTATTGCCTCGCTGATCCTGCCGTTCTTCGACATTGTGGGCGTGGTCTGGGCGTATACCGGGCTGTATCTGTTTGCGGGCGTACTGACGTTTATTATCAAAGTCCCGCAGCCGAAGCGGGTGAAGGGTAAAGCTGGCGCGGGGGAAATGAGCCCCGTGGAGCAGTAAAATGAAAAGCCGGGGATAAACCCGGCTTTTTTTGTCAGCGAATCACATCACCCAGCGCTTCGTCTAAGTCGAACCAGCGGAAGCCAAAGCCTGACTCTTCCAGACGTTTAGGTAGCGCCCGCTGCCCGCCGAGCACTAAAACAGAGGATTCCCCCATCAGCAGACGAATCGCCGTGGCCGGGGCGCGAAGAATGGCCGGGCGTTTGAGCGCGTGGCCCAGGGCGTGAGAAAACTGTTCGTTGCGAACGGGGTAAGGGGAGACCATATTAAACGGCCCGCGCAGGTCGTTATCCAGCAGCCAGAGAATGCCGTTCACCATATCGTCGATGTGGATCCACGCCAGATACTGGCGGCCATTACCGATGGGGCCGCCCAGCCCGAGCCGGAACAGCGGCAGCATTTTGGCCAGAATGCCGCCTTTAGGGGCTAATACAACGCCGGTGCGTAACAGGCAAACTCGCGTCTTTTCACTTTGCGCGCCGCAGGCAATTTGCTCCCAGCGGGCGCAAAGCTTGTGGGTGAATTCGTTGTGGGGCGGTTCATCTTCGGTGACGACCACTTCGCCGAGGTCGCCATAGTAGCCGGTGGCGGAGCCGGAAATAAACGCTTTGGGAGGCTGCTGGCTGGCCTTAAACAGTTCGACCAGCCGCTCGGTAATTTGCCAGCGGCTCTGGCACAGAAGCTGTTTTTGTTCCTCGCTCCAGCGTTTATCGGCGATCGGTTCACCGGCCAGGTTTATGACCGCGTCAAAGGCGTCGAGATTTTGTAAGCCGTCGAGCCCTTTGAGCAGCGCCACGCGCTTGTCCAGCCGCTTGCTGGCCTTTTCCGGCGAGCGGGTGACGACCGACACCTGATGGTTAAGCTCAAGCAGGCGAGATATCAGGTGGCGGCCAATTAATCCGCTGCCGCCGGTAATCAGGATCTCCATACGTACCTCCCACCAGAAAGCGCTTATCGCCGCCAGCTCAGGGTCATGGATACCGAGTCGGCGTAGCGGAGCGCGTGAAGTTTATCGATCTCCACTTCAGCATATGTCACCCAGGGATGAGCACATGCGATATTCAGCACATCCTGAGTTAATTTTTCCAGCAGCGAGAAGCGGTTATTCTCGACCAGCTGAATTATCTCTTTGGTCACGGTGCGGTAGTTCAGCGCATCGTTGATGTTCTCGCTGGCCCTTGCTTTGCCGGCAGGATAGTGGAGCGCGACGTTAATCACGATGTCCTGTCGGTTGGCAATCTCTTCTTCTTTGATGCCAATAAAGGTACGCAGGCGCAGATTTTTAATGCGAATAATGGCGTCTGGTTGCATGGATGACATTGCAGGTTCCTTATAAGTCTTTTCCCGCCACAGGATACACCAGCGCGGGAAAAAACCTGAACCGGGGATTACGCCTTCTCTGCCTGCTGATAAGCCTTCACGGTGGCAGGTCGGGTTCGTATCCGTTCAAACCAGTTTCTGACCGCCGGGAAATTGGCCAGGTCAACGCGCTGGCGTTCATGAGACACCACCCACGGCCAGGTCGCGATGTCCGCTATGCTGTAATCGTGGCCACCAAGCCACGGGGCTTTCTCAAGTTGTTTGTTGAGTACGCCATAAAGGCGCTGGGTTTCGACCTGATAGCGCTCTATGGCATACGGCACGGGCTGAGGGGCAAAATGGTTGAAATGGTGGTTTTGGCCCAGCATAGGCCCAAAGCCGCCAACTTGCCAAAACAGCCACTGCAGCGTGGCGTGGCGGACGCGCAGTTCTTTGCTGAGGAGCAGCCCGGTTTTATCGGCCAGGTAAAGCAGGATTTCGCCGGACTCAAAGAGGCTCAGAGGCTCGCCGCCGTCGGCAGGCTTATTATCGACGATGGCAGGAATTTTGTTATTCGGTGAGATAGCCAGGAAAGCCGGGCGGAACTGGTCGCCTTTGCCGATATCGATACGGTGGATTTTGTAATCCAGGCCAGCTTCTTCGAGAAAAAGGGTGATTTTATGGCCGTTTGGGGTAGGCGCATAATAAAGATCGATCATGGTCACTCCAGGGGTTAGCACATTTTTAACAAACGTTTTGAGTATAGGCATTTTTGCTCATGCCGCACCGGAATGGTGCGTTTTAAGCGGATGACAAAACGGTTTTTTCGCTCTATGTTCAATAACCTGACGCGCGAATAAATGAGGATATGATGAGCCAGCCTGCCATGACGTTGTGGACCGATAGCCACTATTTTAGCCCGTATGCGCTTTCAGTTTTTGTTGCGCTGAAGGAGAAGGGGCTCGCCTTTTCGCTGCAAACTGTTGATCTCGCCAGCGGTCAGAATTTGAAACCGGGCTGGAAGGGTTTCGATCTCACTCGTCGCGTGCCCGTGCTGGCCGTTGGGGATTTTGTGCTCAGCGAATCCTCCGCTATTGATGAGTATCTGGAGGAACGTTTTTCCCCGCCGACGTGGGAGCGTATTTATCCTCATGACATCGAAAAACGTGCCCGCGCGCGCCAGGTTCAGGCGTGGCTGCGCAGCGACCTGATGCCGATCCGGGAAGAACGTTCTACGGACGTGGTTTTCGCCGGTAAGAAGAAACCCGCGCTGAGTTCAGCCGGTCAGCAGGCAGCGGAGAAACTGATCGCGACCGCAGAGCGCTTGCTTCCAGAGGGGCAGCAGAATTTATTCGGCGAGTGGTCGATTGCCGATACCGATTTGGCATTGATGCTCAACCGCCTGATTTTGAATGGGGATGACGTGCCGGAACGGCTGAAAGAGTATGCCAGCTTCCAGTGGCAGCGCGCTTCGGTACAGCTTTGGCTGGCGCTGTCGGTGAAAAACGCAGGCTGATGGCGGGCTGATAATTCGATATCATTGGCTGATTATCATTACAGGAGCCAGGGATAAATGAAGCTAATGTTTGCCTCGGACCTTCACGGTTCGTTACCCGCCACGGAAAAAGTGCTGGAACGCTTTGCGCAAAGCGAAGCGAAATGGCTGGTGATATTGGGCGATATACTGAACCACGGCCCGCGTAACGCGCTGCCTGAAGGCTACAATCCCCCGGCGGTAGCGCAATGCCTTAACGGCGTCGCCGATAAAATTATTGCGGTACGTGGAAATTGCGACAGCGAAGTTGATCAGATGCTGCTTCAGTTTCCCATCACCGCGCCCTGGCAGCAGGTTTTGCTGGCCCGGCAGAGGCTATTTCTCACCCACGGGCATCTCTATCATCCGGATAACCTGCCGCCTTTGGCCGCTGGCGATGTTCTGATTTTCGGCCATACGCATCTTCCGGTTGCAGAAAAGCACGAACAGATCTATTTGTTTAATCCAGGCTCTGTCAGCATACCGAAGGGCGGTTTTGAGGCCAGTTACGGGATGCTTGATGATGGCGTTCTGACCGTTCGCACGCTGGAGAGTAATGGGGTTATTGCACAGGTGAGCATTACCCCGTAACGTTGACAGGTTAATCCAATAACGCGCCGTAAGAGCGCCCCTGAATAAGGTTTCCCCGATGGTGGAACAGAGTCATTTTGTCGGCACGGAATGGGTAGATATTGTTAATGAAGACAATGAGGTCATCGCACAGGCTAGCCGCGAGCAAATGCGCGCGCAGCGGCTGCGTCATCGCGCGACCTATATTGTGGTTCACGACGGTATGGGCAAAATTCTGGTACAGCGTCGTACCGAAATAAAAGACTTCATGCCGGGCATGCTGGATGCCACCGCGGGCGGAGTCGTGCAGGCGGATGAACAAATGCTGGAGTCTGCTCGCCGTGAGGCGGAAGAGGAACTCGGTATTGCAGGCGTACCTTTTGCCGAACACGGTCAGTTCTACTTCGAAGACAACAGCTGCCGCGTGTGGGGCGGGCTCTTTAGCTGCGTTTCTCACGGGCCTTTCGCACTGCAGGAAGAAGAAGTCAGCGAAGTCAGCTGGATGTCGCCGGAAGAAATCACCGCGCGCTGCGACGAATTTACCCCTGATTCGCTGAAGGCGCTGGCGCTGTGGATGACCCGCAACGCCAAAAATGAGTCTCAAAGCGAACAGAGCGAGTAATTGTTTACCCTCACCCCGATCCTCTTCAAGTAAGGAGGGGACCAGGGTGAGGGGAAATCAGCAGCTGTCCCGCATACATAGCGAAGACGCGATAGTCGGACTGCGATCCCACTCTTCTTCGTTTATCCTCGCCAGCAGCGCCCGTCCTGCCTCAATCCCAATTTTACGATGCGGTACCGCGATGGTTGTTAGCGCAGGCTGACACACGCGGCTTACGTCGCTGTCACCAAACCCGACGATGGCTAAGTCGTCAGGGACTTTGATGCGTCGACGCTGGCATTCGTACAGCGCGCCGCAGGCCAGCTCATCTGACACGCACACCAGCGCATCCAGCTCCGGCCAGGCCAGCAAAAACTCGGGTAGCTGTGCGGCCCCGGTGGAAAAGCTCGGTGGCGCAGCGGCGTTGATCACCCGGTTAGGCGACATATGGTGGCGCAGCATCGCTTTGTACCAACCCTGAAGGTGCTGCTGGAAAATCCACTGCTCCTGGTTGGCGCACAGCAGGCCGATGTTCTGATAGCCACGGTGGATAAGCATTTCCGTCAGTTCAAACATTGCCGCGACGTTATCAATGCCGATGTTCATGTCCAGCGGGTCGGCGCGCGTGGCACCTATCTCCAGAACAGGAATACTGGCATGTCTGAGCCAGCCGCGCACCGTGTCACTGTGCTCAACGCTGAGTAAAATCGCCGCCGCGATATTGGAGGCGAGCAGCGTTTCCAGCAGCTTTTCCTCCTGCTCCAGCCGATGCTGAGACTCCGCAAGCACTATCTGATATCCCGCCGGCTGCAGCACCTGCTGGAGGCCGGCAAACATTTCGTTGCAGCCTGATTCGGCCAGGCTTGGTACGACCATCGCAATGGTGTACGAAGAGGCTGACGCCAACGCGCTTGCCGCAAGGTTTGGCATGTAACCCAGTTCGGAAACGGCCGCTTCGATTTTTTCGCGTAATTTATCGGAAACCTGCTCCGGCGTTCTTAACGCTCGCGAGACGGTCATGGTACCGACTCCCGCGAGCTGAGCCACATCTGCAAGCGTCACCTTACCGGTACTACGCCGCTTTCGGGTTATGGACATTGTGATTCCTGATTCTCGTACCTGAAAAACGCCAGGCTGACGTTGGCCCCTGAAAATGAAGGGGAAATATCGCTCAAGTATACGCCTGAAATCGTGTGTCTTAATGCGATTTAACACAATGATTGCATTTTGATAGCGCTATCACAAAACCGAGTGATAGTTATTGGTAGCGCTATCTTTGTGATGCTAGTCACAGTTAAACCCGAGACCGTTGAATAAAGTTTGCCCATCATCAACGTCGATTTCGAGAGGGTATCGTGCTTAACCAATGGCTGCATCAGGGGACTATCCAGCTTCACGACAACGCCGCTAGCTGGCAGCAGGCGCTGGAAATTAGCGCCCAGCCGCTGCTGGATGCGGGAATTATTGCCCCACATTACCTGACGGCCATCATGCAACAGCATCAAAAGCTGGGGCCTTATTATGTGCTGGCGCCGGGCCTGGCGATGCCGCATGCGCGGCCGGAAGAAGGCGCCACCGGGCTTGGGCTGTCTCTGTTAAAGCTGAAGCAGGGCGTCAGCTTTCATTCCGAAGGCAACGACCCGGTAGACGTTATTATTATGCTGGCTGCGCCCGACAGCCACAGCCACATTGAAATGATTTCCGCGCTCGCCGAGCTATTTTCCAGCGACGAAGATATGGTATTACTGCATCAGGCCAATAACCTGGAGGAAATACAAAAAATAATTAATCGATTCTAGTTTTTTAATTTAACACCATGGTTTTTTACGTTGCATTGAAAAATGCGATGCGCTCGTACTCTACAAAAAATATAAGGTAAACACGATGAAGATAATGGCAATCTGCGGTTCCGGCCTGGGCAGTAGCTTTATGGTCGAAATGAATATTAAAAAGGTGCTTAAAAAACTCAATATTGAAGCGGAAGTTGAGCACTCTGATTTATCCTCCGCCACGCCGGGAGCGGCTGATGTATTTGTGATGGCGGAAGACATTGCCGCCAGCGCAAGCCTGCCGGACAGTCAGCTGGTGGTTATCAACAACATCATCGATATCAATGAGCTGGAAAATAAGCTGAGCGCTTATTTTGCCGGTCGTTAATCATAATTGGCGGAGGCGGATATGTTTATCCTTGGCACGCTGAATTTTATTGTTGATATTCTAAAGGTTCCGGCCATTCTCGTCGGGCTAATAGCATTAATTGGCCTGGTGGCACAAAAGAAGTCATTTTCTGATGTGGTGAAGGGCTCAATTAAAACCGTTCTGGGCTTTATTGTTCTGGGCGGCGGTGCCACCGTATTAGTGGGGTCTTTGAATCCACTGGGCGGCATGTTTGAACATGCATTTAATATCCAGGGCATTATTCCTAATAATGAAGCGATTGTTTCCATCGCGCTGGAAAAATACGGGGCATCCACGGCGTTGATCATGGCCTTCGGGATGGTGGCGAACATTATTGTGGCTCGCTTTACCCGCCTGAAGTACATCTTCCTGACCGGCCATCATACGTTCTATATGGCGTGTATGATCAGCGTCATCCTGACGGTGGCGGGCTTTGAAGGCGTACCGCTAGTGTTTACCGGCTCGCTGATCCTTGGCCTGATCATGGCGTTCTTCCCGGCCATTGCGCAGCGCTATATGCGCCGTATCACCGGCACAGATGACATCGGTTTTGGCCACTTCGGCACGCTGGGCTACGTCTTGTCCGGCTGGATCGGCAGCAAGTGCGGCAAAGGCTCACGTTCAACGGAAGAGATGAACCTGCCGAAGAACCTGAGCTTCCTGCGTGACAGCTCAATCTCCATCTCCCTGACCATGATAATCATCTACATGATCCTCGCGATTTGCGCGGGCCAGACGTATGTAGAAGAGAAGCTGAGCGGCGGCCAGAACTTCCTGGTTTACTCCATTATTCAGGCGATTACCTTTGCGGCCGGGGTGTTCATCATCCTGCAGGGCGTGCGCTTGATTCTGGCGGAAATCGTCCCGGCGTTTACCGGTTTCTCCGAGAAGCTGGTGCCAAATGCTCGCCCGGCGCTGGACTGCCCGGTGGTTTACCCATACGCGCCAAACGCCGTGCTGATTGGCTTCCTGTTCAGCTTCCTTGGCGGTCTTGTCGGGCTGTTCCTGCTGGGGCAGATGAAGCTGGTACTGATTTTGCCGGGCGTGGTGCCTCACTTCTTTACCGGGGCTACCGCTGGCGTGTTTGGTAACGCTACCGGCGGCCGGCGCGGCGCAATGGTGGGCTCTTTCGCCAACGGCCTGCTGATCACCTTCCTGCCGGTTCTGCTGCTGCCTGTGCTGGGGGCGCTTGGCTTCGCCAACACCACGTTCTCCGACGCTGACTTCGGTGTGGTAGGCATTATCCTCGGCAACCTGGCGCGCTTCCTGTCACCAGCGGCGATTACCGCAGTGGTCGTTGCCGTCTTTGCGGTACTGGTCGGGTTCAACTATCTGGGCAAAGGAAAAGGCACTCCTGCCGTACACACTGAAGATAATACGGGGGCTAAATAATGAATGAACTGGCAGACGTCTCGCGGTTTGCGCGCGATATCCGGGTGGAGACGCTGAAGGCGCTCACGCAGCTGGGGTTCGGTCACTACGGCGGCAGCATGTCGGTGGTGGAAACGCTGGCGGTGCTGTATGGCGAGGTGATGAATATCGATCCGGGTGACCCTGACTGGGCAGAGCGCGACTACTTTGTGCTGTCGAAGGGGCATGCTGGCCCGGCGCTGTACAGCACGCTGGCGCTGAAGGGATATTTCCCGGTCGAGCAGTTGGCTACTCTGAATGAGAATGGGACCAGCCTGCCGAGCCACCCTGACCGCCTGAAAACTCGCGGCGTGGACGCCACCACCGGTTCGCTGGGGCAGGGGATTTCTATCGCCGCCGGTATTGCGTTGTCCCACAAGCTGGCGCAGCGCCGTAACCGGGTATTCAGCATCGTCGGCGACGGCGAGCTGAACGAGGGGCAGTGCTGGGAGGCTTTCCAGTTTATTGCTCATCACCGCCTCAATAACCTGACGGTTTTTGTCGACTGGAACAAGCAACAGCTGGACGGCGAGCTGGACGAAATCATCTGCGCATTCGATCTGGCAGAGAAGTTTAGCGCCTTCGGTTTTGACGTGGTGAAGGTGAAAGGGGATGACATCGCCGGTTTGCTGGCAGCGGTGAAGCCCGTGCGCAGCGGCGAGCAGCGCCCTCTGCTGGTGATCCTCGACAGCGTGAAGGGGCAAGGCGTGCCGTATCTTGAACAGCTGGGTAACTCTCACCATCTCCGCCTGACGGAGCAGTCAAAACAGGCGCTGGAGCAGGCCATCGCGCAACTGGAGGCGGAACATGATTAAGGTAAGCCAGACCGGCGGCCAGGACGCCGTTGAGATGCGGAAAATCTATGCCGGGTTTGTTCAGCAGCAGATTAGCGAAGACAGCGGTATTATCGCGCTGGAAGCTGACCTGATGAGTTCGATGGCGATGGACGGCGTACAGCGAGATAACCCGCAGCACGTGATTAACTGCGGCATCATGGAAGCCAACGTGATTGGCGTGGCGGCAGGCCTGTCGCTGACCGGACGTAAGCCGTTTGTTCATACTTTTACCGCCTTCGCCAGCCGCCGCTGCTTTGACCAGCTGTTTATGTCGCTGGATTACCAGCGCAATAACGTCAAGGTTATCGCTTCTGACGCCGGGGTAACGGCCTGCCATAACGGCGGTACCCATATGTCGTTCGAAGATATGGGCATTGTGCGTGGGCTGGCGCACTCCATCGTGCTGGAGGTGACCGACGCGGTGATGTTTAAGGACATTCTGCGCCAGCTGATCGCGCTGGAAGGTTTCTACTGGGTGCGCACTATTCGTAAGCAGGCGGCTACCGTTTATGAGGAAGGCTCGACCTTCACCATCGGCAAAGGCAACGTGCTGCGCGAAGGCACGGACATTACGCTGATAGCCAACGGGATTATGGTTGCAGAAGCGCTAAAAGCAGCTCAGCAGCTTGAGCTGGAGGGCGTCAGCGCGGCGGTGATCGACATGTTCACCCTCAAGCCTGTCGACCGCATGCTGGTGAAGAACTACGCCGAGAAAACCGGGCGCATCGTCACCTGTGAAAACCACAGTATTCACAACGGATTGGGGTCAGCGGTGGCGGAAGTGCTGGTGGAAACCTGCCCTGTGCCGATGCGAAGAGTGGGCGTGAAGGAGCGTTACGGCCAGGTTGGCACTCAGGACTTCCTGCAGCAGGAATATGGCCTGACGGCGGCCGATATTGTGAAGGCGGCTAAAGAGCTACTGTAGCGGGTTAAAGCAATAAAAAAGGCAGCCAGGTGGCTGCCTTTTTACGTCTCAGCTGGCTTACTCTTGCTGAGCGGACTGAATCGCGGTCAGAGCGATGGTGTAGACGATATCGTCAACCAGCGCGCCACGGGACAGGTCGTTAACCGGCTTGCGCATACCCTGCAGCATTGGCCCGATGGAGATCAGGTCTGCAGAACGCTGTACCGCTTTATAGGTGGTGTTACCGGTGTTCAGGTCAGGGAAGATGAACACGGTTGCACGGCCCGCAACAGGAGAGTTTGGTGCCTTAGACTTAGCCACGTCAGCCATTACCGCAGCGTCATACTGCAGTGGGCCGTCGATGACCAGATCGGGGCGTTTTTCCTGAGCGATACGGGTAGCTTCACGCACTTTCTCAACGTCGCTACCTGCGCCGGAGTTACCGGTGGAGTAGGAGAGCATGGCAACGCGTGGGTCGATACCGAAAGCGGCAGCGGAGTCAGCGGACTGAATCGCGATTTCTGCCAGCTGTTCTGCGGTTGGATCCGGGTTAATCGCACAGTCGCCGTAAACGTAAACCTGTTCAGGCAGCAGCATGAAGAACACGGAAGACACCAGAGAACTGCCTGGGGCAGTTTTGATCAGCTGCAACGGCGGACGAATGGTGTTCGCGGTGGTGTGAACAGCCCCGGAAACCAGGCCGTCAACTTCGTCCTGCTCGAGCATCAGGGTGCCCAGCACAACGTTGTCTTCCAGCTGTTCGCGGGCAACGGCTTCGGTCATGCCCTTGCTCTTACGCAGCTCAACCAGGCGGGCAACGTAGCTTTCGCGAACCACTTCCGGGTCAACGATTTCGATGCCTGCGCCCAGCTCAACGCCCTGCGCAGCAGCAACACGGGTGATTTCATCCGGGTTACCCAGCAGCACACAGGTCGCGATACCACGTTCAGCACAGATAGCCGCTGCTTTAACGGTACGCGGCTCGTCGCCTTCCGGCAGCACAACGCGTTTACCGGCTTTACGAGCCAGTTCGGTCAGCTGGTAGCGGAACGCTGGAGGAGACAGACGACGGCTGCGCTCGGAGGTCGCGGTCAGGGATTCGATCCAGTTCGCATCAATGTGGCTGGCCACATATTCCTGCACTTTTTCGATACGCTGATGGTCGTCGGTTGGGACTTCCAGGTTGAAGCTCTGCAGGCTCAGAGAGGTCTGCCAGGTGTTGGTGTCAACCATGAACAGCGGCAGGCCGGTAGCGAAAGCACGCTCGCACAGCTTGCTGATGCGTGGGTCCATTTCGTAACCGCCGGTCAGCAGGATGGCGCCAATTTCAACGCCGTTCATTGCAGCCAGGCAGGCGGCAACCAGCACGTCCGGGCGATCTGCGGAGGTGACCAGCAGAGAACCAGGGCGGAAGTGTTCCAGCATGTGCGGAATGCTGCGCGCACAGAAAGTCACGGACTTCACGCGGCGAGTATTGATGTCACCTTCGTTAATGACGGTCGCGTTCAGGTGGCGAGCCATGTCGATAGCGCGGGTAGCAATCAGTTCGAAGCTCCACGGCACGCAGCCCAGAACCGGCAGCGGGCTGTCGGCAAACAGCTGCTTAGGATCGATGTTAGCGATGCTCGCTTTGCTGGAGTCGTCGAAGATCTCGGACAGGTCCGGACGGGTACGACCCTGCTCATCAACCGGGGCGTTCAGTTTGTTAATGATAACGCCGGTGATGTTGGTGTTTTTGCTGCCGCCGAAGCTGCTGCTGGTCAGTTCGATACGCTCTTTCAGCTGCTCCGGAGAGTCATTGCCCAGAGACATTACGAAGACGATTTCCGCATTCAGGGTTTTGGCGATTTCATAGTTCAGCGCCTGAGCAAACTGGTGTTTGCGGGTCGGCACCAGGCCTTCAACCAGAACGACTTCAGCATCTTTGCTGCTGGCGTGGTAGTTGGCGATGATCTCTTCCATCAGCACGTCCTGCTGATTGCTGGACAGCAGGGACTCTACGTGGCCCATGTTCAGCGGCTCGGCGGCCGGGATGGTGGAGTTAGCGCGGATGATGCTGGTGGTCTGGTCCGGGCTATCGCCACCGGTACGCGGCTGGGCGATAGGTTTGAAGACGCTCAGACGAACGCCTTTTTGTTCCATAGCACGGATAACGCCAAGGCTTACGCTGGTAAGGCCGACGCTGGTTCCGGTAGGGATCAGCATAATAGTACGGGACACGGTATAACCTCTTTCGTTTTCGCGAGCAGGGATGCTCACTCGACTCAGAAAACAACACCGCCAGCTAAGGCTGGCGGTGAGGGAATCAGGCGGTCAGGCGGGATGCATCCTGAGCGATGACCAGCTCTTCGTTGGTGGTGATAACCACCGCCGGGCGGGTGCCTTCCTTGTTGATGAAGCCAGACTTGCCGAAACGTGCAGCCAGGTTGCGCTCGTGATCAACTTCGAAGCCCAGTACGCCCAGTTTGCCCAGGGACAGTTCACGTACCATGGCGGCGTTTTCACCGATACCACCGGTGAAGACAACGGCGTCCAGACGACCTTCCATCAGCGCGGTGTAGGAGCCGATGTATTTCGCCAGACGGTGGCAGTAAACGTCCATTGCACGTTTAGCGTCTTCTTTCGTTGTGTAGTTGTCTTCAACGTAGCGGCAGTCGCTGGTGACTTCGGTCAGACCCAGCAGGCCGGACTCTTTGGTCAGCATTTTGTTGATGTCTTCCACGCTCATGCCCAGGGCATCGTGCAGGTGGAAGATAATAGCCGGGTCGATGTCGCCGGAGCGGGTACCCATGACCAGACCTTCCAGCGGGGTCAGACCCATGGAGGTATCAACGCATTTACCGTTACGGATTGCAGAAACGGAACCGCCGTTGCCCAGGTGGCAGGTGATGATGTTCAGTTCATCAACCGGCTTGTTCAACATTTTTGCGGCTTCCTGAGTCACGTAGAAGTGGCTGGTGCCGTGTGCGCCGTAGCGACGAACGCCGTGCTCTTTGTACAGTTTGTACGGCAGAGCGTAGAGGAAAGATTCTTCCGGCATGGTCTGATGGAACGCGGTGTCGAACACGGCAACGTTTTTATCAGCCAGGTTAGGGAAGGATTTCAGGGCTTCAGCGATACCGATCAGGTGTGCAGGGTTATGCAGCGGTGCAAAAGAGGCAGAATCTTTGATACCCTGAATCACGGAATCATCGATAACAACGGAGCTGGTGTATTTTTCACCGCCGTGTACGATACGGTGACCAATTGCGGTCAGCTGAGCGGACAATTCTGGTTTTTCTGCCAGAATCTTATTAACGATGAAGTTAAGAGCTTCGCTGTGAGCGGCACCTGCACCCAGAGCCGCTTCTTGTTTAGCGCCGTCCAGCTTCCATTTGATGCGGGCTTCAGGAAGATGGAAACACTCTGCTAAACCAGAAAGGTACTCTTCACCGTTTACGGCATCGATAATTGCGAATTTAAGTGATGAGCTACCGCAGTTCAGAACCAGTACTAGCTTACTCGACATGGAAGTACCTATTTTTGATACGTGGCTAAAAAAACGTCAGTTAGTCTATCAGCGTAGCGCATGATGACGCGGACATTTATGATTAACGTCATGCCAGAAGCGTTTTTCGGCATGGCGAATAAAATTACTCAGAGTTTACGCCATATTCCCGAAGCTGCAGGTCACGGCGATGTAAAAGAATGTTTGACAGCATGTGGTTTCCCCACTACGGCCATCAAGGCCGGCACAGGGTAGCAGATAGAGGCTCGTAAAGACAAAATTTTTTGAACGATGTCATTGAGAGTTGCTGAGTTGCAAAATTATTTTATTTTTTATATGTAGAGTTGAGGTATGAGCCATGTCGACACCCCAGAATAGCCATGTTAGCTGGTTTAGCCTGTTCGGACGTGGGCAGCACTACTCGAAGACCTGGCCGCTGGATAAGCGCCTGTCACCGGTATTTATCGAAAATCGTGTGATTCGTGCCACTCGGTACGCCATACGTTTTATGCCGCCGCTGGCGGTGTTTACGCTGACCTGGCAAATCGCGCTGGGCGGCCAGCTTGGCCCCGCGGTGGCCACGGCACTTTTTGCCTGTAGCCTGCCAATGCAAGGACTGTGGTGGCTCGGCAAGCGCTCGGTCACGCCGTTACCGCCTTCGACCTTACAATGGTTTTATGAAGTTCGTATGAAACTGCAGGAAGCAGGTCAGGCGCTGGCCCCGGTTGAAGGCAAGCCGGACTACCAGGCGCTGGCGGACGTGCTCAAGCGCGCGTTCAAACAGCTGGATAAAACTTTCCTGGATGATTTGTAATTACCCTACGGTTGCGCATATAAAGGAAGGCATACTTTCTTACAGGTTATCTTCGTCATAACCTGGATTTTTCCATGTACCAAAGGAGTCAGGAAATGGAAATGACTAACGCGCAACGTCTGATTTTATCCAACCAGTATAAGATGATGACGATGATGGACCCGGATAACGCCGAGCGCTATCGTCGCCTGCAAACCATCATCGAACGCGGCTATGGCCTGCAAATGCGCGAGCTGGATCGCGAGTTTGGCGAGCTGAAGGAAGAAACCTGCCGCATCGTTATCGACATCATGGAGATGTATCACGCGCTGCACGTTTCCTGGACCAACCTGAAAGACAGCCAGGACATCGACGAACGTCGCGTCACCTTTATGGGCTTTGATGCCGCCACCGAAGCCCGTTTCCTGGGCTATGTTCGCTTTATGGTGAACATTGAAGGCCGCTATACCCATTTCGATGCCGGCACCCACGGCTTTAACGCCCAAACCCCAATGTGGGACAAATACCAACGAATGCTGAAGGTGTGGCATGCCTGCCCGCGTCAGTATCACTTAAGCGCCAACGAGATTGCGCAGATTATTAACGCCTGAGGAGAGACGCGTAGTGAAGTGTAAAGGTTTCTTGTTTGATTTGGATGGTACGCTGGTTGACTCCCTTCCTGCCGTCGAGCGCGCGTGGGTAAACTGGGCAAAGCGTTTTAATATTTCCCCGGAAGAAGTCTTGGGCTTCATCCACGGCAAGCAGGCGATTACCTCACTGCGCCATTTTATGGCCGGTGCCTCCGAGGAAGAAATTCAGCAGGAGTTCCTGCGCCTCGAGAAGCTGGAGTCTGAAGATACCGACGGTATCGTTGCCTTGCCTGGAGCTGCGGAGCTTTTGGCTCACCTTAACGAAGCCGGTATTCCATGGGCTATCGTCACTTCAGGTTCTGTGCCGGTAGCGTCCGCTCGTCGCCTGGCGGGTGGCCTGCCCGAGCCGGAAGTCTTTGTGACGGCCGAGCGAGTGGCGCGCGGGAAACCTGAACCTGACGCCTATTTGCTCGGTGCTCAGCTGCTTGGGCTCGAGCCGGAAGAGTGCGTAGTCGTTGAAGATGCGCCCGCCGGCGTGCTTTCCGGACTTGCTGCTGGCTGCCACGTGATTGCGGTTAACGCCCCGGCGGATACGCCACGGCTTGAACACGTGGATTATGTCCTCACCTCCCTTACCGAGCTGCTGGTCCAGAAATCGCCGGACGGCACGGTCGAAGTGTTAAGAAAACACTAATCCCATGATTTAACCCCGCATTTGCGGGGTTTTTTTTATGGCATTCTCATCTACATTCAATTCACCAATAATCAGCCATTCAGGGACTCGTTTTGAATTCGGAACTCATTTGGGTGTTGTCGTTGCTGGGGGTTGCTGTCCTGCTGTTCGCTACCGGAAAGATGCGTATGGACGCGGTGGCTCTGTTGGTTATTGTCGCTTTTGTCCTCAGCGGGACGTTAAGCCTTAGCGAGGCCTTTTCAGGGTTCAGCGATCCCAACGTTATCCTGATTGCCGCGCTGTTCATTATTGGTGACGGGCTGGTGCGTACCGGCGTCGCAACCAAAATGGGCAGCTGGCTGGTGGACGTGGCGGGCAGCAGCGAAACCAAAATGCTGATCCTGCTGATGGTGACGGTAGCCGGATTGGGTGCCTTTATGAGTTCTACCGGCGTGGTGGCCATTTTTATTCCGGTGGTTATCAGCGTTTCAATGCGCATGAAAATTTCCCCCTCCAGATTGATGATGCCGCTTAGTTTCGCCGGGCTTATCAGCGGCATGATGACCATCGTCGCCACGCCGCCTAATCTTGTTATCAATAGTGAGCTGCTGCGCGAAGGGCTGGAAGGCTTCCAGTTCTTTAGCGTGACGCCGATTGGCCTGGCGGTATTGGTGCTTGGCATCCTTTATATGCTGGTGGTGCGTTTTGCGCTTAAAGGGCAGGGCGATGAGGCGGGAAAAGAGAGCTGGAAGCGCCGTTCTTTCCGCGACTTGATTAAAGAATATCGCCTGACCGGGCGGGCGCGACGGCTGGCTATTCGCCCCGGTTCGCCGATGGTCGGCCACCGGCTGGATGATTTGAAGCTGCGTGAGCGCTACGGGGCTAACGTTATCGGCCTTGAACGGTGGCGCAAGTTCCGCCGCGTTATCGTTAATGTGACCGGCGTGACCGAGTTCCGCGCGCGTGACGTTCTACTGATCGATATGTCCGCCTCGGACGTTGATTTACGTGAGTTTTGCAGCGAACAAATGCTGGAGCCGATGGTGCTGCGCGGCGAGTATTTCTCGGATCAGGCGTTGGATGTGGGCATGGCTGAAGTATCGCTTTTACCCGAATCGGAACTGACCGGGCAGACTTTGCGAGAAATCGCCTTCCGAACCCGCTACGGTCTCAACGTTGTTGGCCTGCGGCGAGACGGTAAGGCAATGGAAGGGCTGCTGGTGGATGAGCCCATTCAACTGGGGGATATTATTCTGGTCGTCGGCGACTGGAAGCTGATTAACCAGCTTTCACAGCAAAATCGTGATTTCCTGGTGCTCAATCTGCCGGTGGAAGAGCGGGATGCTTCTCCGGCACACAGCCAGGCGCCGCACGCAATTTTCTGCCTGGCGCTAATGGTCGCGCTCATGCTGACCGACGAGATACCCAACCCTATTGCCGCGATTATCGCCTGCATGCTGATGGGCAAGTTCCGTTGTATTGATATGGAAAGCGCCTATAAGGCGATTCACTGGCCGAGCATTATTCTGATTGTCGGGATGATGCCTTTTGCGCTGGCGTTGCAGAAAACCGGAGGGGTGGATTTAATCGTTCATGGGCTGATGGAGTTCGGTGGCGGATATGGGCCTTACATCATGCTGGTTTGCCTGTTTGTGATGTGTGCAACCATCGGGCTGTTTATCTCCAATACCGCGACGGCGGTACTGATGGCACCTATCGCCCTGGCTGCCGCTAAATCGATGGGCGTTTCACCTTATCCGTTCGCGATGATTGTGGCGATGGCTGCCTCTGCGGCGTTTATGACGCCCGTATCATCGCCTGTGAACACGCTGGTGCTGGGGCCAGGGAACTATAAATTTAGCGACTTCGTGAAACTCGGCGTGCCTTTTACCGTCATTGTGATGATCGTGAGCGTAGTGATGGTGCCGATGCTGTTTCCGTTCTGATACTTACTCTCACACGGCCTTCTCCCTGTAAGGGAGAAGGGGAAAACATTATCCTGATTTCGCTTCGGCAGAGGGGAAGTGTTTAAAGCGGTGAATCCTGGCTTATCTCATCCAGCGAAAGCTGGAAACTTGGCACAAAGACCTGCATGAAGTAGTCCATTTCCGGGCTGTGGCGGTCGGCCAGCGTTTTTTCCAGACGGCTTTTCGCCAGCAGGAACTCGTTATTGCCTGCCGACAGCTCTTCCAGACATTTCAGGTAAGCGCATAACGCATCTGCCTGTTTCACCAGCGCTTTCTCTTCTTCGCTGTAGCTGTGCTCATCTATCAGCGGAGCCCAGATGTCGCGCAGCTCTTCCGGCACCATGTCAATCAGCTTCTGCTGGGCAATCTTTTCAATGGCTTTGTATTCATGCGCGATTTGCGAATTGAAATATTTTACCGGCGTGGGCAAATCCCCGGTCAGCACTTCGCTGGCGTCGTGGTACATCGCCAGAAGCGCGATTCTCTCCGCGTTAACGTTGCCGTTAAACTTGCGATTCTTGATGGCGGCGAGCGCGTGGGCAACCATGGCGACCTGCAGGCTGTGTTCGGACACATTTTCGGTGCGGACGTTGCGCATCAGCGGCCAGCGGTTGATCAGTTTCAGGCGGGAGAGGTGGGCAAAGAAATGGCTCTGGCTCATGACGTTCTCGCGGTTACAACTCGGTGGCGTCATTGTGAGGGGAGAAGGGGGACATTGCAAATGTCCCCCGACGGGCTTACTGGTGGTAATGGCCGAGGAAACGCCCAAGTTTGGCAATCGACATTTCTAAGTCGTCAACGCGCGGCAGCGTAACAATACGCACGTGATCCGGCCACGGCCAGTTAAAGGCTGTACCCTGAACCAGCAGAACTTTTTCCTGCAGCAGGAAGTCCAGCACCATCTTCTGGTCGTCATGAATATTGAAGCGCTTCGCGTCAATTTTCGGGAACATATACAGCGCGCCGCGAGGCTTAACGCAGGAGACGCCGGGGATCTCGTTGATCAACTCCCAGGCGCGGTTGCGCTGTTCGTACAGGCGGCCGCCGGGCACGATAAATTCGCTGATGCTCTGGTAGCCTCCCAGCGCGGTTTGAATCGCATGTTGGGCAGGAACGTTGGCGCACAGGCGCATGGAGGCCAGCATTTCCAGACCTTCAATATAGCCTTTAGCGTGTTTTTTCGGCCCGTTAAGCACCATCCAGCCCTGACGGAAACCGGCAACGCGGTAGGTCTTTGACAGGCCGTTAAAGGTAATCGTCAGCAGATCCGGGGCCAGCGCGGCAATGGAATGATGCTCGGCGTCGTCATAAAGAATTTTGTCGTAAATCTCATCGGCAAAGATGATGAGATTGTGTTGACGGGCAATCTCAACAATCTCTAAAAGCAGCTCTTTAGAGTAAACGGCCCCGGTAGGGTTGTTCGGGTTGATAATCACGATGCCGCGCGTGCGGGACGTGATTTTTGAGCGGATATCATCGAGGTCCGGGAACCAGTCGGACTCTTCATCGCAAAGGTAGTGCACCGCTTTGCCGCTAGAGAGTGAGACGGCGGCGGTCCAGAGAGGATAGTCCGGTGCCGGAACCAGCATTTCATCGCCGCTGTTGAGCAGCGCCTGCATGGACTGAACGATCAGTTCAGAAACGCCGTTACCAATATAGATATCTTCCGTGGTGACATCCCGCATCCCACGCGCCTGATAGTGCTGCATAATGGCTTTACGGGCGGAAAACAGCCCTTTGGAGTCGCAATATCCCTGAGCGGTAGGAAGATTGCGGATCACATCAACAAGGATTTCATCCGGCGCTTCAAAACCAAACGGCGCGGGGTTCCCTATGTTGAGCTTAAGCACTTTATTGCCTTCTTCTTCAAGGCGTTTTGCCTCTTTGAGAACCGGGCCACGGATGTCATAACAGACATTATCAAGTTTGCTGGATTTTTCGATGGGGGACATGAAGCTTCGACCTTTGTTGTTAATTTCGCGTCCTGCCGTGGAAGCGCACCGTCACAATGTACTCCTGCTGCAGCGAGATTTGAAGGTTGGAGCCAGAAGAAATGCAATTTATCTTTACAGCACAATGTATAAGCGATATGGCATTTTATAAAAATAGAAAAACAAAATAACTTATAATTTGATTTTTGTTAGCATTATTAACTGCCTTGTTCTTTGTGAATGATGCTATTCACTGCCTCTGGCGCTTTCCTGAGTGAGAGGTGCTGCTGGCGTAAGTCGGTTGTCGACAAACATAAGGAAAAATTAATATTCATGGCTGAAACATTAAGAGATTAATGACAGGTTAGTTAAAGAGATGTATATCAAAAGGCTGGCTGGTGTAATAGATAAATACCTGGGCAATTATTAAGGGTCTTTTATTATAGCTTGTGGGTGACTTCAAAAAACGTTGTGAATAATCAACAAGCGGGGAACCACAAAAAGAGAATGAGATCAGATAATCAGCAATAAGTGTTATAAAACATAGTGTTTTAATGTAAGATAGACTACGAAAAATGGTAGGTTTTTGATGCCGATGAGGCACGTCAGTCCTGTGTCTTTGCCGGCGTTGTTAAATATTACTATTATTATTCAACTGGTTGTGTGGTCAGGCCGGTTTATGCCTCCCGTCGTGTTTCAACCCGTTAAATAATCATATAAAAGCTTATTAAAAGTCGTTTCTTGAACCTGATTTACAATTATTACCCAGTTTTAAAATACTGAACTGGTACGATGAGTCGGTGATTTGTATCTTATCCTGACCTGAATAATATCCCATTGGGTCATGTTTCAGATAATTGAGCATGTCCGGGAATAAAAAAATAACAAACAGAAGCGCCGCTAACGTATGGCGGCCAGGACTACCGGAGACATTCGGTAAAAGGAATTGCTTTATCTCTTTGATAAATCATAGCAATACAACCAGGGCAGACTCGAAAGAGCAACCTATTAGTGAATAAATTATGATTAACGCAAATCGTCCGATACTGAACCTCGACCTCGATCTGCTGAGGACATTCGTTGCGGTCGCCGATCTCAATACCTTTGCCGCCGCGGCGGCTGCGGTGTGCCGCACTCAATCCGCTGTAAGCCAACAAATGCAGCGCCTTGAGCAATTAGTCGGGAAAGAGCTTTTTGCACGACATGGCCGTAATAAACTGCTAACCGAGCACGGTATTCAACTGCTGGGTTACGCGCGTAAAATCCTTCGCTTCAATGATGAAGCCTGCTCTTCGCTGATGTTTAACAACCTGCAGGGGTCGTTAACGCTCGGCGCGTCCGATGAAACGGCGGATACCATTTTGCCGTTCCTGTTAAACCGCATCAGCTCGGTGTATCCGAAGCTGGCGCTGGACGTGAGGGTAAAGCGCAATCCGTTCATGATCGAAATGCTTAATCAGCATGAGGTCGATCTGGTGGTGACGACGTCCAACCCTTCTAACTTCGACGCGGTTGTGCTGCGAACCTCGCCAACGCTTTGGTACTGTGCAGCCGATTACGTTTTCCAGAGTGGGGAATCTTTGCCTCTGGTGATGTTGGACGATCCGAGCCCGTACCGCGATATGATGATAGAGCATCTTGATGCCAGCCAGACGCCGTGGCGCATTTCCTATGTTGCTTCCACGCTGGCAGCGGTACGTGCGGCAGTGAAAGCCGGGCTGGGCGTTACGGCAAGGCCTGTGGAAATGATGAGTCCTGAGCTTCGCGTTCTGGGGGCTTCAGAAGGGCTGCCGGTGCTACCTGAAACCCAATATCTGCTGTGTAAAAACCCGGAAAGCGGCAATGAGCTGGCGCAGGCTATTTTCAGTGCGCTTGCGACGCCAACGAATCCATACCGGTTTGCGGCAGTGGGAAGTGAAGGTGACGATACGCTGCTGGTAGAAGGGGATTTTGAGTAGCCCCAGGTCGTTTAGTTAGTAACAAAATATTAAATGTAGAAAATGGGTCATTGGTGGTTTTTTTTGCGCCAATGGCCCATTTTTTATGCCTGATTTTCGCTATAGCACACGACCATTTATATTATCCAATAAATTCAATGAATTAGTGAATTTCTGGATTTTGCGTATTTTATGTACAAAAACTTCGCGCAAAGGCCAGGTAATGTTAAAAAACGCATAACAATGTTGCTTCTTTTTGAAGTGGATTAACAAAAGCGTGTCTCAGATCAAGAAAATACTCCCTCTTGGGGGGAGGAATAGTTGAGATTTCCTGCCAAAATATAGGGGCTGTTTATTTTTTCACACGGAACGGACACGATTCACCCTCATCAAAATCTGGTCTTTACGCGAGTGCTGATGAGTTTTAACGCATTAAATGTTAATGAATTGCTGTCGGTGTAAATTAATGTGTGGATACTTTTGTTAAAGTTGACAAAAGGTTATAGAAAGGAGTAAAAAACCCCATCAATTGGCTGCCTAAGCATTATTTCCGGTAGTTATTGTACGGTTGATTGTTCCTCCCCATGAATCGATGTGGCGTTCATCTGCCAACAAGAGCAGAGACTTTGGCGCCACTTTTGATGAGTAAGCAATGAGTATGTCAACATCCACTGAAGTTATCGCTCATCACTGGGCGTTCGCTGTCTTTCTTATTGTCGCCGTTGGCCTGTGCTGTCTGATGCTTGTCGGGGGCTGGTTCCTTGGCGGAAGAGCTAAGGCACGGCACAAAAACACCCCCTTCGAGTCGGGTATCGACTCCGTTGGTACGGCACGTCTTCGTCTCTCCGCCAAGTTTTACCTGGTCGCCATGTTCTTCGTTATCTTTGACGTGGAAGCCTTGTATCTCTACGCGTGGTCAACTTCTATCCGTGAAAGCGGCTGGATTGGCTTCGTCGAGGCCGCAATTTTCATTTTAGTGTTACTGGCTGGTCTGGTTTATCTGGTGCGCATCGGTGCGCTGGATTGGACTCCTGCGCGTTCGCGTCGTGAGAAAATGAACCCGGAAACCGACAGTCTCACTAACCGTCATACGCAGTAACAGCGAGGCAATAAGATGGACTATACGCTCACCCGCATAGACCCCAACGGTGAGAATGACCGTTATCCCCTGCAAAAGCAGGAGATCGTAACCGATCCCCTCGAACAAGAGATTAACCGCAGCGTTTACATGGGCAAGCTTGAGCATGCCATGCACGATGTGGTGAACTGGGGTCGTAAAAACTCAATCTGGCCATACAACTTTGGCCTTTCCTGCTGCTACGTAGAGATGGTGACGTCGTTTACCGCTGTGCATGACGTGGCGCGTTTCGGTGCAGAAGTTTTACGTGCTTCTCCTCGTCAGGCTGACCTGATGGTGGTGGCCGGTACCTGCTTCACCAAAATGGCTCCGGTAATCCAGCGCCTTTACGATCAGATGCTCGAACCTAAATGGGTTATTTCCATGGGTGCCTGCGCGAACTCTGGCGGCATGTACGACATCTATTCTGTTGTTCAGGGCGTCGACAAATTTATCCCGGTTGATGTTTACATTCCTGGCTGTCCACCGCGCCCGGAAGCGTACATGCAGGCGCTGATGCTGTTGCAGGAATCGATCGGTAAAGAGCGTCGCCCGCTATCGTGGGTTGTTGGCGATCAGGGTGTTTACCGCGCCAACATGCAGTCCGAGCGCGAGCGTAAGCGCGGCGAACGTATTGCCGTCACTAACCTGCGGACGCCAGACGAGATTTAATTAGCGCCTGCGGTCAGTGAGCGTCTTTGTATATCAATACTATAAAAGCAAAGGCACTGAACGCAGTCACCACAGAACCATTTGCAATGGTGAGAACTATGACCGATTTAACCGCGCAAGACGCCGCTATGCCAGCCTGGCAGACAAGGGATCACCTGGATGATCCGGTCATTGGCGAATTGCGTAACCGTTTTGGGCCGGATGCCTTCACCGTTCAGCCAACCCGCACCGGGGTACCCGTAGTCTGGGTTAAGCGCGAACAGTTACTGGAAGTGGTCGATTTCCTTAAGAAATCACCAAAACCCTACGTTATGCTGTTCGACCTGCATGGCATGGATGAGCGTCTACGCACACACCGCAACGGTTTACCGGCTGCGGATTTTTCCGTTTTCTACCACCTGATGTCCATTGAACGCAATCGCGACATCATGCTCAAGGTGGCGTTATCTGAAAACGATCTGAACCTGCCGACGCTGACGAAAATCTTCCCGAACGCCAACTGGTACGAGCGTGAAACATGGGAGATGTTTGGCATCACCTTCAACGGCCACCCGCACCTGACGCGCATCATGATGCCGCCGACCTGGGAAGGCCACCCGCTGCGTAAAGACTACCCGGCGCGCGCCACCGAATTCGATCCGTTTATCCTGACTAAACAGAAAGAAGATCTGGAAATGGAAGCGCTGACCTTCAAGCCTGAAGAGTGGGGCATGAAGCGCAGCAGCGAGCATGAAGACTTCATGTTCCTGAACCTGGGGCCAAACCACCCCTCCGCACACGGTGCTTTCCGTATCATCCTGCAGCTGGACGGCGAAGAGATCGTCGACTGCGTGCCGGATATCGGCTACCACCACCGTGGCGCAGAGAAAATGGGTGAGCGTCAGTCCTGGCACAGCTACATTCCGTATACCGACCGTATCGAATACCTCGGCGGCTGCGTCAACGAAATGCCTTACGTGCTGGCGGTAGAAAAGCTGGCCGGCATTGTGGTGCCGGAACGCGTTGAAGTTATCCGCGTTATGCTCTCCGAGCTTTTCCGCATCAACAGCCACCTGCTGTACATCTCTACCTTTATTCAGGACGTCGGCGCCATGACCCCGGTGTTCTTCGCCTTTACCGATCGTCAGAAAATCTACGATCTGGTGGAAGCGATTACCGGTTTCCGTATGCACCCGGCCTGGTTCCGTATCGGCGGCGTTGCACACGACCTGCCGAAGGGCTGGGAGCGTCTGCTGAAAGAGTTCCTCGAGTGGATGCCGAAGCGCCTGGATTCCTATGAGAAAGCCGCGCTGCGCAACACCATTCTGAAGGGCCGTTCTCAGGGCGTTGCTGCCTATACCGCGAAAGAAGCGCTGGAGTGGGGCACCACCGGTGCTGGCCTGCGTGCCACCGGTATCGACTTCGACGTGCGTAAGGCTCGTCCTTACTCTGGCTACCAGAACTTCGACTTCGAAGTGCCGGTCGGCGGTGGCATCAGCGACTGCTATACCCGCGTCATGCTGAAAGTTGAAGAGCTTCGCCAGAGCCTGCGCATTCTTGAGCAGTGCCTGAAAAATATGCCAGCCGGCCCGTTCAAAGCGGATCACCCGCTGACCACGCCGCCGCCGAAAGAGCGCACGCTGCAGCATATCGAAACCCTGATCACTCACTTCCTGCAGGTTTCGTGGGGCCCGGTTATGCCAGCCAACGAATCCTTCCAGATGATTGAGGCAACGAAAGGGATTAACAGTTACTACCTGACCAGTGACGCTAGCACCATGAGCTACCGTACCCGTATTCGTACCCCGAGCTTTGCGCACCTGCAGCAAATTCCGGCGGCGATCCGAGGCAGCCTGGTTTCAGACCTGATTGTCTATCTGGGTAGTATCGATTTTGTAATGTCTGATGTGGATCGCTAACTATGCACGATAACCAACAAAACCAGGCTGAGGCTTTTGAGCTGAGTGCGGCAGAGCGTGAGGCGATTGAGCACGAAAAACACCATTACGAAGATGCCCGTGCGGCCTCTATCGAAGCGCTGAAAATCGTTCAGAAACAGCGCGGCTGGGTGCCGGATGGTGCTATTTACGCTATCGCTGACGTGCTGGGTATTCCGGCAAGCGACGTAGAAGGCGTGGCGACATTCTATAGCCAAATCTTCCGCCAGCCGGTCGGCCGTCACGTGATTCGCTACTGCGACAGCGTGGTGTGCCATATCACCGGCTACCAGGGTATTCAGTCGGCGATTGAAGCCAAACTGAACATCAAACCGGGCCAGACCACGTTTGACGGTCGCTTCACCCTGCTGCCAACCTGCTGTCTGGGCAACTGCGACAAGGGGCCGACCATGATGATTGATGAGGACACTCACAGCCATCTGACGCCGGAAGCCATCCCTGACTTGCTGGAGCAGTATAAATGAAGACGATTATTCGTACTGCCGAAACGCATCCGCTGACCTGGCGTCTGCGTGATGACAAACAGCCTGTCTGGCTCGACGAATACCGCAGCAAAAACGGCTATGAAGGCGCGCGTAAGGCGCTGACCGCCATGGCACCGGATGAAATCGTTAATGCGGTAAAAGACGCCGGCCTGAAAGGGCGCGGCGGCGCGGGTTTTTCCACCGGTTTGAAGTGGAGCCTGATGCCAAAAGACGAGTCCATGAACATCCGTTACCTGCTGTGTAACGCCGATGAAATGGAGCCGGGCACCTATAAAGACCGCCTGCTGATGGAGCAACTGCCGCACCTGCTGGTGGAAGGCATGCTGATCTCCGCCTTTGCGCTTAAGGCTTACCGTGGCTACATCTTCCTGCGCGGTGAGTACATTGAAGCGGCCGTTCATTTGCGCCGCGCAATCGCTGAAGCCACCGAAGCGGGCCTGCTTGGCAAAAATATTCTGGGTTCCGGGTTCGACTTCGAGCTTATCGTGCACACCGGGGCAGGGCGTTATATCTGCGGTGAAGAAACTGCGCTGATTAACTCCCTCGAAGGTCGCCGTGCGAACCCTCGTTCTAAGCCACCGTTCCCGGCATCAAGCGGCGTATGGGGTAAACCGACCTGTGTAAACAACGTCGAAACCCTGTGTAACGTGCCTGCGATTCTGGCTAACGGCGTTGAGTGGTACCAGGGCATTGGTGGCGGCATGAGTAAAGATGCCGGTACCAAGCTGATGGGCTTCTCCGGCCGCGTTAAAAACCCTGGCGTCTGGGAATTACCTTTCGGGACAACCGCCCGCGAGATCCTGGAAGAATACGCCGGCGGCATGCGTGATGGCCTGAAGTTTAAAGCCTGGCAGCCGGGTGGCGCGGGGACAGACTTCCTGACGGAAGCGCACCTCGATCTGCCGATGGAGTTTGAAAGTATTGGTAAAGCAGGCAGCCGTCTCGGTACGGCGCTGGCAATGGCGGTTGACCATGAAATCGGTATGGTGCCGCTGGTGCGTAACCTGGAAGAGTTCTTTGCCCGTGAATCCTGCGGCTGGTGTACACCGTGCCGCGATGGTCTGCCGTGGAGCGTAAAAATTCTGCGCGCGCTGGAGCGTGGCGAAGGGCAGCCGGGGGATATCGAAACCCTCGAGCAGCTGTGCCGCCACCTGGGACCGGGTAAAACCTTCTGTGCCCACGCGCCGGGTGCCGTAGAGCCATTGCAGAGTGCGATTAAATATTTCCGCGACGAATTCGAAGCAGGCATTGCCAAACAGGATTACGGGAATCTGCGTGCCATTAATGGCATTCAGCCGAACCTGTTAAAAACGCGCTGGTGATATCGCCCCCCACCCCGGCCCTCTCCCCTAAGGGGCGAGGGAGAAAGCGAAATCGGGTGAGGGTGCATTGCACAAGAATTTTTGATTAACGCCTGAAGTTATTCAGGCCAACTGGAAGCATGCTGACTATGGCTACGATTCATGTAGACGGCAAAGAATACGAGGTCAATGGGGCAGACAACTTGCTAGAAGCTTGTCTCTCCCTCGGTCTTGATATTCCTTATTTTTGCTGGCATCCGGCGCTGGGCAGCGTCGGTGCTTGCCGCCAGTGTGCGGTGAAGCAATATCAGAACGCGGAAGACACCCGTGGGCGCCTGGTGATGTCCTGTATGACACCGGCCTCCGACGGGACCTTCATCTCTATTGATGATGGCGAAGCGAAACAGTTCCGTGAAAGCGTTGTGGAGTGGTTGATGACTAACCACCCGCACGACTGTCCGGTCTGTGAAGAGGGCGGTAACTGCCACCTGCAGGATATGACCGTCATGACCGGTCATAGCTTCCGTCGCTATCGCTTTACCAAGCGTACTCACCGCAACCAGGATCTCGGTCCGTTCATCTCTCACGAAATGAACCGCTGTATCGCCTGTTACCGCTGCGTGCGTTACTACAAAGACTACGCTGACGGTAAAGATCTGGGCGTTTACGGCGCGCACGACAACGTCTACTTCGGTCGCCCGGAAGACGGCACGCTGGAAAGCGAGTTCTCCGGTAACCTGGTAGAAATTTGCCCGACCGGTGTATTCACCGACAAAACGCACTCCGAGCGCTACAACCGTAAATGGGATATGCAGTTCGCACCGAGCATCTGTCAGCAGTGCTCGCTGGGCTGTAACACCAGCCCGGGTGAACGTTACGGTGAGCTGCGTCGTATCGAAAACCGCTACAACGGCACCGTGAACCACTACTTCCTGTGTGACCGCGGCCGCTTCGGTTACGGTTACGTCAACCTGAAGGACCGTCCGCGTCACCCTATTCAGCGCCGTGGCGATGACCTCATTACCCTGAACGCCGAGCAGGCGATGCAGGGCGCTGCGGATATCCTGCGTCAGTCGAAGAAAGTGATCGGCATCGGTTCTCCGCGTGCGAGCGTGGAAAGCAACTTCGCTCTGCGTGAGCTGGTTGGGGCCGACAACTTCTACACGGGCATTGCGGCCGGTGAGCAGGCTCGCCTGCAGCTGATGCTGAAAGTGCTGCGTGAAAGCGGCGTTCATACTCCTGCTCTGCGTGAAATCGAATCTTATGATGCGGTGCTGATTCTGGGCGAAGATGTTACCCAGACCGGCGCTCGTGCTGCACTGGCCATTCGCCAGGCGGTAAAAGGGAAGGCGCGTGAAATGGCGGCGGCACAGAAAGTTGCTGACTGGCAGATAGCCGCAATCCTGAACATCGGTCAGAACGCTAAGCACCCGCTGTTTGTCACCAACGTGGACAGCACCCGCCTGGATGATATCGCCGCATGGACTTACCGCGCGCCGGTTGAAGATCAGGCTCGTCTTGGTTTTGCGATTGCCAATGCGCTGGACAGCAACTCTCCGGCCGTTGAGCTGGACCGCGACCTGAAGAATAAAGTCGACGTCATCGTTCAAGCCCTGGCCGGCGCGAAGAAGCCGCTGATTGTTTCCGGGACTAACGCCGGTAGCGAAGCGGTAATTCAGGCTGCGGCCAACGTGGCTAAAGCGCTGAAAGGCCGCGGTGCGGATGTCGGCGTAACCATGATTGCCCGTGCGGTTAACAGCGTTGGCCTCGGCATGATTGGCGGCGGTTCTCTGGAAGAAGCCCTGAGCGAGCTGGAAAGCGGTGCTGCCGATGCGGTAGTGGTGCTGGAAAACGATCTGCATCGCCATGCTTCAGCCGCCCGCGTAGATGCTGCGCTGAGCAAAGCTCCTCTGGTGATGGTTATCGACCATCAGCGTACGGACATCATGGACAAAGCCCATCTGGTCCTGTCCGCGGCGAGCTTCGCGGAAAGCGACGGTACGGTCATTAACAACGAAGGTCGCGCCCAGCGCTTCTTCCAGGTTTATGACCCGGCTTACTACGACACCAGCGTAACGATGTTCGAAAGCTGGCGCTGGCTGCACTCGCTGCACAGCACCGTGCAGAGCCGCGACGTTGACTGGACGCAGCTAGACCACGTGATCGACGCCTGCGTGAAGGCATTGCCTCAGATGGCCGGTATCAAAGAAGCCGCGCCTGATGCTTCCTTCCGTATCAAAGGCCAGAAGCTGTCTCGTTCTCCTATCCGTTCGAGCGGACGTACCGCCATGCGCGCCAACATCAGCGTGCATGAACCGCGTCAGCCACAGGATAAAGACACGATGTTCGCCTTCTCTATGGAAGGGAACAACAGCCCGCTGGCCGACCGTCAGCAGATTCCGTTTGCCTGGGCTCCAGGCTGGAACTCCCCGCAGGCATGGAACAAATTCCAGGCTGAAGTGGGCGGCCATCTGCGTCACGGCGATCCGGGCGTACGCCTGATTGAAGCCTCTGAAACGGGTCTGGATTACTTCACTTCCGTGCCGGATACCTTCCACGCGGAAGAGGGCAAATGGCGCATCGCACCGTACTACCACCTGTTTGGTAGCGACGAGATGTCCCAGCGTTCTCCGGTGTTCCAGAAGCGTATGGTTGAGCCATACATCAAGCTGAACCCGGCCGATGCCGCGAAGCTTGGCGTTAACGCCGGGAGCCTGATCTCCTTCAGCTACGAAGGCCAGACGCTGAGTCTGCCGCTGCAGCTGTCCGAAGGTTTGGTTGCAGGGCAGGTAGGTCTGCCGATGGGGATGCCGGGGATTGCGCCAGTGCTTGCCGGTGCTCGTCTTGAAAATCTGCAGGAGGCTGCGCAATGAGCTGGCTGACACCGGAAGTTATCGACATTCTGCTGAGCATCCTCAAAGCGGTTGTCATTCTGCTGGTCGTGGTGACCTGTGGGGCATTCATGAGCTTCGGCGAACGCCGTCTGCTCGGTCTGTTCCAGAACCGCTATGGACCGAACCGCGTAGGCTGGGGTGGTTCACTCCAGCTGGTTGCGGACATGATCAAGATGTTCTTTAAAGAGGACTGGATCCCTAAGTTCTCTGACCGCGTGATATTTACTCTTGCGCCAATGATCGCGTTCACCTCGCTGCTGCTGGCCTTTGCCATTGTGCCGGTCAGCCCAAGCTGGGTGGTTGCGGATCTGAACATCGGGATCCTGTTCTTCCTGATGCTGGCGGGCCTGGCGGTTTACGCCGTGCTGTTCGCCGGCTGGTCCAGTAACAACAAATACTCCCTGCTTGGTGCGATGCGTGCTTCCGCGCAGACCCTGAGCTATGAAGTGTTCCTGGGGCTTTCCCTGATGGGCGTGGTGGCGCAGGCCGGTTCCTTTAATATGGCCGACATCGTCAACAACCAGGCCAATCTGTGGAACGTTATCCCGCAGTTCTTCGGCTTCGTGACCTTCGCGATTGCCGGCGTTGCGGTTTGCCACCGTCACCCGTTTGACCAACCGGAAGCCGAGCAGGAACTGGCCGATGGTTATCACATCGAATATTCCGGTATGAAGTTCGGTCTGTTCTTCGTCGGGGAATACATCGGCATCGTCACCGTGTCTGCGCTGATCGTGACGCTGTTCTTTGGTGGCTGGCATGGCCCGTGGTTACCGCCGTTCATCTGGTTCGCGCTGAAAACCGCGTTCTTCATGATGATGTTCATTTTGATTCGCGCCGCACTGCCTCGTCCGCGTTATGACCAGGTGATGTCCTTCGGCTGGAAAGTTTGCCTCCCGCTGACGCTTATCAACTTGCTGGTGACCGCCGCGGTCATTCTTTACCAGGCACCATAAGGGGTGAAAAAACCATGACATTGAAAGAGTTAGTGGTTGGTTTCGGCACCCAGGTACGCAGTATCTGGATGATCGGCATGCACGCTTTCGCCAAGCGCGAAACCCGCATGTATCCGGAAGAACCAGTGTATCTGCCGCCGCGCTACCGTGGCCGTATCGTGCTGACGCGCGACCCGGACGGTGAAGAGCGCTGCGTAGCCTGTAACCTGTGTGCGGTAGCCTGCCCGGTAGGCTGTATTTCCCTGCAGAAAGCCGAGATGCAAGACGGTCGTTGGTATCCGGAGTTCTTCCGTATCAACTTCTCTCGCTGCATCTTCTGCGGCCTGTGTGAAGAAGCCTGCCCGACCACCGCGATTCAGCTTACCCCGGACTTCGAGCTGGGTGAGTACAAGCGCCAGGATCTGGTGTACGAGAAAGAGGATCTGCTGATTTCCGGTCCGGGCAAATACCCGGAATATAACTTCTACCGGATGGCAGGTATGGCAATCGACGGCAAAGATAAGGGCGAAGCGGAAAACGAAGCCAAGCCTATCGACGTCAAAGGCCTGTTACCTTAAGGAGTCAGGAATGGAATTCGCTTTTTATATCTGCGCCATTGTGGCCGTCCTGACGACCCTTCGGACGATTACTCACACCAATCCGGTGCATGCGCTGCTGTACCTGATCATCTCGCTGCTGGCGATCTCAGGGGTGTTTTTCTCCCTGGGGGCTTACTTCGCCGGTGCGCTGGAGATAATCGTCTACGCCGGGGCTATCATGGTGCTGTTCGTCTTCGTGGTGATGATGCTTAACCTCGGTAACGCGGTTCAGCAGCAGGAGCGCGAATGGCTGAAGCCGCAGCTGTGGATCGGGCCTGGTATCCTGTCTGCAATCCTGTTGGTGGTTCTGATTTACGCAATCCGCACCGTTAACGACCAGGGTATTGATGGTACTTCCATCGATGCGAAGCAGGTCGGTATCGCGCTGTTCGGGCCTTATGTTCTGGCGGTGGAGCTGGCCTCCATGCTGCTGCTGGCGGGCCTGGTCGTTGCGTTCCACCTGGGTCGTGAAGACCGTGTCGGCGAGGTGCTGAGCAATCGCCCTGCTGATATGGCCGTGAGAAGAAAAACGGAGGAGAACGTATGATCCCGCTGCAACATGGACTGATCCTCGCCGCCATTTTGTTCGTGCTGGGACTGACCGGTCTGGTCATCCGCCGCAACCTGCTGTTCATGCTGATCAGCCTGGAAGTGATGATTAACGCCGCCGCGCTGGCCTTCGTGGTTGCCGGCAGCTACTGGGGCCAGGCTGACGGTCAGGTGATGTATATACTCGCGATTAGCTTAGCTGCTGCCGAAGCCAGTATTGGCCTCGCGCTGTTACTGCAGCTCCATCGTCGTCGCCAGAATCTGAATATCGATTCAGTAAGTGAGATGCGTGGATGAACCTTCTCTGGTTAACCATTGTTCTGCCATTGATTGGCTTTTTACTGTTGGCATTCTCCCGCGGCCGCTGGTCAGAAAACCTGTCCGCAACCATCGGGATGGGCTCAGTAGGTCTGGCGGCGGTTGTCACCGCTATTGCCGGGGTTGATTTCTTTAACAACGGGCAGCAGGCGTTTACTCAGCCGCTGTGGACCTGGATGGCGGTCGGTGACTTTAACATCGGCTTCAACCTGGTGCTGGACGGCCTGTCCCTGACCATGCTTTCCGTGGTTACTGGCGTCGGCTTCCTGATCCACATGTTCGCTTCCTGGTACATGCGCGGCGAAGAGGGTTATTCCCGCTTCTTCGCCTACACCAACCTGTTCATCGCCAGCATGGTGGTTCTGGTTCTCGCCGATAACCTGCTGCTGATGTATCTCGGCTGGGAAGGCGTGGGCCTCTGTTCTTACCTGCTGATCGGTTTCTACTACACCGATCCGAAGAACAACGCGGCGGCTATGAAAGCTTTCGTGGTTACCCGCGTGGGGGACGTGTTCCTGGCCTTTGGCCTGTTCATTCTCTACAACGAGCTGGGTACGCTGAACTTCCGCGAAATGGTTGAGCTGGCGCCGCAGCACTTTGCTGCTGGTAACCAGATGCTGACCTGGGCAACCCTGATGCTGCTGGGCGGTGCGGTCGGTAAATCTGCACAGCTTCCGCTGCAAACATGGCTGGCGGATGCGATGGCGGGTCCAACCCCTGTTTCTGCGCTGATTCACGCGGCGACCATGGTAACCGCGGGCGTCTATCTGATTGCCCGTACCCACGGCCTGTTCCTGATGACCCCGGAAATACTGCATCTGGTGGGTATCGTTGGTGCCGTTACGCTGGTGCTGGCAGGCTTTGCTGCGCTGGTACAGACCGACATCAAACGCGTACTCGCTTACTCCACCATGAGCCAGATTGGCTACATGTTCCTGGCGCTGGGCGTGCAGGCCTGGGATGCGGCAATCTTCCACCTGATGACCCACGCGTTCTTTAAAGCGCTGCTGTTCCTGTCATCCGGCTCGGTGATTCTGGCGTGCCACCACGAGCAAAACATCTTCAAGATGGGTGGCCTGCGTAAGTCCATTCCGCTGGTGTATGTCTGCTTCCTGGTCGGGGGCGCGGCGCTGTCCGCTCTGCCGCTGATTACCGCAGGCTTCTTCAGTAAAGATGAGATTCTTGCCGGTGCAATGGCGAACGGCCACATCAACCTGATGGTTGCGGGCCTGGTCGGGGCGTTCATGACCTCGCTGTACACCTTCCGCATGATTTTCATCACGTTCCACGGCGAAGAAAAAATTCACGCTCACGCAGGGAAGGGGATTACCCACCACCTGCCGCTGGTTGTTCTGCTGGTACTGTCCACCTTCGTTGGCGCCATGATTGTGCCACCGCTGCGCGGCGTCCTGCCGGAAACCACTGAACTTGCGCACGGCAGCGTGCTGACCCTGGAGATCATCTCCGGCGTCGTCGCCATTGCCGGTATCCTGATTGCCGCCTTCCTGTGGCTGGGCAAACGTACTCTGGTGACGTCGCTTGCGAACAGCGCACCGGGGCGTTTCTTCGGTACCTGGTGGTTCAATGCCTGGGGCTTCGACTGGCTGTACGACATGATTTTCGTCAAGCCGTTCCTCGGCATTGCGTGGCTGCTGCGTCGTGACCCGCTGAATGCGCTGATGAACATTCCAGCCATTCTTTCCCGCTTTGCTAGCCGCGGCCTGCTGGTGAGCGAGAATGGTTACCTGCGCTGGTATGTTGCGTCAATGAGCATCGGGGCCGTTGTGGTACTCGGCCTGCTGCTGGTTCTGCGTTAACAGGATTTCTTCCATCCCCCTCTCTCTGATGAGAGAGGGTCGGAGCGAGGTTTATTCCTCCTCTGGCGCTGGGAAGTGAGCGATGTTTAAGAATTATTTTGACTTAGGGACTCAAACGCCATGCTATTACCCTGGCTAATACTAATCCCCTTTATCGGCGGCTTCTTCTGCTGGCAGACCGAACGCTTCGGCGTGAAAGTGCCTCGCTGGATAGCGCTGATTACCATGGGGCTGACACTGGCACTCTCTCTGCAATTGTGGTTGCAGGGTGGCTACTCACTGACGCAGGCGGCGGGTTTGCCGCAGTGGCAGTCAGAATTTGTTCTGCCGTGGATCCCACGTTTTGGCATTGAAATTCACCTGGCGCTCGACGGTCTGTCGCTGCTGATGGTAGTGCTGACCGGCCTGCTCGGCGTGCTGGCGGTACTTTGTTCCTGGAATGAAATCGAAAAATATCAGGGCTTCTTCCACCTCAACCTGATGTGGATCCTCGGTGGCGTTATCGGCGTGTTCCTTGCCATCGACATGTTCCTGTTCTTCTTCTTCTGGGAAATGATGCTGGTGCCGATGTACTTCCTGATTGCACTGTGGGGCCACAAAGCCTCCGACGGGAAGACGCGTATTACCGCCGCAACCAAGTTCTTCATCTATACCCAGGCGAGCGGCCTGGTGATGCTGATAGCTATCCTTGGCCTGGTGTTTGTGCACTACAACGCGACCGGCGTGTGGACCTTCAACTACGAGCTGCTGCTGAAAACACCGATGTCCCACGGCGTACAATGGCTGCTGATGCTGGGCTTCTTTATCGCCTTCGCGGTGAAAATGCCGGTGGTTCCGCTTCACGGCTGGCTGCCGGATGCACACTCTCAGGCACCAACGGCAGGTTCCGTTGACCTGGCGGGGATCTTGCTGAAAACCGCAGCCTACGGCCTGCTGCGCTTCTCTCTGCCGCTGTTCCCTGAAGCGTCCGCAGAGTTCGCGCCAATCGCCATGTGGCTGGGCGTCATCGGCATCTTCTACGGCGCGTGGATGGCCTTTGCTCAGACCGACATTAAACGCCTGATTGCTTATACCTCCGTTTCCCACATGGGCTTCGTGCTGATTGCTATCTACACCGGCAACCAGTTGGCTTACCAGGGCGCGGTGATTCAGATGATTGCCCACGGTCTGTCTGCTGCGGGTATGTTCATCATCTGCGGTCAGCTTTATGAGCGTCTGCACACCCGTGATATGCGTATGATGGGCGGTCTGTGGAACAAAATTAAATGGCTGCCGGGCCTGTCGATGTTCTTCGCTGTTGCCACCCTCGGGATGCCGGGGACCGGTAACTTCGTTGGTGAATTCATGATTCTGTTCGGCAGCTTCCACGTTGTGCCGGTCATTACCGTGATTTCAACCTTCGGTCTGGTCTTCGCCTCCGTTTACTCCCTGGCGATGTTGCACCGCGCTTACTTCGGTAAAGCTAAGAGCGAAATCAGCGATAAACAGCTGCCTGGCATGTCCATGCGCGAGTTCTTTATCATTCTGTTGCTGGTGGTGCTGTTAGTCCTGCTGGGCTTCTTCCCGCAGCCGATTCTGGATACTTCGCATTCTGCGATGAGCAATATTCAGCAGTGGTTTACCAGTTCACTTTCTACTACAAGGCCGTAATTCGCCATGACAATAACTCCTCAACATTTGATCGCGCTGCTACCGCTGTTGATCGTCGGATTGACGGTGGTGGTTGTGATGCTCTCCATTGCGTGGCGACGCGACCATTTTCTGAATGCTACGCTGTCGGTTATCGGCCTTAACGCCGCGCTGATTTCACTGTGGTTTGTCGGTCAGGCAGGGGCGATGGACGTCACCCCGCTGATGCGCGTTGACGGCTACGCCATGCTCTACACCGGGCTGGTGCTGCTGGCGAGCCTGGCGACCTGTACCTTTGCTTACCCGTGGCTTCAAGGCTACACCGACAACCGCGAAGAGTTCTACCTGCTGGTACTGATTGCTGCCCTCGGCGGCATCCTGCTGGCTAACGCGAACCACCTCGCGGCGCTGTTCCTCGGCATTGAGCTGATCTCTCTGCCGCTGTTCGGCCTGGTCGGCTATGCCTTCCGCCAGAAGCGTTCTTTGGAAGCAAGCATCAAGTACACCATTCTGTCAGCGGCGGCATCGTCCTTCCTGCTGTTCGGTATGGCGCTGGTTTACGCCGAGTCCGGTAGCCTGTCGTTTGTTAGCCTCGGTAAGAGCCTGGCGGACAACATGCTGCACGAACCTCTGCTGCTGGCGGGTCTGGGCCTGATGATTGTCGGTCTTGGCTTCAAGCTGTCTCTGGTGCCGTTCCACCTGTGGACCCCAGACGTTTACCAGGGCGCTCCTGCCCCGGTCTCCACCTTCCTGGCGACAGCCAGCAAAATCGCCATTTTTGGCGTGGTGATGCGTCTGTTCCTCTACGCGCCGGTGGGCAACAGCGAAGCGGTTCGTGTGGTACTGGGTATTATCGCCTTCGCTTCCATCCTCTTCGGTAACCTGATGGCGCTGAACCAGTCCAACATCAAGCGCCTGCTGGGCTACTCTTCCATCGCACACCTCGGTTACCTGCTGGTGGCGCTGATTGCGCTGCAAACCGGCAATATGTCGATGGAAGCGGTAGGGGTTTATCTGGCCGCTTACCTGTTCAGCAGCCTGGGGGCGTTCGGCGTGGTTAGCCTGATGTCCAGCCCGTACCGTGGCCCGGATGCCGACTCACTGTTCTCCTATCGTGGTCTGTTCTGGCACAAGCCGGTGCTTTCTGCGGTAATGACCGTGATGATGCTTTCCCTGGCGGGTATTCCAATGACCCTGGGCTTCATCGGTAAGTTCTACATCATCGCAGTCGGCGTTCAGGCCCACCTGTGGTGGCTGACCGGTGCAGTGGTACTGGGCAGCGCCATCGGCCTTTACTACTATCTGCGCGTGACCGTGAGCCTGTACCTGAGCGCACCTCAGCAGCTTAACCGTGATACCCCATCTAACTGGGCGTTGACCGCGGGCGGCGTGGTGGTGCTGATTTCTGCCCTGCTGGTGCTGCTGCTGGGTGTTTATCCGCAGCCGCTTATTAGCCTGGTGCAGTTAGCGCAGCCGCTGATGTAATCGGGTTTACAAAACCGTTCAAAAACCGCCACTTGCTGGCGGTTTTTTTATGGGCTCAGCCTTTGGCCAGCTCGAGGATAAAATCCAGAAAACAACGGGTTCGTGCGGCGGGGTTGATACGTGAAGGGTAATAAGCATAAAGCGGGAAGCGCTCGTCCGGCCAGTCGGGAAATAAATCTACCAGTTGTCCCTTTTTCACCAACTCGTCGGAGCCGAACGTCATCATCTGGGCGATCGCATGGCCGCTGAGGCAGGCTTCATGCAGAGTCCGGGCGTCGTTTAGCGTCAGGCGCCCGTTCACCGGTACTTTAATTACCTCTCCCTTGCGGTGAAACTCCCACTCAAACGGCCTGCCGGTTTCCGGATCGCGGAAATGAATGCAGGTGTGCGACAGCAATGCCTGCGGCGTCTCGGGGCGGCCATAGCGCTCCAGGTAAGCAGGAGCGGCAACCGTCATGATGCGTGTTTCCAGCAGCTTACGCGCTATCAGCGTGCTGTTGCGCGGTACGCCAAAGCGGATCGCGAGATCGAAACCGTCGCCAATCATATCTCCCAGCCGATCTCTGGTCACCAGATCGAGTTCGAGATCCGGGTAGCGGGACATAAACGTTTCCAGTTGAGGCCCCAAAATCAGGCTGGAAAAGAACGGATCGATATTCACCCTGAGCCTGCCGGTAATAGCCTTCGTTGAGAGCGATGCGGTACTGGTCACGTCCTCCAGCGCGGCCAGCAGCGGCAGGACCTGGCGGTAAAACTCTTTGCCTTCTGTCGTCAATGACACCGCGCGTGTGGTGCGGTCAAAAAGTCGGATGCCGAGGCGCTTCTCAAGCCTGGCAATCGCCCGGCTGACCCCCGGCGGCGACATATTGATCACTTCGGCAGCGGCGGCAAAAGTGCCGCTTTCTACCACGGCGGTAAACACGGACAGGCCGTCAAATGCCCGATCGTTGAAAATCATATTAGTGCTCCGCAGTCATCAGTGAATTGTCTATGGTGCCATCGTTACAACATAGCCGGATCCGCATAATGCCGTCCACACCCTGTGGTGGGATTTGAAACTGGAGAAACAGTATGTTCGCAATTACGGGTATTACCGGACAGGTTGGTGGTTCACTGGGCAAAGCTTTGCTTGCTCAGGGGCATGAAATTCGTGCTGTGGTTCGCACAGAAGCTAAAGGGCAGCCCTGGGCGCAGCAGGGTGCTGACATTGCGCTGGCAGAAATGCACGAGGGTGAAGCGCTGGCAAAAGCGTTTTCCGGGGTCGAGGCGGTCTTTATCCTGCTGCCGCCGGTGTTCGATCCGTCGGGGGATTTTGCCGAGCCGCGCGCCAATATTAATGCAATAAAGCAGGCTCTGCAGGCGGCATGTCCGCAACACGTGGTCTGCCTTTCAACCATCGGAGCGCAGGCCACTCAGCCAAACCTGCTGAACGCATTAGGATTGATGGAAAAAGAGCTCACGGATGTTTGTGATTCCGTCGTGTTCCTTCGCGCGGGCTGGTTTATGGAGAACTTTCTCTGGGATGTGGAAAGCGCCAAAGATACCGGGATTATCTACAGCCACCTGCAGCCGCTGGAGCGGGCTATCCCGATGATTGCGACAACGGATATCGCCGCGCTTGCTGCTGAACTGTTGACTCAGCCAGAACCAGGAACCCGCATTGTGGAGCTGGAAGGGCCGCAGCGTTACAGCCCACAGCTGGCAGCCGAAGCGTTCTCTCAGGTTCTGGGGCGTTCGGTGACGGTGAAAGCGGTGCCTCGTGAAAACTGGGCGGCGGATTTCCTGGCCCAGGGCATGAGAAACCCGCTCCCGCGCATGCAAATGCTGGACGGCTTCAACGAAGGCTGGATCGATTTCGCCGGGGAAACGGTGAAAGCTGCCACACCTCTGGAAACTGTGCTAAAACAGTTGCTTGAGCGTCATCAATAACCCATCAGGTGGCGCCTGAATCAAAAGGAGTTTTTCAATGCTTAACTGGCAGGATTTACACCATTCTGAGCTGAGCGCCACCGATCTTTATGCCCTTCTGGCCCTGCGCTGTGAAGTCTTTATTGTTGAGCAGCGCTGCGCTTATCTTGATGTTGATGGTGAGGATCTGGTGGGAGAGAACCGCCATATTCTCGGCTGGCGGGATGGCAAGTTAATTGCCTATGCCCGCATTCTTAAAAGCGACAACGAACTGGAGCCGGTGGTGATTGGCCGCGTCATTGTGGATGCATCCGTCCGCGGTGAAAAGCTTGGCCAGCACCTCATGACCCAGGCGCTTGCTGCCTGCCAGCGTCAGTGGCCTGACAGGGCTATTTATCTGGGTGCTCAGGCGCATTTGCAGGCGTTTTATGCCCAGTTTGGTTTCCATCCGGTCACCGAAGTGTATGACGAAGATGGCATCCCGCACGTTGGCATGGCTAATCGATAGCCAGGCGAAACCCGTTCAGGTTGTCTATAGTTAGCGGACGAGAAATTTTTTTAACACGGAGAAAAGGTATGCAACCGTATGAATCTCGTCTCGATGATGACCTGGCGCTGTTAAGCGACACGCTTGAAGAGGTCCTTCGTTCCTCCGGCGATCCGGCTGACCAAAAATACATTGAGCTAAAGGCGAAAGCGGAACAGGCGCTGAACGACGTGAAAGAACGCATCAGCAACGCTTCGGACAACTACTATTACCGCGCCAAAAAGGCGGTTTACCGTGCTGATGATTACGTGCACGAAAAACCCTGGCAGGGCATTGGCATCGGCGCTGCGGTAGGGCTGGTGATTGGGCTTTTACTCCGCCGATAAAGTTGATTTCGCCTGCAAACGGCAAATAAAGAATCTTACCCCCTGGGTAGGATTTTTTTTTGCTGTAACGACCACGTATAATCAGGGGTTTTTACGGAGCGTGAGGTAAACGTGAATTCAGTAGCCGTAGCACTGCAGCAAATGCAGCAGGAATTAGCAGGAGAATTTGCGGATGCGCCGGGCCTTCAGCGCCTGTGCGTGCCGGTCACGCTGAGTGACGCCTCCGATCCTCTCGCCTGGCTAACTGCCCAATCGCTCTATCCTCAATTTTACTGGCAGCAGCGCAGCGGTAACGAAGAGGTTGCCGCGCTGGGCGCGTTGCTGAGTTTTTCTGCCCTGGAAGAAGCTCAGACATTTTTACAGTCTCACCCGGAACAGCCTTTTCTGCGCGTCTGGGGGCTAAATGCTTTCGACCCGGCTCACGGTTTCCTGTTTCTCTCGCGTGTGGAATGGCGACGCGTAGGCGGGGAGGCATATCTTTGGCTGCATCTCTACAGCGAAACCTCTCTGAAGCAGGACGCTTTAGCCGCCGCGGCGTTTATTGAACAGCTTCTGCCGGCGAAACTCCTCCCGCAGCTAAACCTCAAATGCCTGGGGGAAACCCATCTCCCGGAACAGCCTGAATGGCACCGCCTGGTAGACCAGGTTGTGAGCGCTATTAGCCAGGATGAACTGGATAAAGTCGTGCTGGCTCGGGCTACCGACCTGGCGTTTTCTTCTCCGGTTTCTGCCGCAGGGTTTATGGCCGCAAGCCGCAGGGTGAACCTGAACTGCTACCATTTTCTGATGGCGTTCGATGCGAAAAACGCGTTTCTGGGCTCCAGCCCGGAGCGCCTGTGGCGAAGAATCGACGATGCGCTGCGTACCGAGGCGCTGGCGGGCACGGTGGCTAACCACGCCGACGACGCTCAGGCCGCGAAGCTAGGCCATTGGCTGCTAAAAGATGACAAAAACCAGCGTGAAAATATGCTGGTGGTAGAAGACATCTGCCAGCGGCTACGGGATGCGGTTGGCGCGCTGGACGTGCTGCCCCCGCAGGTAATGCGGCTGCGCAAGGTTCAGCATCTTCGCCGCTGCGTCTGGACGCAGCTCAAGCGTCAGGACGATGCGCTTTGCCTCCATCAGCTACAGCCAACCGCGGCGGTGGCAGGCCTGCCGCGCGAACTTGCCCGCGCATTTATTGCCGCGAACGAGCCTTTTGAGCGTGAATGGTATGCAGGCTCGGCAGGCTACCTGTCCCGCCATCAAACGGAGTTCTGCGTAGCGCTGCGCTCGGCGAAAGTAAGCCACACCGGCGTTCGTCTTTATGCCGGGGCAGGCATCGTCGCCGGCTCTGTGGCCGCAGAAGAATGGCTGGAAATTGAAAACAAAGCGGCTGGATTGAAGACGCTGCTGGTTGGCGGCGGCAACTGAATAATCTATTCACGACGCAAATCAATTTAACTCTTTCCATAGTATTTATAATCAATAGTCGAAATTGACTGCGGACAATATTATGTCGATAAGCTCATTTAACCGCCGCTGGGCGGGTGTCATACTCGAAGCGTTGACCCGACATGGGGTACGGCACGTGTGTATCGCGCCCGGCTCCCGCTCCACGCCGCTGACCCTCAGCGCGGCGGATAACCGCAGTTTCATTTGCCACACCCATTTTGATGAACGCGGCCTTGGCCATCTGGCGCTCGGGCTGGCAAAAGCCAGCGGCGAGCCGGTGGCGATCATCGTCACTTCCGGCACCGCCGTCGCCAACCTTTATCCCGCCGTGATAGAAGCCGGACTGACCGGCGAAAAACTGATTTTACTGACGGCCGACCGCCCGCCGGAGCTTATCGACTGCGGCGCAAACCAGGCGATTCGCCAGCCGGGGCTGTTCAGCTCCCATCCTTCCGCTGCGCTTAACCTGCCTCGCCCGACTCCCGATATTCCCGCCAGCTGGCTGGTGTCTGCGGTCGACAGCGCCGTCGGCCAGCTCAGCGGTGGCGCACTGCACATCAACTGCCCGTTTGCCGAACCGCTTTACGGCGCGCCTGATGATACCGGCCTTGACTGGCAAAACCGGCTGGAAAGCTGGTGGGAAGGCAACGCTCCCTGGCTGCGTGAAGCCCACGAAAATGTCGTGCTAAAGCAAAGAGACTGGTTCTTCTGGCGGCAAAAACGGGGCGTAGTGGTTGCCGGGCGGCTTTCAGCCAGCGAAGGCGAACAGGTTGCGGCCTGGGCACAAATGCTCGGCTGGCCGCTTATCGGTGATGTGCTTTCGCAAACCGGCCAGCCGCTGCCGTGTGCGGATCTGTGGCTAAGCAATAGCCAGGCCGTTGCCTGCCTGGAGCAGGCGCAAATAGTCATTCAGTTTGGCGGCAGCCTGACCGGGAAACGCGTGCTTCAGTGGCAGGCAGCCTGTCGGCCGGAAGAGTACTGGCTGGTCGATGAGCAGCCAGGACGCCTTGACCCTGCCAGCCATCGTGGCCGCCGTCTGGTTGCCAACGTTGAAGCGTGGCTGGAAAAACATGCGGCTGAAAAACGGCTTCCCTGGGCCGAAGAGCTAACGTCTCTTGCCTGGCAAACGCTGGAAAAAGTTGAGCAAGGCACGGGTGAATTTGGCGAGGCACAGGTTGCCCAGCGCCTGCCGCAGCTGCTGCCGGAAGGCGGCCAGCTGTTTGTGGGCAACAGTTTAATTGTTCGCTTGGTTGACGCCTTCGCGCAGCTCCCGGTGGGCTACCCGGTTTACAGCAACCGGGGCGCGAGCGGTATTGACGGCCTGCTTTCTACTGCGGCAGGCGTTCAGCGTGCTACGGCGCGCTCCACGCTCGCAATAGTCGGCGATATTTCTGCCCTTTATGACCTTAACGCGCTGGCATTGTTGCGCCACGCATCGGCGCCGTTTGTGCTGCTGGTGGTCAACAACAACGGCGGCCAGATCTTCTCGCTTCTGCCAACGCCTGCCGAAGAGCGCGAACGTTTTTATTGTATGCCGCAAAACGTGAATTTCTCCCATGCCGCCGCCATGTTTGGGCTGGGTTATCAGAACCCAGAAAACTGGCAGGCGCTGGAAGAGGCCGTTCGCCGGGCCTGGCTGCGCCCTGGTGCAACGGTGATTGAAATCACCGTGCCGGAAACCGCCGGGGCCCAAACGCTCCAGCACCTGCTGGCCCAGGTTAGCCAGGCATGATCCTTCATGCCGTGTCGCATTTGGGCCACCGTTCAACTCTGCCGTGGATCGTCTGGCTGCACGGTTTTCTTGGCAGTCATCAGGAATGGCAGGAGTTTGAGCCGCATTTTCCCGACTGGTCACAGCTCAGGATAGATCTGCCCGGCCACGGCGGTTCGGCCGACGTCCGCGTCCAGAACTTTGCCGGGGTCGATAGCGCGTTACGAAATACCCTCAAACATCACGGCATCGACAGCTATTGGCTCGTCGGCTATTCACTTGGCGGGCGAATCGCCATGTATCACGCCAGTCGGCCAGAGTCGAAGGGCCTGCGTGGGCTGGTTGTTGAAGGTGGCCATCCCGGTTTAAACGGCGAAGCAGAACGCGAGGCGAGGGCGCTGAGCGATGCCCATTGGGCACAGCGGTTGATGCATGAAAACTTTCAGGCCGTGCTTAACGACTGGTACCAGCAGCCGGTCTTCCGTTCGTTAAGCCGCGAGCAGCGCGCTGAATTAGTTGCCCTGCGTGTGCAAAACAATCCGCAGGCGTTGGCCCGAATGCTTGGGGCGACTTCGCTTGCCTCCCAGCCTGATTTACGTGAGCCGCTGAGCCGGCTAGCCGTTCCTTTTCATTATTTATGCGGCGAGCGAGACGAAAAGTTTCGCGCCGTTGCCGCAGAGCTTCGCTGCTCTCTGGCACTGATTTCTGGCGCCGGGCATAACGCACATCGGGAAGCTCCCGCTGCGTTTAGTTCCGCGCTCCTGACCCTCTTTCGTCACTATGACCTGTAAGGATCTCTCATGATTTATCCTGATGAACAAATGCTTTACGCCCCGGTTGAATGGCTGGATTGCTCTGAAGGCTATACCGATATTCGCTACCATAAATCCAGCGACGGTATCGCCAAAATCACCATTAACCGCCCGGAAGTGCGTAATGCATTTCGTCCGCTGACCGTCAAAGAGATGATCAACGCCCTGGCCGACGCTCGCTATGACGACAATATCGGCACCATTATTCTGACCGGCGAAGGTGAAAAAGCCTTCTGTGCGGGCGGCGACCAGAAAGTGCGCGGCGACTACGGCGGCTATCAGGACACAAGCGGCGTTCATCACCTGAACGTGCTCGACTTCCAGCGTCAAATCCGCACCTGCCCTAAACCTGTTGTGGCGATGGTGGCCGGCTTTTCCATCGGAGGCGGCCATGTGCTGCACATGATGTGTGACCTGACTATCGCTGCTGAAAACGCCGTCTTTGGCCAGACTGGCCCGAAAGTAGGCTCTTTCGACGGCGGCTGGGGGGCTTCCTACATGGCACGTATCGTTGGTCAGAAAAAGGCTCGCGAAATTTGGTTCCTGTGCCGCCAGTACGATGCAAAAGAAGCGCTCGATATGGGGCTGGTGAATACCGTTGTGCCGATTGCTGACCTGGAAAAAGAAACCGTGCGCTGGTGCCGCGAAATGCTGCAAAACAGCCCGATGGCGCTGCGCTGCCTGAAAGCGGCGCTGAATGCCGACTGTGACGGCCAGGCCGGGCTGCAGGAGCTGGCGGGGAACGCCACCATGCTGTTCTATATGACCGAGGAAGGTCAGGAAGGCCGCAACGCGTTTAACCAGAAACGTCAGCCGGACTTCAGCAAATTTAAACGGAATCCGTAATGCGCCGCGCGGCGCTGTGGCGCTTTCAAATCCCTATGGAGGCAGGCGTTGTGCTACGTGACCAGCGCCTCAAATTCAGAGAGGGCCTGCTGGTGCGGCTGACGCCGGGCGAGAGCACCGGATGGGGGGAAATATCTCCTCTACCTGGCTTTAGCGGTGAAAACCTCGCGGAAGCTCAGGCGCAGGCTGAGCGCTGGCTTGAACAATGGGTAGCCGATGAGTCGACTCCGCTGCCCGAGCTGCCGTCCGTCGCGTTCGGCCTGAGCTGCGCGCTGGCTGAAGCTAGCGGCACGCTGCCGCAGCCTGCGGACTACCGCGCGGCTCCGCTGTGTACAGGCGATCCTGACGAGTTGATTCTTGCGCTGGCGGCGATGCCTGGCGAAAAAGTGGCCAAGGTCAAAGTCGGCCTGTACGAAGCCGTGCGGGACGGCATGGTGGTTAATCTGCTGCTTGAGGCCGTGCCTGAACTGCATTTGCGTCTTGATGCCAACCGCAGCTGGACGCCGCTTAAGGCACAGCAGTTCGCTAAATACGTTAATCCTGATTACCGTTCGCGCATCGATTTTATCGAAGAACCGTGCAAAACCCGCGAGCAGTCTCGCGAGTTCAGTCGGGAAACGGGGATTGCAATTGCCTGGGACGAGAGCCTGCGAGAGAGTGATTTCGTTTTCGCCGCAGAGCCGGGCGTTTCGGCAGTGATTATCAAACCAACGCTAACCGGAAGCCTGGATAAAGTGCGTGAGCAGATCACCTCCGCGCACAAATTAGGGTTAAAAGCGGTGATCAGCTCCTCCATTGAGTCGAGCCTGGGGCTGACCCAGTTGGCTCGAATCGCCGCCTGGCTGACGCCGGGAACCCTGCCGGGGCTGGATACTTTGTCGCTGATGCAGACACAGCTTGAGCGCAGCTGGCCGGGAAGCCCGCTGCCCTGCATAAGCGCCAGTCAGCTTGAGCGTATTCGATGAGCTTTACCGACTGGCCGTGGCGTCACTGGGCAAACGTCCGGGGCGCAAACGTCGCGCTCCGCCTCGATGATGAACGCTTAACCTGGCCAACCCTGTGTCAGCGCGTGGACGCGCTGGCGGGGGGCTTCCACCTGCAGGGTGTAAAAGAAGGCGATGGCGTTGCGCTGAAAGCGAAAAACGGCCCGCAAACGCTGCTTGCCTGGCTGGCGCTATTGCAGTGCGGCGCACGCGTTTTGCCGCTTAACCCACAGCTGCCTGATAGCCTGCTGGCGCAGCTCCTGCCGTCGATGACGCTGGGCTACGGCATCACCTTAACCGACGTTTGTCCGCTGCCTGGCTTAACGCCGCTGCGGCTGGTGGATGCCGCGCCCTGGTGCGAAAGCTGGCTGCCGTCACGCCTGGCCTCAATGACGCTCACTTCCGGTTCAACCGGGTTACCCAAGGCCGCTGTGCATACGTTATCCGCTCACCTCGCCAGCGCGGCGGGTGTGCTGTCGATGATGGATTACGGCGCCGAAGATAGCTGGCTCTTGTCGTTACCGCTGTTCCACGTTTCCGGCCAGGGGATACTCTGGCGCTGGCTACATGCCGGTGGCCAGCTGAAGGTTTCTTCTGCGCAGTCGATAAGCGAAGCCTTGCGGGAGTGCAGCCATGCCTCGCTGGTGCCGACTCAGCTGTGGCGGCTGCTGGAACAACAGCAGCCGTTGGCACTGCGTGAAGTGCTGCTTGGCGGGGCTGCCATCCCCGTTGAACTGACGCGGCAGGCGGAAGCGCGCGGCGTGCGCTGCTGGTGTGGCTATGGCTTAACCGAGCTGGCTTCGACGGTCTGTGCGAAACGCGCCGACGGGCAGCCTGACGTTGGCGAACCTCTGCCGGGGCGGGAGGTGAAAATCGTCGATGAAGAAGTGTGGATCCGTGCGGATAGCCTGGCCAGCGGCTACTGGTGGGACGGGCAGCTTGTTCCGCTGGAGAATGAATACGGCTGGTTTGCTACCCGTGACCGGGGCGTTTTGCAGGCGGGACGCCTGACGATAATCGGACGCCTTGACAACCAGTTCTTCAGCGGCGGGGAAGGTATTCAGCCGGAAGAGGTGGAGCGGGTCATTGCGACACATCCTGCGGTACAGCAGGTGTTTGTGGTGCCCGTGGATGACGCTGAGTTTGGACAGCGGCCGGTTGCCGTTGTCGAGACTAATGCGGGATGTGATTTTAACGAGATTGCCGCCTGGCTTGACGGCAAGTTGCCCCGTTTTCAGCGGCCAGTGCGTTGGTTAACGCTGCCGCAGGCGCTAAAACAGGGCGGGATTAAAATCTCCCGCCGCAGGCTGATAGAGTGGGCTGCAGGGGCATAACCCCTGCAATATTTTACCTGTCGTTCTTAAGCGCTTTGAGTGCGTTAGCCACTCCCGCGCCGTATTCAGGATGAACCTGGCTGAACAGGCAAATCTGTCGCGCCTGAATACTTTCCGGCACGTTTTTCATCTCTCCGGCGATACGCGCAAACATGCGCTGATGCTCCTCATCGCTCAGCAGGTTGTACAGCGCCCGTGGCTGACTGAAATAGTCGGTATCTTCGCGATGGTTCCAGTGGTCGGCCGCGCCTTCAAGGCTTAGCGGCGGCTCGCTGAAATCTGGCTGCTCCTGGAAAACGTTGAAGCTGTTTGGCTCGTAGGTTGCGCCGTTGCCGCTGTTGCCGTCCACGCGCATTGCGCCGTCGCGGTGATAGTTATGGAACGGGCATTTTGGCGCATTCACCGGGATCTGATGATGGTTCACGCCAAGGCGATAGCGGTGCGCATCTCCGTAGGAGAACAGGCGGCCCTGCAGCATTTTATCCGGGGAGAAGCCAATGCCGGGTACCACGTTTGCCGGAGACATTGCCGCCTGTTCGACATCCGAGAAGTAATTTTCAGGGTTGCGATTCAGTTCGATATACCCGACCTCCATCAGAGGGTAGTCACCGTGCGGCCAGACCTTGGTCAGATCAAACGGGTTGTACGGTGTTTTTGACGCTTCGGCTTCCGGCATAATCTGAATGAACAGCTTCCAGCGTGGGAAGTCACCGGCCTCAATGGATTCGTACAGATCGCGCTGCGAGCTTTCGCGGTCTTCAGCGATGATTTTTCCCGCTTCTTCGTCCATCAGGTTCTCAATGCCCTGTTGGGTTTTAAAGTGGAATTTCACCCAGAAACGCTCGTTGTCTTTATTGATAAAACTAAAGGTATGACTGCCAAAGCCGTGGATATGGCGATAGGAACTCGGCAGGCCGCGATCGCTGAAATCAATGGTCAGTTGGTGAAGCGATTCCGGCAGATGCGAGAAGAAATCCCATTTATAGGTCGGGTTACGCAGGTTGGTGCGCGGGTCGCGTTTTACGACGTGGTTCAGGTCCGGGAACTTGAGCGGATCGCGGAGGTAGAATACCGGCGTGTTGTTACCCACCAGGTCCCAGTTGCCTTCCTCTGTATAGAATTTCATGGAAAAACCGCGGATATCGCGCTCGGCGTCGGCGGCGCCACGTTCACCGGCAACGGTGGAGAAACGCATAAACATTTCTGTTTTTTTGCCGACTTCCGAAAAGAGTTTTGCTCGGGTGTAGCGGGTGATGTCGTGAGTAACGGTAAAATGGCCGAAAGCGCCAGAACCTTTGGCGTGCATACGGCGCTCGGGAATAACCTCCCGGTCGAAATGCGCTAACTTTTCAAGAAACCAGACGTCCTGAAGCAGCATAGGGCCACGCGGGCCTGCGGTAGCGACGTTGTTGTTATCGGCAACGGGTGCGCCTGCGGCGGTGGTTAATCCTTTCTTGCTCATCAATGCCTCCCTAAGACCTGGGTCAAGTGGTTACAGAAAATGTTAAATATAGACCATATTTATAATGTGACTACATTCATTGCCGGAACACTGTTGCACTTTCCGCCGTCGTGGTTCATTGATCTTGTCCCCGGAAATGGTGTCTTTTCATTTCCTTACACTCAAGGAAATATTGGCATTTTCTAACGCGTTAATAAGATAATGCGCCACGCCATCCAATGGCGTTTTCAAGGGCAGCCCTTTTTCTTTTTCAGGAACCAAGGAATGAATAAATTACTTTTAGCCGGCGGCGCGGGTTTGCTGCTGGTTTCTGCAGGTGCCAGCGCGATTGGCGTGAGTGCTGAAGTCGGCAAGGAATACACTAATCTCGGCGTGGGTTTTGGCACCGAAAGCAGCGGCATTGCGGTAACCGGTAACTACGCGCACAACGACGACAACGGCGATGCCGTGGGTCTTGGCCTCGGCTTTAATATTCCTCTGGGGCCGATGATGGCAACCGTGGGGGGGCGTGGCGTTTACCTGCATCCAAAAGATCGCAAAGAAGGTTATGCGGTTGCGGCCGGCGGCGGCCTGAAATGGCCAATTACGCCTGATATTGCGGTGTTTGGCGATTACTACTACTCGCCAGATTCGCTGTCCAGCGGCGTGAAGGACTATAAAGAAGCAAGCGCAGGCGCAAGCTGGAACTTTATGCGTCCGTTCTCGGCTCAGGTGGGCTACCGTTACATCAGCCTTGGCGGCAAAGACGGTGACCGGACCGATACCGTTGCCGACGGCCCGTATGTGGGCGTCAGCGCCAGCTTCTGATCCCCCAACGCGGCTTTGAGCCGCGTTTTTTGTGCCTGTCGTTCCCTGGCGTCTGCGCTATAGTGGGGCGTTCCCTTGCTGCGGAGTAGAAGATGTTAAAAGTAGAAATGCTGTCGACCGGTGACGAAGTGCTGTACGGGCAAATTACCGATACCAATGCAGCCTGGCTTGCCGATTATTTCTTTCACCAGGGTTTACCGATGTCGCGCCGTAATACGGTGGGCGACAGCCTTCCTGACCTGATTGCCATACTGCAAGAGCGCAGCCACCAGGCCGACGTACTGATTGTTAACGGCGGTCTGGGGCCCACAAGCGATGATTTAAGCGCGCTGGCGGCGGCTACCGCTGCGGGCGTTGAGCTGGTTGAGCATGCCGAATGGCTAGCCTGGATGGAGCAGTTTTTCGCCGATCGTGGGCGAGTGATGGCCCCGAGCAACCGCAAGCAGGCACAAATTCCGGCCAACAGCGAAATGATCGACAACCCCGTGGGCACTGCCTGCGGTTTTGCAATGACCTTAAACCGCTGCCTGATGTTCTTCACGCCCGGCGTGCCGTCAGAATTTAAGGCGATGGTAGATAAAGAAATTATGCCCCGGCTGCGCACGCGTTTTACGCTCCCTGAACCTCCAATATGCCTGCGTTTAACCACCTTTGGGCGCTCCGAAAGCGAGCTGGCGCAATGTCTTGATCCGCTGACGTTGCCGGAGAATGTGGTGATGGGGTATCGCTCGTCTATGCCGATTATCGAGCTTAAGCTCACCGGCCCGGCCAGCCAGCGTGAGGCGATGGAAGCGGTATGGCCAGAGGTGCGCCGTGTCGCCGGCGACAGCCTGATTTTTGAAGGAACCGAAGGGCTTCCGGCGCAAATAGCCCGCCGCCTCGCCGAGCGTTCACTGACTATCGCCGTGAGCGAACAGTTTACCGGCGGCCTGCTGGCGCTGCAGCTGATACGGGCACAGGCTGCGCTGAAAGCTAGCCGTGTTTTACCGCAGGAGGCTGGCACGCTGGCGGAAGCGCTGAAGGCCAGCGCAGATCTGCGCCAGAGCCAGCAAAGCGGCGTGGCTCTGGTTATTGCCGGTGAGGAAGAGAGGCAGATCAATTTTGCGCTCTCCACGCCGGACGGCACCTTTGGCCTTGGCGTGAAGTTTGGTACCAGCCGCCATGCGCTGGCCATTCGTCAGGAAGTGTGCGCCATGATGGCGCTTAACGTGCTGCGTCGCTGGCTCAACGGCCAGCCGCTGGAAACCGAGCACGGCTGGATTAAGGTTGTGGAATCAGCCAGCCTCTAAGCATCAGGCGAGCGCCCGTGCCAGCAGCGTAATCGGGTGCTCGCAGCGTTTGCTGGTGGACATCTCTATCTGCCATTTACAGGTTTCACAGTCGGTGACTACCAGGTCAACGCCGCTCTCTTCTATCTGCTGGAACAGCGGCGCGCCGATACGCTGGGAGGTCGGATAGTTTTCTTTTTTAAACCCATAGGTGCCGGCGATGCCGCAGCATTGGGAGTCCAGCATCACCAGCTCCACGCCGGGAATTCGGCGCAGCAGCTCAACGGAGTAGAGCGTCCAGCCCATTTTTTCCATATGACACGGCGTATGGTAAGCGATGCGAAGCGGCGTATTTTTTAGCGCCAATGTTCTGCCATCCTCTTCCAGAAGTTTCCAGATATAGCGCGTTGCCAGCTCAATGTGATCGCGGATCGGCGTGGTATCCACGCCGAGAATGTGCGGGTATTCATCGCGCAGGGTGAAGGTGCAGGTCGAAGAAGTCGCCACGACCGGTAGCCCGCGCTGAATAACCGCTTCTTCAAGCGAACTGGCATTTACCGCCGCCTGTTTTTTTGCCTTTTCAATAAAGCCGTTGGCGATGAGCGGTACGCCGCAGCACTTCTCTCTTTTCAGTAACTGAACGCCGATGCCCAGGGCGTTAAGCACTTTAACCATATCTTTGCCGAGCTGGGGATGGTTGTAGTTCACGAAGCAGCCGTGGAAGAAAGCGACCTGCTGCGGGAAGGTGGCCTGGCGCGCCGCCTGGCGTCGATACCACTGGCGGAAGGTGCCGAAGGAGTATTTGGGCAGTTCGCGGTGGGAATCAATGTTGAGCGCTTTATCCAGCAGCTTACGTACGGGCTTCATGCCTGTGGTGGCATTGACCAGCGGGGCAAAAGGCGTGGAGAGCGTGCCCATTAAATCGGTATGGCTGAGAATCGCGTCGCGCAGGGAAGGTTTATGCTCACCGTATCTGGCACGCGCCCGCTGGATGATGTCGCCAATTTTGACCTCGGACGGGCAGGAGACTTCGCAGCGTTTGCAGTTGGTGCAGTACTTCAGCGCGTCGTCATACAGCGAGGGATCTTTTAGTCTCAGCCTTTCGCCGTCGGGCCCGGCCTGTTTTGGCCCCGGATATTCCGGGCGTACGCGGCTAACCGGGCAGGCTGTGGTGCAGACCGTGCATTTAATACAGCTTTCAAAGCTGGTTTCATCAAGCAGGTTCATGGCAAGCCTCCGCGGCAGCAAGGATTTGTTCGGCAACACAGAGCGCCGTGAGCATAGAAACACCGGCCCCGCATCCTTGCTGGATGGGGTTAAAACCGCCCAGCACAGAGCCAATGGCATAAAGATTTCGCGTGTGTTCACCGTCATGGCTCGGCTGAAGCCGGGTATTCACTTTTAGCCCAAACTGCAGCCAGGGCTGAGGCGTAAAGAAATCGGTCTCACTCCAGGAGGCGCGATCCCCCGGCACCTCCACGTCCAGCCCGAAGATAGGCTCAAAAACTCGCTGCCTGTCAGCTTCCAGCCCGCCGCTGAAAAAGCTTCCGCTGGCCAGAATGACATGACGGGTACGTAGCGGAACTTCACGGTGATTTTTGGTGAACAGGGCGTTGATGCAGCCTCGTTCTAACTGAGCGCCGATGACGGTGTCTCCCGGCATGATAAGCCCGCCGAGGGATTGAAAGCGGCGGCGAAGCGCATCGTGGAGCCTCATTCCAGGTACAGAGGGCGGCAGGGTTGGGAGCAGTTTTACCGGCACGTTTAGCGCCTGCTGCAGGGCTGAAACCGTACTCTCGTCCAGACCGAGACAGGCGGGCAGGATCATCGCTTCACCGCTGCCCAATAGCAGCCTGAGTTCATCCACCAATGCCCGGTGATTTTCCGGCAGATCCAGCACCCGGGCGATGTTTACGGCGCGAAACTCGCTTGGGTTATTACGTAATACGTCAAGCACGGGTAAGGTGAGTTCGGCGACGTGTGCGGCACAGCCCGAGGACGAAAGCGAACCGGCCACCAGCTCTGCCTGAAAGTCCAGAAAGCCTGCGATATTGATCACCGTGACTTTTTGCCAGGGCAGTGGAGCCTGAGGCACCTCCGGCGGGCTTAGCCAGCTCGCCCTCTGCTTACCCAGCGGGGTGATTCTCAGGTGGTTTTGGCGATAATGGCCCGTCATGGGGATGCCAGCCCTTGCCAGCAGTTGTTCGCTTTCTGCGGCAAAAGCCAACACACTTTCTTTACCCATCAGGCTGTAGGGATGTTGGGGTGCCTGTTCAGCCAGGCTTTCCAGCGCGGCCTCAGGCTCCTGAACCGGGCTGCCGTCCGGCAGCGCCGAGAGCAAATCCAGCGAGCCGGAAGAGAAGTGCAGGGCGCTTTGGCCGCGGCTGACGATAGCGCAGCGTTGCCCGTTTTCCGCCAGCTTTATGCCTGCGGTCAGTCCGGCCAGGCCGCTGCCGATGATGATAGTGTCGAATTTCATCCCTGTTCTCCGTTATCCAGGCCGCACAATCCCTGGTAAACCCAGGTGGTAAATTCGCTTTCGCGCAACGCATTTCCCCAGGCTATCGGGCGGACGCCTTTCCAGCGTTCGTTGAGGAAGTGGGAAAGCTGTTCCAGGGATTGTGCCGGTGTGGTGAGCTGGAAGCGCTGCAGCAGGCCCGCGGCACGGCAGGCGCAAAGTTCGCCCTGGCAGGTGCCCATGCCCACACGCGTTCTGCGGCGTAAATCACCCAGGCTTTTTACGCCGAGGGCGTCGATGGCATAGCGAACCTCACCGGAGGTGACGGCTTCGCATTCGCAAACCAGGCTGTTGCTAAGCCGGCTGTTATTCAGCAGGCGGGTAGCGCGGTCGCCGTGCCGCCAGACGGCCGACCCGCGAATCGTAGGCGGTAAGGAGATAACTTTGCCCAGCGTTTGTTCTGCCGTTTGTTCGGAGCCCGGCAGCGGCGTCGAAGCTGTGGAGCAGGGGATATTGTTCCCAAGCCGCTCGCAAACCAGGTCCGTTGCCCATTCCGCCATCAGGCGGTAGGTCATGAGTTTGCCGCCGGTAATGGTGATAAAGCCGTCCATGCCGTCGCGTTTTGCGTGATCCAACAGCACAATCCCACGGCTGACGCTGCGCCCCGTCGGATCGTTGTCGCTGGCGACCAGAGGCCTGACGCCAGCGTAGGCCCGAAGAATGCGGGTTCGGCCCAGTACCGGAGCCAGTTTTTCACCTTCGCGGATCAGGATATCTACCTCATCCGGCGTGACGGACATATTGTCAATCTGGTCGTAGTCAATGTGCGTGGAGGTGGTGCCAATAAGCGAGATGGTGTCGCCGGGGACAAGGATATCGGCGTCTGCCGGTTTACGGCAGCGGTTGATGACCATGTTATTGATTCTGTGGCCGAGGATCAGCAGCGCGCCTTTAGCCGGGAACATTTTTACGTTGAGATCGGCGTATTCCGCGATGCGTTGCCCCCAGATACCCGCAGCATTAACCACCATAGGCGCGCGAAATTCTCCTGCTTGCTTGGTGAGATGATTGAATACGCGCACGCCGCAAACCCGGGAGCCTTCGCGAATCAGGCCGGTGATTTCGCAGCCTGTCAGAACTTCAGCCCCGTGTTCCTTCGCATCGAGCATATTGGCTGCGGTCAGGCGGAAAGGATCGACCGTCCCGTCCGGCACGCGAACGGCACCGATTAACGTTGGGTTTGCGGACGGCTCCAGCCGCAGCGCTTCTTTGGGATCAAGCGCTTGTGCATCGATACCGGCCTGGCGACAGGCGGTGATAAATCCGCTTTGAAACGCGAGATCGTCTTCCGGAAGGGTGATAAACAGGCCGTTCGTAGGTTCGATGCAGTGGCGGGCGATGCGCCGCAGAATGCGGTTTTCTTCGATACACTCTTTTGCGGATTCACCGTCGGTGACCGCATAGCGAGCGCCGCTGTGGAGCAGGCCATGATTGCGGCCCGTCGCGCCTGTAGCGATGTCATGCCGCTCGAGCAGCAGCACTTTCAGCCCGCGTCGGGCGCAGTCGCGCGCGATCCCGGCGCCGGTTGCTCCTCCGCCGATAATAATCACGTCCGTTTCTCTGCTCACATGGCGCTCCTTTTATCCCTTCTTTATTTACCGTTATTCAGCCATAAATAAAGTACGAAATGTTTGATTGCGAGCAAATTCGAGCAATAAACGAAAGTTATTCATGATGAAATGCACCTTTTCGCCTTTTTGTAATAAAAATGTAACATTGTGTGCGATGTTTCACAGTAAATACGCGCATAGATAACTAACATGCGCTCGCAAAAGAACATTTGGCGGGAGCCGCTTGCTCCCGCTGAACACCAACGCCACGGAGGCTCGTATGTTAAGTATCTTCAAACCCGCCGCGCATAAGACGCGTTTGTCAGAGGAGCAGATAGATCCGACCTATCGCCGCCTGCGCTGGCAAATTTTCATGGGTATCTTCTTCGGTTATGCGGCTTACTATCTGGTAAGGAAAAACTTCACCCTTGCGATGCCGTATCTGGTGGAGCAGGGCTTCTCCCGCGGCGATCTCGGTTTTGCACTTTCCGGGATTTCGATTGCCTACGGATTTTCGAAATTCATCATGGGATCGGTCTCTGACCGTTCGAATCCGCGCGTTTTCCTGCCTGCCGGGTTGATTCTCGCCGCCGCCGTCATGCTATTTATGGGCTTTGTGCCGTGGGCAACGTCCAGCATCGCCGTGATGTTTGTGCTGCTGTTCGCCTGTGGCTGGTTCCAGGGCATGGGGTGGCCGCCGTGTGGGCGCACCATGGTGCACTGGTGGTCGCAGAAGGAGCGTGGGAGCATTGTTTCCGTCTGGAACTGCGCCCATAACGTGGGCGGTGGTCTTCCTCCACTGCTGTTCCTGTTGGGGATGGCGTGGTTTAACGACTGGCATGCGGCGTTGTATATGCCTGCTTTTGCGGCGATCGTTGTGGCGATTATTGCTTTCGGTTTGATGCGTGATACGCCGCAATCCTGTGGCCTGCCGCCGATTGAAGAGTACAAAAACGACTACCCGGACGATTACAGTGAGAAAGCGGAAGAAGAGCTGACGGCGAAGCAGATCTTCATGAAGTATGTCTTCCCGAACCGCCTGCTGTGGTACATCGCCATTGCCAACGTGTTTGTCTATCTGCTGCGCTACGGCATTCTGGACTGGTCGCCAACTTACCTGAAAGAAGTGAAGCACTTCGCGCTGGATAAATCCTCGTGGGCCTACTTCCTTTATGAGTACGCGGGTATTCCCGGCACGCTGCTTTGCGGCTGGATGTCGGACAAGGTATTTAAAGGTAACCGTGGCGCAACCGGCGTGTTCTTCATGGTGCTGGTGACAATTGCCACCGTGGTTTACTGGCTCAACCCGCCGGGCAATCCGGGCGTGGACATGGCCTGTATGATCGTTATCGGCTTCCTGATTTATGGCCCTGTGATGCTGATTGGCCTGCATGCGCTGGAGCTTGCCCCGAAGAAAGCCGCAGGCACGGCGGCGGGCTTTACCGGGCTGTTTGGTTACCTGGGCGGCTCGGTCGCGGCCAGCGCCATTGTTGGCTATACCGTGGACTTCTTCGGCTGGGACGGCGGCTTTATCGTGATGATTGGCGGCAGCGTTTTGGCCGTGCTGCTGCTGATTGTGGTGATGATTGGCGAGCGTAAGCATCGCGATGAAAAATTGTTGAAGAACGGCTAAGGGGAGCAGAATGAAACTGATGGCAAAATCCTTACTGGCGGGCGTGGTGCTGGTGGCGACCAGCAGCGTATTCGCCCAGACCACGGACAAAATAGTGATTGCCCACCGGGGTGCCAGCGGCTATCTGCCTGAGCATACGTTGCCGGCAAAAGCGATGGCCTACGCTCAGGGCGCGGACTACCTTGAGCAAGATCTGGTGATGACCAAAGACGACAGGCTGGTGGTGCTTCATGACCACTATCTGGACAGGGTGACCGACGTCGCGAAGCGCTTCCCGGACCGTGCGCGTAAAGATGGCCGCTACTATGCCATCGACTTTACGCTGGCGGAAATCAAGTCCCTCAAGTTCACCGAAGGTTTTGATATCGTTGACGGCAAGCAGGTGCAGACCTATCCGGGGCGCTTCCCGATGGGCAAATCCGACTTCCGGGTGCACACCTTTGAAGAAGAAATCGAGTTTGTTCAGGGGCTGAACCATTCCACTGGCAAGAACATCGGCATTTATCCTGAGATAAAAGCGCCGTGGTTCCACCATCAGGCAGGGAAGGATATCGCGGCGAAAACCCTTGAGGTGCTCAAGCGATACGGCTACACCGGCAAGCAGGATAAGGTTTATCTCCAGTGCTTTGACGCCGCAGAGCTTAAGCGCATTAAAAACGAGCTTGAGCCGAAAATGGGCATGAACCTTAATCTGGTGCAGCTTATCGCCTATACCGACTGGAATGAGACTCAGGAAAAACAGCCGGACGGCAAGTGGGTGAACTACAGCTACGACTGGATGTTTAAGCCTGGCGCGATGAAGCAGATTGCTCAGTATGCCGACGGTATCGGCCCGGACTACCACATGCTGGTGGAGAAGGCGTCAACCAAAGGCAAAGTGAAGCTCACCGATATGGTGACCGAAGCGCACGCCAGCAAACTGACGGTGCATCCTTATACGGTGAGGGCGGACGCGCTGCCGGACTACGTCAGCGACGTGAATCAGCTGTATGACGTGCTGTACAACAAAGCCGGCGTGGACGGGCTGTTTACCGACTTCCCGGACAAAGCTGTGCGGTTTCTTAATAAGCCGTAATCGTTAATGAAAAAGGCCGCATTCGCGGCCTTTTTAACAACTACATCTCGATTTCTATATCGCCCCGGGCCTTGCAGCAGCAGGGGAGAATTTCACCGGGCTGGATGAACGCCAGGGGCTCGGTCAGCCACTGCACTTCACCCGCCAGCAGCCGGGTGCGGCATGAGCCGCAATAGCCTTCCCGGCACTGATACTCTACGCAGACTTTGTGTGACTCCAGCGCCGCCAGTAGCGAAGGGTGTTCCTCTTCGCTCATCAGCTGCGCGCCGGTAATGCTGAGCGTGATACGGCTCATTGCTTACAGCTGGAAGTTGCTCAGATCGTCGGTATCGACTTCCGAGTCAATCTGGCCCACCAGATAGGAGCTGACTTCAACTTCCTGCGGGGCAACCTGCACGTTATCGGACACCAGCCACGCGTTGATCCACGGAATCGGGTTAGAACGGGTCTGGAACGGCAGGTCGAGGCCCACGGCCTGCATGCGGATGTTGGTGATGTACTCCACATACTGGCAGAGGATGTCTTTGTTCATCCCAATCATCGAGCCGTCGCGGAACAGGTATTCGGCCCACTCTTTTTCCTGCTGGGCGGCCAGCACGAACAGGTCGTAGCATTCCTGACGACATTCAACGGCGATTTCCGCCATTTCGGGATCGTCTTCTCCGCTGCGCAGCAGGTTCAGCATATGCTGAGTGCCGGTCAGGTGCAGGGCTTCATCGCGGGCGATCAGCTTGATGATTTTGGCGTTACCCTCCATCAGTTCGCGCTCGGCGAAGGCGAAGGAGCAGGCGAAGCTTACGTAGAAGCGAATCGCTTCCAGGGCGTTAACGCTCATCAGGCAGAGGTACAGCTGTCGTTTCAGCGCGCGCAGGTTCACGGTAACGGTTTTGCCGTTCACGTTGTGCGTGCCTTCGCCCAGCAGATGCCAGTAGCTGGTCATCTCAATCAGGTCGTCGTAGTAGCCAGAGATGTCTTTGGCGCGCTTGAGGATTTCCTGGTTGGTCACGATATCGTCGAAGACAATCGCCGGATCGTTCACGATGTTGCGGATGATGTGGGTGTAGGAGCGAGAGTGAATGGTCTCGCTAAACGCCCAGGTTTCGACCCAGGTTTCCAGTTCAGGAATAGAAATCAGCGGCAGCAGCGCAACGTTCGGGCTGCGGCCCTGGATGGAGTCCAGCAGCGTCTGGTACTTCAGGTTGCTGATGAAGATGTGTTTCTCATGCTCCGGCAGCGCCTGGAAGTCGATACGGTCGCGGGAGACGTCCACTTCTTCCGGACGCCAGAAGAAGGAGAGCTGCTTTTCAATCAGCTTTTCGAAGATGTCGTATTTCTGCTGATCGTAGCGCGCCACGTTAACCGACTGGCCAAAGAACATAGGCTCGGCGAGCTGATCGTTTTTCGTCTGTGAAAAAGTAGTGTAAGCCATTTATTTGTATTCCATAATTTTTTCCCCTCACCCTGACCCTCTCCCAAAGGGAGAGGGAACTGGCCCGGTGCCGGGAGAAACAGAGGTGAGGGAAAAACGAAAATCAGATTTTACATGCACCGCTTTCGCAGCCATCGTCCTGGATGGAAGGAGCCAGGTCATCCTGAGTATCTTCCGCGCCGTCGCGGGTGTTTTGATAGTACAGGGTTTTCACGCCGAATTTATAGGCGGTGAGCAGATCCTTCAGCAACTGCTGCATCGGCACTTTGCCCGACGGGAAGCGCGTTGGATCGTAGTTGGTGTTGGCAGAGATCGACTGGTCGATAAACTTCTGCATCAGGCCAACCAGCTGCAGATAACCGTCGTTGCTCGGCATTTCCCACAGCAGCTCGTAGTTGTTTTTCAGCGCTTCATAATCCGGCACGACCTGGCGCAGGATCCCGTCTTTCGACGCTTTAATGCTGATGTGGCCGCGCGGCGGCTCAATGCCGTTGGTGGCGTTAGAGATCTGCGAGGAGGTCTCAGACGGCATCAGGGCAGAAAGCGTGGAGTTGCGCAGGCCGTGAGTTTTGATGGACTCACGCAGGCCTTCCCAGTCCAGATGCAGCGGCTCGTTGCTGATAGCATCCAGGTCTTTCTTATAGGTATCGATCGGCAGAATGCCTTTCGCATAGGTGGTTTCGTTGAACCACGGGCAGGCGCCTTGCTCTTTCGCCAGCTCGTTTGAGGCTTTCAGCAGGTAGTACTGAATCGCTTCGAAGGTCTTGTGCGTCAGGTTGTTTGCGCTGCCGTCAGAGTAACGCACGCCGTGCTTCGCCAGATAGTAGGCAAAGTTAATCACCCCGATACCCAGCGTACGACGACCCATTGCGCCGCGTTTCGCCGCCAGAATTGGGTAATCCTGATAGTCGAGCAGGGCGTCGAGGGCGCGTACCGCCAGCACGGCCATCTCTTCCAGGTCTGCCAGGCTTTCGATCACGCCAAGGTTGAACGCGGACAGCGTACACAGTGCAATTTCGCCGTTTTCATCGTTCACGTCGTCCAGCGGTTTGGTCGGCAGGGCGATTTCCAGACACAGGTTGGACTGGCGCACCGGTGCAATCGCCGGATCGAACGGGCTGTGGGTGTTGCAGTGGTCAACGTTCTGGATGTAGATACGGCCGGTAGAGGCGCGTTCCTGCATCATCAGAGAGAACAGCTCGACCGCTTTCACGCGCTGTTTGCGGATGCTGTCGTCTTTCTCGTACTTGGTGTAGAGGCGCTCGAACGCATCCTGGTCAGCGAAGAAAGCATCATACAGCCCCGGCACGTCAGACGGGCTGAACAGAGTGATCTCTTCGCCCTTCAGCAGGCGGGTGTACATCAGCTTGTTGATCTGTACGCCGTAGTCCATGTGACGCACGCGGTTGCCTTCTACGCCACGGTTGTTTTTCAGCACCAGCAGGCTTTCAACTTCCAGGTGCCACATTGGGTAGAACAGGGTGGCAGCCCCGCCGCGCACGCCGCCCTGAGAGCAGGACTTCACCGCGGTCTGGAAGTGTTTGTAGAACGGGATACAGCCGGTGTGGAACGCTTCCCCGCCGCGAATCGGGCTGCCCAGCGCACGAATACGGCCGGCGTTGATGCCGATGCCTGCGCGCTGAGAAACATACTTCACGATAGCGCTGGAGGTGGCGTTGATTGAATCCAGGCTGTCGCCGCACTCGATCAGGACGCAGGAGCTGAACTGGCGAGTAGGGGTGCGCACGCCGGACATGATTGGCGTAGGCAGAGAAATTTTGAAGGTGGAAACCGCGTCATAGAAACGCTTAACGTAGCTGAGGCGGGTTTCACGCGGGTAGCCGGAGAACAGGCAGGCGGCGACCAGAATATACAGGAACTGCGCGCTCTCGTAGATTTCGCCAGAGACGCGGTTCTGCACGAGGTATTTACCTTCGAGCTGTTTAACGGCCGCGTAGGAGAAGTTCATATCACGCCAGTGATCGATGAAATCGTTCATCTGCTCGAACTCTTCTTCCGTGTAGTCTTCCAGCAGGTGACGATCGTATTTGCCCAGCTCAACCATTTTCACAACCTGATCGTAAAGCTTCGGTGGCTCAAACTGGCCATAGGCTTTTTTACGCAGGTGGAAAATTGCCAGGCGTGCGGCAAGGTACTGGTAATCCGGTGCGTCACGGGAAATCAGGTCGGCGGCAGCCTTGATGATGGTTTCATGAATGTCAGAGGTCTTAATGCCGTCATAAAACTGGATATGGGAACGCAGCTCAACCTGAGAAACGGAGACGTTGTTCAGCCCTTCAGCGGCCCAGTCGAGTACTCGATGAATTTTATCCAGATTGATGCGCTCTTTGCTGCCATCGCGTTTTGTAACCAGCAGACTCTGATTCATGTGAGTTTTACCTGTCCGTGAGATGAGTTTTCCCCTGATTTATGCACATTCGCCAGCCTGTGACTAACTCTGTGGATAAATACTATATATAGGGGGTGGGTGACAAAATGGTCACTAGATGGTGAGTATTCTAGTAAGGAATCCGTTCAGTACAAGTATTGATTTCATCAATAAAATGAGGTTCCCCAGGGCGCTTTTTTCGTAAGTCCACGTCACGTAAGGCTTGAGGGAATTGTCAATGGGATGCAAAAAAAATGAAAATTTTGATCGGGTGCTGATTTCTTAAACTTCATCGATAATTGCGCAACGATTCTGGCGCAATTATCGATAATCAATCCTTATACGATATGCCGATTTATGCTTCAGTATGCAGCATATAATTAACATCTACCCCTGGGCCGAGCTTGAACACATTGGTGACGGGGTTGAAATGTAAGCCGGTCATGTGGCGCTCGCGGAGAGGGGTTTCATCCACCCAGCGTAACAGCTCGGCGGGCTTGATGAACTTTTTAACATCGTGCGTGCCTTTCGGCACCATGCGCATCACATACTCAGCGCCGACGACGGCCATCAGCCAGGCTTTGCCGTTGCGGTTGATGGTAGAGAAGAAAACGTGGCCGCCGGGTTTAACCAGGCGAGCACAGGCGTGGACCACCGACTGCGGGTCAGGGACGTGCTCCAGCATTTCCATGCAGGTCACAACGTCATAGTGCCCGGCGTGTTTAGTCGCGTGTTCTTCGACCGTCTCCTGGACGTAATTGACCTTAACGCCGCTTTCCAGCGCGTGCAGGCGGGCAACCTGCAGCGGTTCAAAGCCCATGTCCAGGCCGGTGACGTTAGCGCCTTCACGCGCCATGCTCTCCGCAAGAATGCCGCCGCCGCAGCCAACGTCGAGAACGGTTTTGCCGAACAGCCCACCGGCGCGCTGGTTGATATAGCCTAAACGCAGCGGGTTGATGCGATGCAGCGGCTTAAATTCACCTTCCAGATCCCACCAGCGGGAAGCGACAGCTTCAAATTTGGCGATTTCCTCGTGGTCGACGTTCTGCGTAACCGGTTGGTTTTCAGCATTCATTACAGCGGTGACTCCTTGCAGATGTTAAGGCAGGCAGTATATCAGGCTAACGGCGTGAATAAAGCGCCGACAATTGCGTTCAGGTTTCCCCACACAGGGCCGGATGTGTTATAATTTGCGACCTTTGAATCCGGGAAAACAGTAGAGGGATAGCGGTTACATGAGCGACCTTGCCAGAGAAATTACGCCGGTCAACATTGAGGAAGAGCTTAAGAGCTCGTATCTGGATTATGCGATGTCGGTTATTGTCGGCCGCGCACTGCCAGATGTCCGAGATGGACTTAAGCCGGTACACCGTCGCGTACTATACGCGATGAACGTATTGGGCAATGACTGGAACAAAGCATACAAAAAATCCGCCCGTGTTGTTGGTGACGTAATCGGTAAATATCACCCCCATGGTGATACCGCGGTTTACGACACCATCGTCCGTATGGCACAGCCATTTTCCCTGCGTTACATGCTGGTCGACGGCCAGGGTAACTTCGGTTCCGTAGACGGCGACTCCGCCGCGGCGATGCGTTATACGGAAATCCGTATGTCGAAAATCGCCCACGAACTGATGGCAGACCTGGAAAAAGATACGGTTGATTTCGTCGATAACTACGACGGCACCGAAAAAATTCCGGACGTCATGCCAACCAAAATTCCTAACCTGCTGGTAAACGGTTCATCCGGTATCGCAGTTGGGATGGCGACCAACATTCCGCCACACAACATTACCGAAGTCATCAACGGCTGCCTCGCGTATATCGAAGACGAGAACATCAGCGTTGAAGGCCTGATGGAGCACATCCCTGGCCCGGACTTCCCGACTGCCGCTATCATTAACGGCCGCCGCGGTATTGAAGAAGCCTACCGTACCGGTCGCGGTAAAATTTATATTCGTGCCCGCGCCGAAGTAGAAGCGGATGCGAAAACCGGCCGCGAAACTATCATCGTTCATGAAATTCCTTATCAGGTGAACAAAGCTCGCCTGATCGAGAAAATCGCCGAGCTGGTGAAAGACAAACGTGTAGAAGGCATTAGCGCCCTGCGCGATGAGTCTGACAAAGACGGTATGCGTATTGTTATTGAGATTAAGCGCGACGCCGTTGGTGAAGTGGTGCTCAATAACCTTTACTCCCAGACCCAGCTGCAGGTTTCCTTCGGTATCAACATGGTGGCACTGCACCATGGTCAGCCGAAGATAATGAACCTGAAAGATATTCTTTCTGCTTTTGTGCGTCACCGTCGCGAAGTGGTTACCCGTCGTACCATTTTCGAACTGCGTAAAGCGCGCGATCGTGCCCATATCCTCGAAGGTCTGGCGATCGCCCTGGCGAACATCGACCCGATCATTGAGCTGATTCGTCACTCGCCAAATGCCGCAGAGGCAAAAGCTGGCCTGATTGCTCGTTCGTGGGATCTGGGTAACGTTGCCGCGATGCTGGAACGTGCCGGTGACGACGCCGCGCGTCCTGAGTGGCTGGAGCCCGAGTTTGGTATCCGCGACGGCCAGTACTTCCTCACCGAGCAGCAGGCTCAGGCGATTCTGGATCTGCGTCTGCAGAAACTGACCGGCCTCGAGCACGAAAAACTGCTCGACGAGTATAAAGAGCTGCTGGAGCAGATAGCCGAACTGCTGCATATCCTGGGCAGCGCAGAGCGCCTGATGGAAGTTATCCGTGAAGAGCTGGAAGCGATGCGCGATCAGTTCGGCGACAACCGCCGCACCGAGATCACGGCTAACACCGCGGATATCAACATTGAAGACCTGATCAACCAGGAAGACGTGGTGGTCACCCTGTCTCACCAGGGCTATGTGAAGTATCAGCCGCTGACCGATTATGAAGCGCAGCGCCGTGGTGGCAAAGGCAAGTCAGCCGCACGTATTAAAGAAGAAGACTTTATTGACCGCCTGCTGGTGGCCAACACCCATGACACGATCCTGCTGTTCTCCAGCCGTGGTCGCCTGTACTGGATGAAGGTTTATCAGCTGCCGGAAGCGAGCCGTGGCGCACGTGGTCGCCCAATTGTGAACCTGCTGCCGCTTGAGCAGGACGAGCGCATCACCGCGATCCTGCCGGTGCGCGAGTACGCAGAAGGCATCAACGTGTTCATGGCGACCGCAAGCGGCACCGTGAAGAAAACCGCGCTGACCGACTTCAGCCGTCCACGTTCTGCGGGCATCATCGCCGTTAACCTCAATGAGGGTGACGAGCTGATTGGCGTTGATTTAACCAACGGCAGCGATGAAGCCATGCTGTTCTCGGCGGCGGGTAAAGTGGTGCGCTTCAAAGAAGACGCCGTTCGTACCATGGGCCGTACCGCAACGGGCGTTCGCGGTATCAAGCTTGCCGGTGACGATAAAGTCGTTTCCTTGATCATTCCACGCGGTGAAGGCGCGATTCTGACCGTGACTCAAAACGGCTACGGTAAACGTACCGCTGCGGCAGAATACCCAACCAAGTCTCGTGCAACGCAGGGCGTTATCTCCATCAAAGTAACCGAGCGCAACGGCAGCGTTGTTGGCGCGGTGCAGGTGGAAGATACCGACCAGATCATGATGATCACCGATGCCGGTACGCTGGTGCGTACTCGCGTGTCTGAAGTCAGCGTGGTTGGGCGTAACACCCAGGGCGTCATCCTCATCCGTACCGCGGAAGACGAAAACGTTGTGGGTCTGCAGCGCGTAGCTGAGCCTGTGGACGACGAAGATCTGGACAGCATCGACGGCAGCGTCGCGGAAGGGGACGATGAAATCGCTCCGGAAGCGGATACTGAAGATGATGCCGCGGACGACGCGGACGAATAATCCGGAATAGTCTGTAAATAAAGGGCCGCATTTGCGGCCTTTTAACGTTCTGACAGTAAAGGAATAAGCGTGGTTATTCCTTTACTGTGGTTATCTGAAGAAAATCAATGAATTGATTTCCCTGGTTTATTTGCAACTGCTCTCTGGAAGAACGATGCTTGTCTAAGCACAGTTCTGTATCTGGAAGGCCGCTTTTGCGGCCTTTTTTGTTTGCCGTTGCGGGCCAGGGGTTTTGCGGCTACCTTAAGCGCATCTCTATTTACTCTCTCGCGTACCGCCAGGCTTAATTTGAAATATCTCGTCTCTTTTCGAAGCACCCTTAAAATTTCGCGTTACCTGTTCAGGGCGTTAGCGCTGCTGCTCTGGCTGCTGATCGCGCTGTTTTCCGTGTTTTACATCGTTAACGCGCTGCACGATAAAGAGTCGGAGATTCGTCAGGAATTTAACATCAGCTTTGACCAGGCCCAGCGCTATATCCAGCGTACCTCGGACGTGGTGAAAGAGCTGAAGTACATTGCTGAGAACCGCCTTACCGCGCCAAATGGCGTCCTGCCGCCGCTCGAACAAAGCGCCGATAAAACCGATGCGCCAACGTTTATGCCGCTGTTCCCGGACTCGGACTGCTCGGCGGTCAGCGCGACGTGGCGAAGTTCGCTGCAGTCTCTTTCATGGTTCCTGCGCTACTGGCGCGATAACTTCTCAGCGGCCTACGATCTCAACCGGGTATTTCTGATTGGCGGCGATAATTTGTGTATGGCGGACTTTGGGCTGCGTGATATGCCGCTGGAGCGGGAGAGCGCGCTGAAAACGCTGCACGAGCGCATTATGAAATACCGCACCGCGCCGCAGGATGAACGAGCCAATAGCATCTACTGGATTGGGCAGGGGCCGCGCGCCGGTATTGGTTATTTTTATACCCTGACGCCGGTTTATCTGGCGACCCGCCTGCAGGCGCTGCTGGGCATTGAGCAAACGGTACGCATGGAGAACTTCCTGACGCCGGGCACGCTGCCCATCGGGGTGACCATTCTGGATGAAAACGGTCATCCATTAATTTCTCTGACCGGCCCGGAATCTCGTATTGAACCTGAAAGCCGCTGGATTCAGGACCGCTCCTGGTTTGGCTACACCTCGGGCTTTAAAGCGCTGGTATTGAAGAAGAATCTGCCGCCGTCGTCGCTGAGCGTTATCTATTCCGTTCCCGTTGACCTGGTGCTGGAAAGCATCAGGATGCTGATCCTCAATGCCGTGTTACTCAACGTGCTGGTCGGGATTGTGCTGTTTACCCTGGCACGCATGTATGAACGCAGGATTTTTATCCCTGCCGAAAGCGATGCCCAGCGGCTGGAGGAGCACGAGCAGTTCAACCGGAAAATTGTCGCGTCTGCGCCGGTGGGTATCTGTATCCTGCGAACGCAGGACGGTACCAATATTCTGAGTAACGAACTGGCGCACAATTACCTCAATATGCTGACCCACGAGGACAGGCAGCGGCTGACGCAGATTATCTGCGGTCAGCAGGTTAATTTTGTCGATGTGGTGACCAGCAATCATACCAATCTGCAGATTAGCTTTGTGCATTCGCGCTACCGCAATGAGAACGTGGCGATTTGCGTGCTGGTTGACGTGAGCGCCCGCGTGAAGATGGAAGAATCGCTGCAGGAGATGGCTCAGGCGTCCGAGCAGGCCAGCCAGTCGAAGTCCATGTTCCTTGCCACCGTCAGCCACGAACTGCGTACGCCGCTGTACGGCATTATCGGTAACCTCGATCTGCTGCAAACGAAAGAGCTGCCGAAGGGCGTCGACAGGCTGGTCACGGCAATGAATAACTCCTCCAGCCTGCTGCTTAAAATCATCAGCGACATTCTCGACTTCTCAAAAATTGAGTCCGAGCAGCTGAAAATTGAGCCTCGCGAGTTTTCACCGCGCGAGGTGATGAGCCACATTACCGCCAACTATCTGCCGCTCGTGGTTCGTAAGCAGCTTGGGCTTTACTGCTTTATCGACGACGACGTACCGCTAACCCTGCAGGGTGACCCGATGCGGCTGCAGCAGGTGATTTCTAACCTGCTTAGCAACGCGATTAAGTTCACCGATATTGGCTGTATCATCCTGCATGTTTCCGTTAACGGAGACTACCTGAGCTTCCGGGTTCGCGATACCGGGGTGGGGATCCCGACCAAAGAAGTCACCAGGCTGTTCGATCCGTTCTTCCAGGTCGGTACCGGCGTGCAGCGCAATTTCCAGGGAACCGGGCTGGGACTGGCGATTTGCGAAAAGCTTATCAGCATGATGGACGGTGATATCTCCGTGGATACCGAAGCGGGAATGGGGAGCCAGTTTACGGTTCGCATCCCGCTGTATCAGGCGCAGTTTGCGCCGAAGAATAACGTCGAAGGGTTGGCGGATAAGCGCTGCTGGCTGGCGGTTCGCAATGATTATCTCAGCAGCTATCTGGAATCTCTGCTGGTGAAAAATGGGCTACAGGCTCACTTCTGGTCGGGCGAAACGCCGGGCAGCGACGATATTCTGATCACCGATGACAATCTTTCTGCTCCGTGGGGCGGACGGGCGGCAATTGTCTTCTGCCGTCGCCATATCGGAATTCCCGTTGAATTTGAGCCTGGCCGTTGGGTCCACAGCGTAGCCGCGCCTCACGAGCTTCTACCTCTGTTGGGGCGGATTTACAGTATTACCGTAGACGTGCCGGGCAGCTCTCCTGCGCTGACGGCGGCGAGCGAAATCAGCGAGCAGAACGACGATATGATGATTCTGGTGGTTGACGATCATCCGATTAACCGTCGCCTGCTGGCGGATCAGCTTGGATCGCTCGGTTACCAGTGCAAGACGGCGAACGACGGCATCGACGCGCTTAACGTGCTCAGCAAAAACCATATTGATATTGTGCTGAGCGACGTCAACATGCCGAACATGGACGGCTATCGCCTGACCCAGCGCATTCGTCAGCTGGGGCTGACGCTGCCGGTCATCGGCGTGACGGCCAATGCGCTGGCGGAAGAGAAACAGCGGTGTCTGGAGTCCGGCATGGACAGCTGCCTGTCTAAACCGGTGACGCTCGACGTTATTAAACAGACGCTGGCGGTTTATACCGCTCGCGTTCGCAGTACCCGTAATGCCTGATAATTCGGTACCATAAAAAAAGCCCCGCGGTTAAATGCGGGGCTTTTTTTCATGCAGATGCGCTAATTACTCTTTGTCCGCTGGCGTCAGGCTCACGGAAGAAAGGTAGTTCAGCAGCGCAATATCGTTTTCCACACCCAGCTTCATCATCGCTGATTTCTTCTGGCTGCTGATTGTTTTGATGCTGCGGTTCAGCTTGCGGGCAATTTCGGTCACCAGGAAACCTTCTGCGAACAGGCGGAGGACTTCACTCTCTTTCGGAGAAAGACGCTTGTCGCCATAGCCGCCGGCGCTGATTTTTTCCAGCAGGCGAGAGACGCTCTCCGGCGTGAATTTTTTACCTTTCTGCAGGGCGGCGAGCGCTTTAGGCAGATCGGTTGGGGCGCCTTGTTTGAGGACGATCCCTTCGATGTCCAGATCCAACACCGCGCTAAGGATAGCCGGGTTGTTGTTCATGGTCAGCACAATGATCGACAGATCCGGGAAGTGACGCTTGATGTATTTAATCAGCGTAATGCCGTCGCCGTATTTGTCGCCCGGCATGGAAAGATCGGTGATTAAAACATTGGCTTCAAGCTTTGGTAAGTTGTTAATAAGCGCCGTGGAGTCTTCGAATTCACCGACAACATTCACCCATTCGATCTGCTCCAGAGACTTACGAATGCCGAACAGAACAATCGGATGGTCGTCAGCAATAATTACGTTCATATTGTTCATCTAATAGGCTACCTTGCTACAGCAGACTTTTGACATAAGCATCAATGTCGCTGATATATTTTTGTATGTCTGGAGCGTCACTTTCACGAATGTGGTGCTCCAACGTTTCACATAACTGTTTGCCGGGCACCAGATTCAGCATCGCAAACACGCCCTTCAGGCGGTGCGCTGTCTGAGCCAGAGCGGCAAAGTCGCCCGCTGCAGATTCAGTATACAGCCTGGTAACATCTTCCGGTACCGTGTCGACAAACAGCGCGTAATAACCGCTGGCGTGCAGCTGAGCGTTTTCATCGCCGCCCAGAGGCGAGTCCGGCGTATCTTCCTCCGCCAGTTGGTTTTCAATCAGCTGCAGAACGGCATCCTGCATCGCATTGCTGATATTAAAGTTGACCCGGAACTGGCCTGGGGCGATTTTCCGCATCCCGTTTTCATCATCGCTTAAAAGCAAGCCCGAAGCAGTAAGATTAGACGGATTATCAGTGAGGAAGATATCAAAGTCTTGACTCGCCAGTCTTTCGTCCGGGGAAATACAGTTTGCGCCCCAGTTTTCCAGCATTCTGGTCACAATGGTACGCACCTCATTGGAGGTGATATCCAGCATTGCCACGACATCATCCAGCAGTTTTTCTTCCTGCATCTCCGCCTGGGGCTCAGCGGCCATTCTGATGTGTAAATTATAGCGCGTGCCGATGTCCGGGCGCGTTTTGATGTTCAGGTGGCCACCGAGCTTGCGCGCAAGGCGATCGCAGAGATAAAACGCGAGACCATTGGCCTGGCCGTAGCGGTCTTCACTTGTCTCGTTAAGGAACGGGAAATGCAGATTATCCACTTCTCCGTTGCCGATCCCGTTGCCGGTATCAAGCACACGGAACAGCAGGCGATCCGGCCCGGCTTCCTCTTCGCTGATTTCAAGCGTAATTTTGCCAATCTGCGTGGTCGTCACCGAGTAATGCAGCAGGAGTTCCAGAATTTTTCGCAGCACGTCTTTGTCGCCGTGGCGTTTTTCATCGGCCGGCAGGTTGTTGTTGATGAGCAGCTGTAGCCCTTTACGCTTGATAATCGGCAGCATCGACAGCGCCACTTCATCGACAAGCGACTGGATGGAAAACTCGCTGGCCTGGGTTTTCCAGCTGTCTGCTTCCAGCATATTCAACAACTGAATTTCATCGACCAGGCGCACAATAGTCTGTGCATCGTTCGAGAGCTGCAGGTGTTTATCGTCGTTAATTTCTGCCGCATGTTCGGCCAACTGCTTAACCGGCAGCTGTAGCGCCTCGCCAATGTGCTGCATAAAGGCGGCGCGGCCCTGCTGGTTTTTCTCATACAGGCGCTGGGCCTGCTTGAGCTTCTTGTTTACCAGAATTTCACGATCCTGATCGCGGATAACAAAAATCTGCGTGCGCGGCGCTATCTGGCTGCGAAACTGACGAATCTCATACAGCTCATTATTTACCGTGGCCTGAATAACGCCCTGGTGCTGATCCGCCATCGAAATGATGTTTTGCAAGTTCAGATGGGGCAGCAGGTGGTCGGCAATTTTGTTGCTTATTACCGTGCGATTGGCATCGAGGTCGTGGACCAGCAGGCCAAGCGGCAGGATGGCCACGATCTCTTCGTTTAGCGCCCGCAGGATTTGTAGCTCACCGTTACCCGGATTGCTTTCGGTCTGGCGCTGGGGCTGCTGGCGGAAGGTCGCGAAGCCAAAAACGGCTAACCCGAGCAGCGCAATGTTCAGCAGCAACGGCAGAAGAATGTTTTGCAGCGTATCCATCATCAGCGTACCAAACGGTACCTTCCACACCAGTTGGAGCTGAGTTGTGGCCACCGGTGCGGTGATTTCAATCCGGGCGCTATTAAAATTAATGCTCACGCTGTCCGGATCGTCTTTATCCGTTGCCGTAGCGGCGGCCCGCTGGCGCTCATCTGGCTCGAGCTGGAAGCTGTCCAGCGACATTGTCGGTGGAATAAGATCGTTAATAGGCAAATCAAATGCGACCACGGTGGCCAGATGCCCAGGCTGATTAAAGGTGGTTCGAAGCGTGAAGTAATGGCCGTTTTGCCAGTTTAGCTTGCGCAGCGAAGAGAAACTTTCGCGCTCGTCCAGGGCATTGGCCTGCTGCAGCATCTCTGCCCGGCGTGAGTCCACGATGGTACCAACGCCAGAGTCTTTAAAGCCGGAGGAGAGATCTTTTAGCGGCAGGGTAGAGACCAGGATCATGCTGTTGTCCTGGCCGTTCAGGTAGTACATCGACCAGGGGCTGTTCTCCGCGCCCCAAAGCGTGTCCAGGTAGCCGGATATCCGCTGCGTCATTTCCAGCGTAGAGCTGTCATGGGAGCCAAAGATCAGCGCTTCGGTTTTGCTGCGTGGCTTGTCGAGGTAATACACGTCCTGGCGCAGGCGGGTTTCCTGCAGGTTTTCCCCAGAGGCCGCAGGCGCGGTGGCAATATTGTCGTAGATTTGCCACGTCGCATAGCGATAGGTTTCTACCCGCTTATGCAGGGCATGCGTGATGTCGACAATCTGATAGCTTTTGTCCTTCAGCCAGGCATTAACGGCGCTTTGCACCAGCACGCCCATGGAGACGAGCAGTACGATGGTCAGCAGCAAAAAGAAGCGCGTAATGTTGCCGGGGAACAGTGAGAACTTATTTAGCGACGTATTTTCAGACTGGCTCATTGTATGTAGGTAACCCGGCGAAGCCTCGCCAATCCTGGATGATAGATAGCCCAACTGATTGCGTGGGCCGTTTAGCCTTAGCGTCTTCGCGCCGGCAGACGCTAAGAATACCTTTATATGGCGATACAGTCAGCAATCTGACGCAGTATAGGGGGTTCTCAGGCGTTTTTCAGGTGACTGATTATTAGGATAATTCCTTAAATAAGAATTTACGTTAAGTTACTGAGAGAGATTTGTACAGTTGGGGAAGATTTGTACAGCTATTTGTGGCGAACGCAGAGAGGCAATAAAAGGCTGTTTTTAAGAATCATCTGGGTTGTGCATGAAATATGGAGAAAAAAAGCAGATTGATTAATTAACAGACGTTACAAATTGCATCGGTAGCAGGAGAATATTAAAGTTGTGTAAAGAAGGGCAAAAAAAAACCGGATGCGAGCATCCGGCACTAATAGGGGTAAACGGACATTCAGATTCGAATGACGGTAATAAATAAAGTTAATGATGATAGCGAGAGTGATTTTATCGCTGAAAGTAAGAAAAAAATTATCATTCAGTGCTACTTTTTTATTTTTGGTCTAACTTATTGTTTTTAATGCATTGTTATTATTTTTTGATTATTCATGCTTATATTTTTAGCTATTCGTGCTAAAAAAAGTTCCCTCTGATTTACATTTGGATACATCTATATTGATAAATGAAACATCTATATAGTTTTCGTATCATATTCTCGTTGGATTATTCAGCCTTTGTTTTGGACAATGAATTTGCCGACTGATTAGAGGGTTAATCAGTAAGCAGTGGTAAATAAAATAAGGCATATAACAGAGGGTTAATAAGATGAAAGTTAAAGCACTATCCCTTCTGGTACCGGCTCTGCTGGTAGCAGGCGCTGCAAATGCAGCCGAAATTTATAACAAAGACGGCAATAAATTAGACCTGTACGGTAAAGTTGATGGTCTGCACTATTTCTCCAATGATAAAAGCGCTGACGGCGACCAGACTTACGTTCGCTTCGGCTTCAAAGGCGAAACTCAGATCAACGACCAACTGACCGGTTACGGCCAGTGGGAATACAACGTTCAGGCGAACAACACTGAAAACTCAAGCGATCAGGCCTGGACTCGTCTGGCGTTTGCTGGTCTGAAGTTCGGTCAGGCGGGTTCTTTTGACTATGGTCGTAACTACGGCGTTGTTTACGACGTTACTTCCTGGACTGACGTTCTGCCAGAATTCGGTGGCGATACCTACGGTGCTGATAACTTCATGCAGTCTCGTGCAAACGGCGTTGCAACCTACCGTAACACCGACTTCTTCGGTCTGGTTGATGGCCTGAACTTTGCTCTGCAGTATCAGGGTAAAAACGGCAGCGCTAGCGGTGAAGGTTCTACCAACAACGGTCGTGGCCTCCTGCGTCAGAATGGTGACGGCTTCGGCGGCTCCCTGACCTACGATCTGGGTGAAGGTTTCAGCCTGGGTTCAGCAATTTCTAGCTCTAAACGTACTACCGATCAGAACGCCGCTGGTGTACTGGGTCACGGTGATGACGCCACTACCTACACCGGCGGTCTGAAATACGACGCTAACAACATCTATCTGGCATCTCAGTACACCCAGACCTACAACGCAACTCGCGCTGGTAGCCTGGGCTTTGCTAACAAAGCACAGAACTTCGAAGTTGTTGCTCAGTACCAGTTCGACTTCGGTCTGCGTCCATCCGTGGCTTACCTGCAGTCTAAAGGTAAGAACCTGGAAGGCTACGGCGACCAGGATCTGCTGAAATATGTTGATGTTGGCGCGACTTACTACTTCAACAAAAACATGTCCACCTACGTTGACTACAAAATCAACCTGCTGGACAAAAATGACTTCACTCAGGCTGCCGGCATCGGTACCGATGACGTTGTGGGTGTAGGCCTGGTTTACCAGTTCTAATCTCAGTCAAAATGACAAAGGCGCCGCAAGGCGCCTTTTTTCTGTCTTAAACCTCAATGGCTCGCCGCTTGCCTCATCTCTTTGCACCTTTTGCTGTACTCTTAGCCTCCCGAAACAGGAGAGTGACACCATGGATTTACGCCTTATTCGTCGCGGCTGCTTTGCCGTAGCCCTTATAGCCCTGGCAGGGTGCGATAACGCCCAAAACAGCGCCGCAAAGTCGGTGGTGCTGGAGGGTAAAACCATGGGGACTTACTGGCGTGTTAGCCTGGCCGACGTGGACGCCGCGCAGAAGACGACGCTGCAGAAAAAAATTCAGGCTCAGCTGGATGGCGATGACAAATTGATGTCGACCTGGAAAAAGGATTCGGCACTTTCCCTTTTTAACCAATCGACCAGTACTGAACCGTATCCGGTAAGCGAGGCGATGAGCGATATCGTCACCATGGCGCTGCGGATTGGCGCCAAAACCGACGGGGCGATGGACATTACGGTTGGGCCTCTGGTCAACTTGTGGGGATTTGGACCGGATAAACAGCCTCTGCACACCCCAAACCAGGCGCAAATCGACGCCGCGAAAGCGCTAACAGGCCTGCAGCATCTTAAGGTGGTAAATGCGGCCGGGCAGCAGTGGTTGCAAAAGGATCTGCCGGGGCTGTATGTCGATCTGTCGACTATCGGGGAAGGTTACGCCGCCGATCATCTTGCACGCCTGATGGAGCAAAATGGCATTAGCCGCTATCTCGTGTCCGTCGGCGGGGCGGTGGCCACTCGCGGGACAAATCCGGACGGCAAGCCCTGGCGCGTGGCCATTCAGAAGCCGACCGATCGGGAAAATGCCGTTCAGGCAATGGTCGATATTAACGGCCATGGGATCAGTACTTCAGGCAGCTACCGTAACTATTACGAACTGGATGGCAAACGTATCTCGCACATTATTAACCCTCAGACCGGGCGACCAATCGAGCACAAACTCGTTTCCGCGACCGTTATTGCCACCACGGCTATGGAGGCTGATGGTTGGGATACCGGCCTGATGGTACTGGGGGAAGAAAAAGCGAAGCAGGTCGCGCAGCGAGAAGGGCTGGCGGTTTATCTCATCAGCAAAGAAGGAGATGGCTTCCGCAGCTGGATGTCGCCGCAGTTCAAAACCTTCCTCCTCGACGAGAAAAATTAAAAAGCAAGAACCCGAGTTTTTCATCCGGCCCTGGCTGCCATGATGGTATCGTTAAGATAAGCATGAGGTCGTGATGATGAAACAGAACAACGGTTATATTACAGAGCAGCAACGCTGGCAGGCGGTTGAGCAGCGTGATGCCCGGGCTGACGGGCAGTTTGTCTTTGCCGTCAAAACGACCGGGATCTTCTGCCGGCCATCCTGCAGCGCCCGCCGTCCGCTGCGTGAAAATACGGGGTTCTACACTTCGCCCGAAGCGGCGCTGAAGGCCGGTTTCCGAGCCTGCAAACGCTGCCAGCCGGACAAGCTTGCCCCTGAGCTGCAGCGAGTTGCGCGCATCGAACAAGCCTGCCGCATTATTGAAGCCAGCGATTCACCTCTCACGCTTGATGAGCTGGCAGGACAGGTTGCCATGAGCAGCTTTCACTTTCATCGACTGTTCAAAAGCGTCACCGGCTTAACGCCGAACGAATGGCAAAAAGCGCATCGTGCTCGTCGGCTGCGTGACGCGCTCGCACAGGGAACAGAGGTAACAAAGGCCATTTTTTATGCCGGGTTTCAGTCCGGCAGCGCATTCTACCATCAGGCTGATGCCGCGCTGGGCATGACGGCGAGCCAATACCGAAAGGGCGGGGCCCGTACGCACGTGCAGTTTGTGGTCGGCACCTGCCAATTGGGAGAGTTTCTGGTGGCTGAAAGCGAGCGGGGCATTTGTGCGATTTTGTTGGGTGAACATGCCGAAGCGCTGATAAGTGAACTCGAAACCGAGTTTCCCCGTTCACAGCTCATGCCGGGTGATGAAGCGTTTGAGTCACGCGTTGCGCAGGTGATTAGTTTTATTGAGTCGCCAGGAACTGAATTTATCTTACCTCTCGACATTCGCGGCACAGCATTTCAGCAGTTGGTATGGCAGGCATTAAGAGCCGTTCCGCCCGGAGCTACCGTGAGCTACAGCGAGCTGGCAGCACGTATAGGTAAGCCCGCCGCCGTTCGTGCCGTGGCCGGTGCATGCGCGGCCAACACGCTTGCGGTCGCCATTCCCTGCCATCGAGTGATCCGCAGCGATGGTGGTTTGTCCGGCTACCGCTGGGGCGTGGAGCGCAAACGTCGGCTTCTGGAAAACGAGAAGCAAAGCCTGGAGGAATAATGCTGGATTTGTTCGCCGATGAGGCTCCCTGGGAAGAACCGCTCGCAGAAGGCGCAATTATTCTGCGCCGCTTTGCCCGGGAGGATGCCGCCGCGCTGATGGCGGCCGTTCATCAGGTATCGCAGCAGGCGCCTTTTCGCCATATGGTCACGCCCGGTGGACATACCATGTCGGTGGCGATGACCAACTGCGGCGAGCTGGGCTGGAGCACAAACCAGCACGGCTATCTCTATTCACCGAAGGACTCGCTGACCGGCCAGTTCTGGCCTCAGCTTCCCTCTCTGTTTCAGGACGTCTGCGCGCGAGCTTCGCATGCTGCGGGATACGCGGATTTTGACCCTGATGCCTGCCTGATCAACCGCTATGCGCCCGGAACAAAGCTCTCTCTTCATCAGGATAAAGACGAACCGAATCTGCGTCAGCCGATTGTTTCTGTCTCCCTGGGTTTACCTGCCGTTTTTCAGTTTGGCGGGCTACAGCGTAGCGATCCGCTGCAGCGCGTCATGCTTGAGCATGGCGACGTGGTGGTGTGGGGAGGCGCATCACGGCTTTTCTATCACGGCATTCTGCCTCTCAAACCCGGCTTTCATCCCCTTACCGACCAGTTCCGCTATAACCTGACCTTTCGCCGCGCGTCGTAAGGCAAATAAAAATAAGAATTATTCTTGCTGTGGACGGCGAGCCGTTTAAACTGCTCGCTGTTTTATTTTGCAGGTAGGGAATAATGGAGCTACTTCGTGTGGTTTATCGCCAGTATCGCTGGCCTTTTATGATGGTCATGGCGTTAAGCCTGGCAAGCGCCGCGCTGGGCATCGGCCTGATTGCCTTTATTAATCAGCGGCTGATTGAAACGCCAGATATCACCCTCGCGGTGTTGCCGGAATTTTTGGGCCTGCTTTTATTGCTGATGGCCGTGACGCTGGGCTCCCAGCTGGCATTAACTACCCTCGGTCACCATTTTGTTTTTCGCCTGCGTAGCGAGTTTATTAAGCGCCTGATGGATACCGACGTTGAGCGGGTCGAACAGCTTGGCAGCGCGGCGCTGTTGGCGGGGTTAACCAGCGATATTCGCAACATCACCATCGCTTTTGTGCGCCTGCCGGAGCTGGTGCAGGGCATTATTCTGGCTATCGGCTCTGCGGCCTATCTGGCCTGGCTCTCGCCGAAAATGCTGGGCGTCACCACCGTGTGGCTGGTGATAACCATTGTCGGTGGCTATTTGCTGGTGGCGCGGGTATACAAACATATGGCCCAGCTTCGGGAGATCGAAGATAAGCTCTATAACGACTACCAAACCGTCATCGAAGGGCGCAAAGAGCTGGCGTTGAACCGCGAGCGAGCGGAACGGATTTACCAGGATACCTACACGCCTCATGCTGCCGATTATCGAAACAACATTATCCGGGCGGATACCTACCACCTGAGCGCTGTAAACTGGTCAAATATTATGATGCTGGGCGCAATTGGCCTGGTGTTTTATATGGCTAACAGCCTGGGCTGGTCCGATACCAACGTAGCAGCCACTTTCTCTTTAACGTTGTTATTCCTGCGCACGCCACTCCTTTCTGCCGTGGGAGCCTTACCGACGCTATTAAGCGCCCAGGTTGCCTTTAACAAGCTGAACAAGTTCCAGCTCGCGCCTTACGATGCCCGGTTCCCCCGTTCGAAAGAAGCTGGGAACTGGCAACAGCTTGAAATGCGCGATGTGGTATTCCAGTACGGTGACAATAGCTTCGGCGTAGGCCCGCTTAATCTCACCATTAAGCGCGGAGAGCTGCTGTTCCTGATTGGCGGCAACGGCAGCGGAAAATCTACCCTTGCGATGCTGCTTACCGGACTTTATCAGCCGGTGAGCGGGGCTATTTACCTTGATGGAAAAAGAGTTGAGGCCGAAACGCAGGACGACTACCGCAAGCTATTCTCGGCAGTCTTTACCGACGTCTGGCTGTTCGACAGGCTTCTTGGACCACAGGGTAAGCAGGCTAACCCTGAGCTGGTGGCCAGCTGGCTTGAGCGGCTGAAGATGAGCAGCAAGCTGGAGCTGGAAAACGGCACCATTCTTAACCTCAAGCTGTCGAAAGGTCAGCGCAAGCGCGTGGCGCTGCTGCTGGCGCTGGCGGAGGAACGCGATATTATTCTGCTGGACGAATGGGCCGCAGACCAGGATCCTCATTTCCGCCGGGAGTTCTACCAGGTGCTGCTGCCGCTGATGCAGCAAATGGGGAAAACGGTGTTTGCCATCAGCCATGACGATAATTACTTCATCCATGCCGACCGCCTGCTGGAAATGCGCCAGGGTAAGCTTAGCGAACTTACCGGCCATGAGCGGGAGCAGGCGTCACGCGATGCCGTAGCAAGAACGGGCCATTAGGTCAGCGTTTTCTAAACAAAGTAAAAAAAACCAGTCTATTAAGGCTGGTTTTTTGTTTTCTTCATCTTCCCGCGCTATAAACTAACTCGTCGTTTCAAGGGAACAGTTTATTTATGACAGCCATTCAGAAGTACAGCACCAAAGAGCGCGACCAGGATCGGGCGCGCATCCTGCAAATCTTGCTGACGAATAAGGCCGTTGCCAGCGGCATTCTGGCCAAAGAGCCGCTCGCTGAAACGCAAAGTGCTGAACAGGATATCGCCGAGATAGTGACGCTGGTAGGGCGGCTGCCCGCGCCGGATCTCGCCGATGTCCTGGAAGCATTGCCCACGGAAGAGCGTTTAGCGCTGTGGAGCCTGATTACCGAAGAGCGGCGCGGTAGCGTACTGGTCGAAGCGGCAGAAACCGTCTGGGACGATCTGATTGAGGATATGAGCGATAAAGCGTTGCTTAACGCGCTACGCCCGCTGGATATTGACGATCAGATCTATCTGGCGCAATACCTTCCTCGCGATCTGGTCGGGCGCCTGCTGGCGACGATGCCGCAGAATGAGCGCACCCAGGTTCGCCAGATCCTGCATTATGACAAGCACAGCGTCGGTGCGATCATGGACTTTGAAGTGATCACCGTGCGTCCTGACGTCACGCTTGCCGTGGTGCAGCGCTATCTTCGACTTCGCGGTAAAGTCCCGCAGAACACCGATAAACTGTTTGTCACCAGCCGGGACAAAACGCTGTTGGGGGAGCTGGACCTCACCGCGATTTTGCTGCATGCGCCGCAAACGCCGGTGTTTAAAGTGATGGACGACAATCCCACCTGTTTTGCTCCGGAAGATCACGATGAAAAAGCCGCACGTACCTTTGAGCGTGACGACTTAATCAGCGCCGCGGTTATCGATAGCGCCGGCAAGCTGATGGGCCGCTTAACGGTCGATGAGATTGTTGACGTGGTGTACGAGGAAACCGACAGCGATTTGCGCCGCATGGGTGGCCTGAGCACGGAAGAGGACGTCTTTGCGCCGGTGAGCAAAGCCGTTCGCACCCGATGGGCGTGGCTTGCCATTAACCTTTGTACTGCGTTTGTGGCTTCGCGTGTGATCGGGCTCTTTGAACATACCATTTCTCAACTGGTGGCCCTGGCGTCTCTGATGCCGATTGTGGCCGGGATCGGCGGCAACACCGGTAACCAGACTATTACCATGATCGTGCGCGCGTTAGCGCTACAGCATATTCAGGCCGGCAATATCTCATTCCTGATGTTGCGCGAGCTTGGCGTGGCGTTGATCAACGGCCTGGTCTGGGGCGGCGTGATGGGAACGATTACCTGGCTGTTGTATAACGACGCAGCGATGGGCGGCGTCATGACGCTGGCGATGATCCTGAATCTTTTGGTTGCGGCGCTGATGGGCGTGGTGATTCCGATGACGATGACCAAACTGGGCAAAGATCCCGCCGTCGGCTCAAGCGTAATGATCACGGCGATAACCGACACCGGCGGATTCTTTATCTTCCTCGGCCTGGCAACGTTGTTCCTGCTGTAATCCGATATAACGCCCTGAATGGCGTTCAGGGCGTAGCGGTTTTTATTTCTTCAGTCCGGATTTTTTCACGATATACCTAATTTGTGAAATAAGACTGGAGAGGTATTTCTTCTGGCGGTATTCGTGCTTAGAACGCAGTTTTAACAGGGTGGTTGTATGGGCATCCTGCAGCGGCAAGCCTTTCCAGGGCGATTGCTCGTAGGCAATATCAAAATAGACCGACGACGGGTAACGCATCCATTGTAACCAGGGTTTTGAGCTGCTGGTGTAGTGGATAAAGACCGTCTCATCGGTAATAGTTTCGCTATGCAGATGTGACGTTTTGAGACCAAAGTGATGGGCGGCGTCATAAATCTGATTATATTTTCCCGGCAGCAACAGGCTGTTTTTATGGAAAAGAATATTCAGCACGTCCTGATCGAGGAAGCTGTATTCCGTCGTTTTATCCCCAATCATCGCCAGCGCTTTTTCGGTAAAATTGTTCAGCTTCCACTGTTCGAGATTCAGGTAAATCACCCCGGCATTAAAATAATTACCTTCTATTCCCGGCAAACCCAGTCGCTCCTCGCACGTCTGCTGTACTAACCCCAGATCCGGGACCACGGCGGCATACTTTTCCCCTAATTTGAGATCCAGGAGAGCGTCAGGACTAGCTTTGCACATCACGTCGGCATCAAGATAAAGAACGGTTTTCTTAGTCGATGACAGAGAGTTAAACGCAATAAAGCGATAGTAGGTCGCGACGGTCCATTTGGCCCGTACGGGGAAATCTGAGAAGGATGTTTTGTCGATCAGATAAATATAAATATTTGTCTGGAATTTTTGCGCCAGCGCGTTAAATTTTTCGAGATGATCGTTGCTGATAAAATCAGTGAAAAAATGGAAGTTGAATTTCTTACTGCTATTAATGAGCACTGATACGGCAGAAACGGCGGCACCTAATAAAAAATTCTTGTCGATGCTATAGACAACATCATGTGCCTCTTCACCTTCAGCCAGGGAGAGATACTCATTACTCACAATATACTTAACAACATGTTCCATTTCGAATTAGCCTATTTCTTTGCCTGTAGGGCTTTTCCCTAATGGCGTAATATGTCAAAAATCCGCCCCTGACGGAAGTGGCTGTACTTTATTTGCACGGCAGATGGAAGATTTCAGGTACAAAAAAACCAGCCACTGAGGGCTGGTTTTAAAATTTTGGTCGGCACGAGAGGATTTGAACCTCCGACCCCCGACACCCCATGACGGTGCGCTACCAGGCTGCGCTACGTGCCGACGCAGAAGAATAATACTACATTTTTTCGCGTTGATTGCAAGGACGGTTACGGCTAACTGTCTTATAAATAAACAATTAGTTGGCGATGAAACGCTTCTCGTCGGTCAGCACCTGCAGCAGCAGATCAAGCTGAGGCTTGGTCTCTTCGATTCTCTTGCCCTGCAGATCGTACATCCTGTAGTTGCCGTTATTGCTAAGCACCAGCGTCATTTCCGGCGTGGTCACGGCCAGGGTTTCGTTGTCGGCCCCAATCACCCAGTTATTGCGACGGGTGGCGGTAAACAGATCTTCACCCTGTGAATATTCATTTGCCGGCGTTTTAACGTGCAGCAGACGCTGCATCAGCGTTGTCATGACATCCTGATGATCGGTGAGCTTGGTGATGGTCTGTGCTGGCGTACCCGGCCAGTGGATCACCAGCGGTACCTGAATATGAGCCCGTGACCAGGCAAAAGCATCGCGCTGTGCGCCAAGCGGGACACCGTGTCCTGCGGTAACGATCACCACGGTATTTTGCAGTTTACCCGCCGCCTGAAGCGCATCCAGCACGCGTTTAATCTGTTCATCTACGTTGCCGGCCGCGCGGGAATAGCGCCGCTCAAAGCCCTGCTGGTTGCCGTTGTCGTCAATGCTGGTGCCGTTAAAGGCCACCCATGAGAACCAGCGGTTATCGTCAGAGGCATACTGATTGAGCCAGTTAATCCACTGTGTTGCCGTCTGGCTGTCGCCCTGGTTTTTAGCCGGACGTAGCGAGAAGTCGGAGAGCAGGGCCTGGCGGTACATTGCCGAGTTAAAGCCGTCGGAGGCAAAAAGGCCAAGCTGGTAGCCCTGCTGGTTTAAGCCGGTAATCAGCGCGGCAGGGGTACGTTTTGATAGCACGCCGTCCATATAAGCCGGTGAAATGCCGTAGAACAGGCCGAAGATACCGCTGTCGGTACTATTCCCGGAGCTCATGTGCTGGGTAAAGCGGATATTGCCGGCGGCGAATTCGCTCAGCGCTGGCATATCTTTGCTCACGCTGTCTGCGTTCAGGCCGTCCACGGTAATCAGCAGAACATTGTTGCCGATACCCATATCGCGGAACTGCAGGTTACTCAGCGGATACTGCACCGAAAGCGCTTCCGGGCTGCCTTGCTCAACCAGACGACGCTGGTACTCTTGCGCATCAAGCAGGCCGTGTTTTTCAAGGAAGCGGCGTGCCGTCATCGGGTAAGAAAGCGGCAGATTCGCCCGCTGCATGGTTATCGGGCGATAAAAGTTAGCATCCGCCCAGATGTACATCAGGTGGCTGCTAAAGAAAGAGATAAAGAACAGAATCACTAAAGGACGCACGTATTTACGGCGACGGCCGAGGCTGCGCAGCTTCTGCCAGCTCCACGTCGCAAATAGCATCTCAATAAGCAAAATCACCGGTGCGCTGATGAACATCAGCTGCCAGTCGCGGGCCATCTCCCCCTGGTCAGGGTTAATCACCAGATCCCAGACGGTGGGATTAAGGTGAAGGTGGAAGCGCGTGAAAACTTCGCTGTCTATCAGCAATAGCGTCATGCCCGCCGTGGCTAAGGCAGCGCTGATAAAGCGCAGCAGGCGCTGCGACATCACGATAAACGTCAGCGGAAAAATCAGCAGTAAATAGGCAGCAAACACCAAAAAACTAAAGTGCCCAACGACGCTAAGGTACGAATAAACTCGCCCCGTCAGCGTCGTTGGCCAGTCGGCAATAAACAGATAGCGGCTACCCAGCAGCATGGCCAGCAGGATATTAAACAGGGCGAACCAGTGTCCCCAACTGACCATCTGGGAAACTTTTTCGCGGTAGCGCTGACGGTTAGTCACCATAACTTGTTACGATAGTTCCTTAGTGGGCTTTATCTTCGCTCACCGAAGCTTGAAGCGCCTCGGCAAAGGAGCGAGCCAAAGGACGACGCTGAGCGGACGCCACGCTGGTGTTTATCAGATTGGTGACCATATTTCCCAAAACCATCAGGGAAAGATCGGTAGGCGCGTGGTGTTTTTCCAGCACGCCGGCCAGTTCGGTCAGCATCGCTTCAACTTGTTCGTCACTGTAGCGGGATGTTTGTGGCATAAATTAAAAATCATTCGTATTCGGGAAAGGGCATTATCTTACCGTAGCAGGGACGATTTTTCCGCTTTTTTATCACGACTTGCGTCCCGGTAGCGGCGGTGGTTGAATACCGCCCGGTCTTAAAGGAGAGTTTAACATGAGTCTGGATATCAACCAGATTGCCCTGCATCAACTGATTAAGCGCGATGAGCAGACGCTGGACGTCGTGCTTCGCGATTCGCTGCTGGCAACCGACGGTGCCGTCGAAGATATGATGGCGGAGCTGCACCGCGTGTACAGCGCCAAAAATAAAGCTTACGGCCTGTTCAGCGAAGAGAGCGAGCTGGCCGAAGCGCTGCGTTTACAGCGTAAAGGCGATGAGGATTTTCTTGCCTTTACCCGTGCGGCGACCGGTCGCCTTCGCGATGAACTGGCAAAATACCCGTTTGCCGACGGCGGCATTGTGCTGTTTTGCCACTATCGTTATCTGGCGGTGGAATATTTGCTGGTGGCGGTGCTGAACAATCTGAGCAGCATGCGCGTTAACGAAGAGCTGGATATTAGCGCGACCCACTACCTGGACATCAACCACGCGGACATCGTCGCGCGTATTGATTTGACTGAATGGGAAACCAACCCGGAGTCTACCCGCTATCTGACCTTCCTGAAGGGCAGAGTGGGGCGCAAAGTGGCCGATTTCTTTATGGACTTCCTGGGCGCCAGCGAAGGCCTGAACGCAAAGGCGCAGAACAAAGGTCTGCTGCAGGCGCTGGACGACTTCACCAATGAAGCCCAGTTGGACAAAAACGAGCGCCAGGCCGCGCGGCAGCAGGTTTATGCCTACTGCAACGAACAGCTTCAGGCGGGAGAAGAGATTGAACTCTCTTCATTGGCCGATGAGCTGCCGTGGGCGGTTGACGACAAGAACTTCCAACAGTTTACCGCCGACAAGGGCTACGAACTGGAAGAGAGCTTCCCGGCCGATCGCGGAACTCTGCGTCAGCTGACTAAATATGCCGGTAGCGGCGGCGGGCTGACGATTAGCTTCGATGCCATGCTGCTGGGCGAGCGTATTTTCTGGGATCCGGCGACGGATACCCTGACTATCAAAGGGACGCCGCCGAACCTGCGCGACCAGCTCCAGCGCCGCACTTCCGGGAAATAACCCGTCAAAACGGCCCGCATATTACCGGCGGGCCGTATCAAGTACCCATTGCTTAAGCCTACGATGCGACCGTAGGGCAAGTATTTGGGATGTATTCTGGCTCCGGACCTTCGCTTTCGGGCAGGCGGTGCAAATTTCGAATCTCCAGCTTTTCCCCCATCCAGACTGCGTGAGCGGTATGGTCGGCTTTGGGGTGCCCGGTATTAGGGTGCAGCAGCACGGTTAGTCCGCTGCGGTTGAGCATCAGCCACGGCGCCAGGCGCACAAATTCATCGGGCATAAAAGCGACCTGGTACATCGGCAGGGCGTGAGGGCCAACGGGCTCGTCGTGCCAGCGCCCGAGCAGCACGGAAAAACGCTGCGCAATTTCTTGCCGAATCCTTTCCGCGGTCGCCCTCTGCTGAGGCGTCTCGAAATAGATATGGGCGTGGTAGCTTTGTATCGTCCTGATAGCCTGGATATCCGTTTCTACGGCGGGTGTCAGCGATGCACCTGCGGGGGTTTTTTCAACCATGGAAGTTATCTCTCAGTGCCAGGCGTGGCGTCGGGAATGCTTATATAACAAAAAACCCCGCCGAAGCGGGGTTTTTTTCGAACTTAACTCGCGATTAAGCGCGAACGAAGTCGATGTGAGTCAGTTTTGGCTTGAACGGGTGACGCTGAACAGCCTGAACTTTCACTTTTACTTCTTTGCCGTCGATAGACAGGGTCAGAACTTCTTCGTAGAAACCAGGTTTAGCCTGCTGGTTCATTACGGAGTCGTGATCCAGTTCGATGGATACAGGAGCTTCCGCGCCACCATAAACGATAGCTGGGAATTTGTTTGCTGCACGCAGGCGGCGGCTCGCACCCTTGCCCTGCTCTTTACGTTCTACTGCATTGATAGTAAACATTGAATGTTTCTCTTTAAATAAGCCTGCTACAGGCGACCCAGCAGCAGGTAAAGTTTTCTGCTTTGCGGATGCAAAAGCGGGCGGCATTATAGCCATATCTGACCCTGTCGGCAATGAAAAGTACCGCTTAACCGCGCAATTCATTGGCCCGGCGGAAGCGTCCCTGGTAGTCGAAAACCTTCTCTCGAACGTTCCAGAATTGCCCCTTCATGCGGGCAACCACGAAATCAGGATGGCGCAGCAGCGCCTGCTGGGCTACAACGTCTGCGGCGTTTATCCAACGTAACGGCACGCCGGGCGCGCGTGAGTGTGGGCGGATAAACAGTTGTTCAAACGCCATACGTTGAGCGGGTGTCTGGAGACGGAAGCGCTCGCTAACGTCTGCTCCGTCTTCATCGTAATAGGTGATTTTCAGCCAGTCTCCATGAGCGTCGCCGCCGTGCTGTAGCGTCATGCCGCTGCAGCGTAGCACCAGCGCATCCTTTAGCTTCAGGGCGGCTTTGAGCATATCGTCCGGGTCGACCAGCACGTGATCGCACTGATGGCAGCGGCGGGCGGCAATATCATTTTCCGCATTGCAGTTGGGGCAGTTTTTGAAGCGAAACCGATAGTCGCACTGCTCTCGCAGGCCGTCGTCGTCTTCAAACCAGCCCTGGCAGCGGCGGCCAAAGTGTTCAGTTACCGTACCGTCTGCGGTGGTTTTTCCCCAGAACGTATTGGCAAAACCGCAGGACGGGCAAAAGACCTGCACCGGTACGTTGTCGCTTTTTCCTTTGGCATGGCCCACTTCCGGGGTAAATAAGTCATGCGGGTTGCCGGCGTAGTCGAGGATCAGGCAGTCTTTTTTACCGGGCGACAGGCGCAGGCCGCGACCAACGATTTGTTGGTAAAGGCTAACTGACTCGGTAGGACGCAGGATGGCTATCAGGTCCACGTGCGGCGCATCAAAACCGGTGGTCAGTACCGCCACGTTCACCAGAAAGCGGAACTGCTGATTTTTAAAAGCTTCGATAAGCGTATCGCGCGCCGGGCCGGGCGTATCGGCGGTAATCAAGGCTGCGTCGGTGGTGGGCAACAGGGCGGTAATCTCTTTGGCGTGCTCTACCGTGGCGGCGAAAATCATCACGCCACGGCGCTCGGCGGCAAACTCAACTATCTGGCTGATGATGTGGGGGGTGATGCGTTTTTGCTGCTTAAGCTCACGGTTCAGGTCGGCTTCGCTGAACAGCCCGTTGGACTGCGCCTGCAGGCGGCTAAAGTCGTATTGCACCACCGGCATATCCAGCCTTTCCGGCGGCGTCAGGTAGCCATGCTTAATCATATAGCGCAGCGGCAGCTCGTAAATGCAGTCGCGGAACAGCGCTTTTTCATCGCCGCGAACCATGCCGTGATAGTGAAATTGATAAATCCAGCCTTTGCCGAGACGGTAAGGCGTCGCGGTCAGCCCCAATAGCCGTAGCCTGGGGTTGTTGCCGCGCAGATGCGTGAGGATTTGCTGATACTGACTTTCGTCGCTGTCGCCGATACGGTGGCATTCATCGACAATCAGTAGGGAAAACTCGCCGTGAAAATGCTCAAGATTGCGGGCCACGGACTGCACGCTGCCAAACACCACTTTTCCCTGACTCTCTTTGCGCTGCAGGCCGGCGGCAAAAATGTCTGCTTCCAGCCCAAGGGCGACGTATTTCGCGTGGTTTTGCGCCACCAGCTCTTTTACGTGAGCAAGCACCAACACGCGCCCACGCGCCACTCTTGCCAGCTCCGCTATCACCAGGCTTTTGCCCGCGCCGGTAGGCAGCACGATAACGGCGGGTTCAGAATGTTTACGGAAGTAGCTGAGGGTGGCGTCCACCGCTTCTTGCTGATAGGGGCGTAGAGTAAAAGACATGGCAGGGTGGTTTTTCAACCTTCTTATCAAATGACTGCAACGATTATGCCATAAAGCACGGTTTTACCTTGAGAGAGTTTTTGATGTCGCTATACTGGCAAACTAATTATCAGGCAAACCAATTTTCACCTGAATTTGGGCTTCAGTCCCGGCCGCAATCTCGCTTGTCGGCACCTTCATGAAACAGGCAATACACTAATGCGACTCGATAAATTTATCTCTCAGCAGCTCGGCGTCAGCCGTGCTATCTCTGGCCGCGAAATCCGCGCTAGCCGCGTCACCATTGACGATGAAGTGGTGCGTGACGCCTCTTTTAAACTGCTGCCGGAACACCAGGTGGCGTTTGATGGCAACCCGCTGACCCAGCAAAATGGCCCACGCTATTTCATGCTTAATAAGCCGCAGGGCTACGTTTGCTCGACCGATGACCCGGATCATCCGACGGTGCTTTACTTCCTGGACGTGCCGGTGGCGCACAAGCTGCATGCTGCGGGTCGCCTTGATATCGACACCACCGGTCTGGTGCTGATGACGGACGACGGCCAGTGGTCGCACCGCATTACTTCTCCGCGCCATCATTGCGAAAAAACCTATCTTGTGACGCTGGAATCGCCGGTAGAAGAGGGCACGGCGGAACACTTCGCGAAAGGCGTTCAGCTGCATAATGAGAAAGATCTCACCAAACCTGCCGTGCTGGAAGTGATTACCCCCACGGAAGTGCGCCTGACCATCAGCGAAGGTCGCTACCACCAGGTCAAACGCATGTTCGCGGCGGTCGGCAACCGCGTTGTTGGCCTGCACCGCGAGCGTATTGGTGAAATCGCACTGGATCCTGAACTGGCCCCCGGTGAGTACCGCCCGTTAACCGAACAGGAAATTGCCAGCGTCGGCATGCCCTAATCTCCGGAGTGACTTTTGAGCCGTAAACAGAACTCTTCTGTCGGTATTATCGTAATCCTTGGCCTGCTGGCGATGCTGATGCCGCTGTCCATCGATATGTATCTGCCGGCGTTGCCGATGATTGCCCAGGGCTTTAATGTGCCGGCGGGCAGCGCGCAAATGACCCTCAGTACCTATATTCTGGGCTTTGCAATCGGGCAGATCTTCTATGGGCCGATGGCCGATAGCCTGGGGCGTAAGCCAGTGGTGCTGGGTGGTACGCTGATCTTTGCCCTCGCGGCTATCGCCTGCGCGCTTTCACAGACCATCGAACAGCTGATTTGGATGCGTTTTCTGCATGGCCTCGCGGCCGCGGCGGCGAGCGTGGTCATCAATGCCCTGATGCGCGATATCTATCCGAAAGAAGAGTTCTCCCGGATGATGTCCTTCGTGATGCTGATAACCACCATTGCGCCGCTAGTCGCGCCTATGGTCGGGGGAGCGGTGCTGGTGTGGTTTAGCTGGCATGTTATCTTCTGGATTCTGGCCGCCGCCGCGCTGCTGGCCTCAGCGATGATTTTCTTCTTTATTCACGAAACGTTGGCCCCTGAGATGCGGCAGAAATTTAATCTGCGCACTACGGTCGGGAATTTCGCCACGCTGTTCCGCCATAAGCGCGTGCTCAGCTATATGCTGGCCAGCGGCTTCAGCTTCGCCGGTATGTTCTCGTTTCTTAGCGCGGGGCCGTTCGTTTACATCGAACTCAACCACGTTTCGCCCCAGCATTTTGGCTACTACTTTGCGCTGAACGTGGTGTTCCTGTTCATCATGACTATGATCAACAGCCGCTTTGTGCGCAGGGTTGGGGCGATCAACATGTTTCGGACCGGGCTTTGCATCCAGTTTGCGATGGCGGTATGGCTGGTGGTGAGCAGCCAGCTGGACTTCGGCTTCTGGGCGATGGTGCTTGGCGTGGCGATATTTATCAGCTGCGTGTCGCTGGTCTCCTCCAACGCCATGGCGGTGATTCTGGACGAGTTCCCGCACATGGCCGGGACTGCGTCTTCGTTGGCCGGCACCTTCCGCTTTGGCATTGGCGCGCTAACCGGGGCTTTACTCTCGGTGGCAACCTTTAACACCGCCTGGCCGATGATCTGGTCCATTGCTATCTGTGCGACAGCCTCGGTGGTGTTCTACTTTTACGCCAGCAAAGCCCGCCACAAAAAGGCCTGAAAACGCGCGGGTGTTTCGGTTCAGAAACGCCCGTGTTCTTCGCTAAAACTCCGCCATTACGTCCGTCGATACAGGATATATGTTTCGCATATGTAAAACGCTCAACTGTAAAAAGTCACAACTTTGTAGTTAAAAAGGTTGAGTTAGATCTCAGAAAGCGATACATATAGCGCCGAAACGCGTGCTGTAGCACAAAAATAAAGCGTTAGTAATGAAATTACTACAGTGGATGTAAGTCAGTTTCGTACTCGTTTAAACGCAATTTATCAACATTGTGTTAACCTTTATGCAAACTGTTTGAGATATATTGCCGATTGGAACTTCCGGGGAAATGAAATTGAACACCATACAACTGTCCATCGTGCACCGCCTGCCGCAGAGCTATCGCTGGTTGACGGGTTTTGCAGGCTCCAAAGTTGAACCGATTCCGCAAAACGGCCCACAAGACGACGATTGCCTGATTGGCCTCAAGCTGCTGAGCCCGGATGGGGAAAAAGCGTGGCCGATCATGGATACGCTTAGCCAGGCATTAAGCGATATTGAAGTCGACAGTTCGGTGGTCGAGTGCGAAGGCGAGCCGTGCCTGTTTGTGAATCTTCAGGATGAGCTGGCAGCAACCTGCCGCCTGAAAAACGTTGGCGTGGCCATTGCCGAACCTTTTTCCAGCAATAACCCTTTCTGATCTCAGGCGAGTGCCAGAAGCTGACGCGTGTAGTCGCTTTGCGGGGCGCTAAAGATCTGCCTGCAGTCTCCCTGTTCGACAACTTCCCCCTGATGCAGCACTACCATCTGGTGGCAAAGCGCTTTGACCACATGTAAATCATGGCTGATGAAGATATACGCCAGCCGGTGCTTTACCTGCAGTGATTTTAACAGCGCCAGAATTTGCGCCTGAACCGAGCGGTCCAGCGAGGACGTCGGCTCATCCAGCACGATAAGCTGCGGCTGCAAAATTAAAGCCCTGGCAATAGCGATGCGCTGACGCTGGCCGCCGGAAAACTCAGCCGGGTAGCGGTGCAGCATATCCGCCTGCAGGCCAACTTCCTCCAGAGCCTGAATCACTTTAGCCTCACGTTCGGCGGGGTTTAGCGATGGATGATGCACCCGCAGGCCTTCCTCAACGATTTGCAACACGTCGAGGCGTGGGTTCAGCGAAGAATTAGGGTCCTGGAAAACCACCTGAACGCGGTGGCGCAGCGGCAGCAGCTGTTTGCGCTTAAGCTCATGCAGAGGCTGGCCGTCAAACCAGATAGCGCCGGTGGAATGAATTAATCGCAGCAGCGCCAGCCCGGTGGTGCTTTTACCCGAACCTGATTCGCCAACCAGGCCCAGGCTTTCGCCGGGCCGCAGCTCGAAGCTCAGCTTTTTAAGGCCATAATGGTGGCCCACCGTTCTTTTCAACAGCCCCCGACGAATGGGGAAAGCGACCTGCAGATCCTCAACCTTGAGCAAAGGAGCAACGCCCGTTTGAAGCGGCACCGGCTCCCCTGAAGGCTCTGCGTTCAGCAGTTGCCGGGTATAGGGATGCTGAGGGTTGTTAAATAGCCGGGCGGCAGGCTGCTGTTCAACGCACTGACCGTGACGCATGACCGCCACGTTATCAGCCAGCTTTTTCACAATGCTCAGGTTATGCGTGATAAACAGCAGCCCCATGTTCAGCTCCTGCTTCAGCTCTTGCAGCAGCTGCAGGATCTGCGCCTGAACGGAAACGTCCAGCGCGGTTGTCGGCTCATCGGCAATCAGCAATTCAGGTCGCGTCAGCAGCGCCATGGCAATCATCACGCGCTGGCGTTCCCCGCCGGACAGCAGGTGAGGGTAGTCATTCAGCCGGGCCGCAGGGGTGCGGATACCCACGCGATCGAGACAGGTAAGAATCTCCGCCCGCGCCGCCTCCGGCCGCATTCCCCGGTGCAAAGAGAGCACTTCATAAAGCTGTTTTTCGATAGTGTGCAGCGGGTTTAATGACACCATCGGTTCCTGAAAAATCATCGCAATTTTGTTGCCGCGCACGCCGCGCAGCGCTCTTTCTGGCGCGTTTAGCAGGTCCGTACCGTGAAACAAAATCTCTCCCGAAGGATAAACCACGGGCGGTGACGGCAGCAGCCGCAGCACGGAGAGCGCCGTCACGCTCTTCCCCGACCCGGACTCGCCGACCAGCGCCAGCGTCTCGCCTGCTTCAACCTGAAGAGAAACCGAGTCCACCACCTGATGCAGCGTTTTACCTTGCTGAAAAGCAATAGAAAGATGGTTGATGGCGAGTAGCGGAGTCGTCATGGTCAGCGCGCCTTAGAAGGATCAAAGGCGTCACGGACCGCTTCGCCAATAAAAATTAACAGGGAGAGCAAGATCGCCAGAGATAGAAAGGCGGAAATGCCCAACCACGGTGCCTGCAGGTTGTTTTTCCCCTGCAGTACCAGTTCGCCAAGCGAAGGTGAGCCAAGCGGCAGACCAAAACCGAGGAAGTCGAGTGAGGTCAGGGTCGTTATCGAAGCGCACAGAATAAAGGGCAGGAAGGTCAGGGTGGCGACCATGGCGTTAGGTAACATATGGCGGGTCATGATTGACCAGTCGCCGACGCCCATCGCCCGCGCAGCGCGAATATAGTCGAAATTGCGGGTGCGCAAAAACTCTGCCCGCACGACGCCGACCAGCCCCATCCAGCCAAATAATACGGTGATGCCCAGCAGCCACCAAAAGTTAGGCTGCACCACGCTCGACAGCATGATTATCAAAAATAGCGTCGGCATCCCCGACCAGACTTCTATCAAGCGTTGCCCCCACAGGTCGACGCGCCCGCCGTAATAGCCCTGCACCGCGCCTGCCAGAACGCCAATAATGCTGGAGAAAAAGGTCAGCATCAGGCCGAAGAGCACGGAAATGCGGGTTCCGTAAAGTATTCTCGCCAGCACGTCGCTGCCGTTGGCATCGGTGCCGAGCCAGTTTTGCGCGCTGGGTGGCGAAGGGAACGGCACGTTGCTGGCGTAGTTAATGGTGTTGCTGCTAAAGCGTATCGGCGCCCAGAGGATCCAGCCTTTGTCGCTCAGGCGCGCGGTTAACCAGGGGTCCTGGTAGTCGGCGGGGGTGGCAAGCGGGCCGCCAAAATCGCTTTCGCTGTAGTTTTTTATCGACGGGAACCAGAGTTTGCCTTCGTAATGCACCAGCAGCGGACGATCGTTGGCGACCAGCTCTGAACCCATGCTCAAAATAAAGATAAGGGCAAAGATCCACAGCGACCAGTAACCACGGCGGTTCTGGCGAAAACGCGTCCAGCGCGCCTGGTTTACCGGGCTTAGTCGGCTCATCCTCGGCCCTCAAAATCAATGCGGGGATCGACCAGCGTATAGGTGACATCGCTGACGATGTTGGTCAGCAGGCCAATCAAGCTAAAAATATACAGCGTGCCGAAAATCACCGGATAGTCGCGTGAAATCGTCGCCTCGTAGCCAAGCAGGCCCAGCCCGTTAAGAGAGAACATCACTTCAATAAGCAGCGATCCGGTGAAAAACATGCTGATAAACGTTGCCGGGAAACCAGCGATCACCAGCAGCATCGCGTTACGAAAGACGTGGCGATACAGAATTTTCTTCTCATCCAGCCCCTTAGCCCGCGCGGTCACCACGTACTGTTTACGAATCTCATCGAGGAAGGAATTTTTCGTCAGCATGGTCAGCGTGGCGAAGCCGCCGATAACCGTTGCCAGCACCGGTAGCGCGATGTGCCACAGATAATCGGTGATTTTGCTGTACCAGGGCAGGGCGTCAAAATTGGCCGACGTCAGCCCTCGCAGAGGGAACCAGTCGAGATAAGTCCCGCCGGCAAACAGCACAATCAGCAGGATGGCAAACAAAAACGCCGGGATGGCATAGCCGATGATGATAAAAATGCTGCTCCAGATATCAAAGCTGCTGCCGTTGCTCACCGCCTTGCGGATCCCAAGCGGAATTGACACCAGATAGATGATCAGCGTGCTCCACAGCCCGATGGAAATGGATACGGGCAGGCTGTCTTTAATCAGCTTGATCACCGAAGAGCTACGGAACAGGCTATTACCAAAGTCAAAGCGTAAATAGTCGCCCAGCATAGTGAAATAACGCTCGTGCAGCGGCTTGTCGAACCCATAGCGATGCACAATCTCTGCGATGACTTCAGGGTCGAGTCCACGGCCACCCCGGTACTGGCTGCTGGTGACATCACCCACGCCGGTTCGGGCATGGCTGCCGCCCATTGCATCGTTACTCACGCCCGGCATGCCGCTGCTGTGGCCCATCTGTATGGCCGCAATAGCCTGATCTACCGGCCCGCCTGGCGCGATTTGCACGATGAAAAAGTTAATGGTGATTATCGCCCACAGGGTGGGAATGATGAGCAGCAGACGTCGGAGAATATAAGCGCCCACGTTAGTCCCCCTGGCGCCGGTCGGCAGGCAGCTTCGCCGCTTTGTTTACGTCATACCACCAGTTATCAAAGCCGTTGTTATACATTGGGCGGATGGCCGGGCGGGAGAATTTATTCCACCAGGCTAAACGGTCGGCTGACGTATACCACATCGGCAGCATGTAGTTGTTCCAGGTCAGCACGCGGTCAAGGGCACGGCCCAGCGGCAGCAGTTTTTTCTTATCGCCCTGGCTGGCGATAATCATCTCGATAAGCTTGTCGATAACCGGGCTTTGCACGCCGGGTGCGTTATAGCTCGAATTGATGTACTCCGATGCCCAGATGATTTGTAAATCCGGGCTCGGGTAAGGCATCGCGCTGTAAACCCGAGGCATCATGTCGTAATCACGGCTGCGCAGGCGGCTTGAGAGCTGCGAGTTATCCACCTGGCGGATGTTCATGGTAATGCCCAGGCGCTGCAAGTTGCGCTGGAAAGGGAGGATCCACTGCGTATTGCCTGCCGTACCGGCCAGCAGTTCAAAAACAAATGGCTTGCCGGTGCTCACATTCACCAGCTTCTGGTCTTTTAACTCCCAACCCGCTTCTTTAAGCAGGCTGAGCGCCTTAAGCAGGTTATCCCGGTCAAACCCACGGCCGTCTGATTTAGGCGGGTTGTAGATTGAGGTGAAGACCTCCGGCGGGAGATCTTTTTTCATCGGCGCCAGCAGCATCAGTTCGTCGGCGTCCGGATAGCCGCGTGCGGCGTATTCGGTATTCTGGAAGTAGCTGTTGGCCCGACTATAGGCGCCATAAAACAGCGCTTTGTTCATCCATTCAAAATCAAACGCCAGGCTGATAGCTTCCCTTACCCGACGGTCGCTAAAAATGGGACGCTGGATGTTAAACGCCAGCCAGCGGGTGTCCTGGGCGGATTCGTTTTTCTGTTCATCTTTAACGATGAAGTGGTTGCTGAAGTTTTTACCTGTATAGCGCGTGGCCCAGTTTTTGGCAGAAACTTCGCTGCGAAAATCAAAAGCTCCGGCCTTGAAGGCCTCGAAGGCAACGTCATCATCAAGATAATAGTCGTAGCGGATGGTATTAAAGTTCCAACGCCCCCGGTTCACTGGCAAATTTGCCGCCCAATAGTCACGGACTCGCGACCAGGTGATGTACTGCCCCATCTTCCAGTCGGTGATTTTGTACGGTCCGCTGGAAGGCGGAGGGGAAGAAAGTGGGTCGCTTAGTTTGTGATCTTTCCAGAACTTTTCCGGGAATACTGGCAGTGAGAACAGGCCCAGCATTCTGTCTTTGCTCGGCGTGGCAAGCTCGATGCGCACGGTCAGCGGAGCAATCGCTCGTACCGTCGCCCCTTTGTATATCAGCCGGAACTGCGGCACGCCTTCGGTCATGAATTTATTGAAGGTGAACGCGACGTCCTGCGCGGTAATCGGGTTGCCGTCCTGGTAACGGGCGCGGGGATTGATTGAGATTTCAGCCCAGGCAAAGTTGGACGGATAGCGGGCCATCTCGGCAATCAGCGGGTAATAACTGCCGGGTTCATCATCGGAGGTAGTAAACAGCGTGTCGTACAGCGCATCGGTGCGGATGCCGGGGTTACCTCGCATGGCGAAGCGGTTGAAGTTGTCAAAGGTACCAATGGCCGAAAGCGTAATATTACCGCCTTTCGGGGCCGCTGGATTAACGTAATCGAACTGAGTGAAGTTGACGGCGTATTTAGGTTCGCCCAGCACGGCAAAGGCATAACTTTCGTTTATCTCTGCGGCGCACGGCATCAGGGAAAACGTGCTCAGGCAAAGCAGCATCAGTGCACGTACAGCTCTCGTCATCTTCATTCCTTGCCTGGTGGATGGCAGACCGCAGGCGTCGCGCTCCTGCGCCCGGTAAGCCCATGATGGTTAATCATAAGTTAGCCGGCGAAGATTGTGCAATGTCTGTCAGTCTTTCAGTTCGTCATAAAGCGTGTGGGACGGGTTCCAGCTGGCGAGCTGGCTTAGGGTCAGCGGGCGGCTGAAGTAATAGCCCTGCAGGAAGTTACAGCCACGCTCAATAAGCCATTTTGCCTGCTCCGGCGTTTCCACGCCTTCCGCGACCGTATTCATGTTCAGCCGCTGGGCTAGCGTCAGCACGGCGTCCAGCACCGGGGCCGTCACCGTCTCCATGCCGATGGAGTTGACGAAGCCGCGGTCGATTTTCAGGTAATCCAGGGTAAACCGTTCCAGGTAAATCAGCGCGCTGTGGCCGGTGCCGAAATCATCAACCGCAATTTCAAACCCTTGCTCATGCAGCCAGGCGAAAATCCCCATCGCCTCTTTTTCTTTCAGCATGTCGCGTTCGGTTATCTCGAAAACCAGCTGGAAATGGTGCGGCGGCATGGAAGCGGCAAATGCCTGAATGTCCTGTTTGAACGTTGGCGAGTGTAGATGGCTGGGCGCAAGATTAACGCCAATTTTGGCACCGGCCGGTAAGACTTTTTGCAGTACTGGCGCATCTTTGGCTATCAGCTCAAACAGATGGCGAGTCAGCGGCACGATAAGCTGCTGGGCTTCGGCAAAGCCGATGAACGCATCCGGAGGGATCATGCCCGCCGTCGGGTGCTCCCAGCGCATCAGCACTTCTATGCCACGCATCTGCAGCGCCTCAGAGTCGACAACGGGCTGGTAAACAACAAAGAACTGTCCGCGCTTAATGCCGGTAAGAATTTCTTTGCCGGCCCGCACCTTCACCGTAAGGAAATAACCGCACAGTGCGGTGCCAAGCAGGCCGGACAGTAACCCGGCAAGGATCGCGAGCTGAATATCCTCTACTGGCCACGGAGTGCCGTAAATGTAGAGTTTAATAGGGTAACCGCTGAGGATAGAAATTCTTGTGGGGGAGGGAGGGAGTTCATCGACGTTAATAACGTCCGGGGAATAGGATGTTAGCGCTTTGTTTCCCACCACCAGCGCCATCGAACTGATGTCCTGCTGCCTCGAGGTGAAGACCAGGTACGGCGTGAGGTTGACGTTTAGCGTAGTGAAGACACCGCGTCCTGAAGCCAGCGGATTCAAAAACCAGGCGGCAATCACCGGCCTGCCCGGCATCATCGGCGTGCCGTTCATGATAGCCAGGTCGATAGGTTTATTGATGTTCAGCTCGGGCTCCAGGGCATCCATCGACAGTTCCATGTCGCCGGTGGCGGAAGAGCAGTAGGCGATGCTGTTACGCACCAGCAAAAAGGCCCGTACGTTGGGATTAAAAGCCGCGCGGGAAGTCAGCTCGCCGCTGACTCTTTCGCATTCGTTCATGGTTAAAGGTTGAATGCCGTCGGCGGTAGCGTGGAGTTCTTTAAAAAAGGTATCGAGGTAGTTGCTGATGTCGCGAGCGAGAAGGTTATAAGCGGACTCACGCTTGGAATGAAGCGCCAGGCTGGTTAGCCCCCCCACAAATAATGCGGCAAACAGTCCCATCAGCAGGCTGAAGGTGACTATCTGCTTTGGGGTGCTAAAGTAGCGCGAAAAAATGTTCTTATAAGACATGGATGTATGAGTCCCGCAGGGGCAAGCGAATCATCGTTTGTTTTATGATTTTTTCTGACTATAACCCATAACCCGGAAATTGTTTAATTTGTTTCATCGGGTGACTATTTGCTGTTTCTCTCGCTGAGGAAAGAGTAACCAGCTGAATTTCAGGCATAAAAAAACGCTGCATCGGCAGCGTTTTTAACGTTGGTAGTTTTGCTGAGTAGCCAAGGGAATAACCCTCAACAAAACATATCTTTTATGGCGTTAGCTGCGGCTCAGCACTCGGCGTGCTTCGTTGTAACGCTTCTTCCAGTAAGGTTCATCCATGCTGGAGATAACAACCCCGCTGCTGGTGGAAGCATGTACAAACTGGTTATTACCAATGTAGATGCCGACATGACGCCCGGTAGAGCCCGCGCGGAACAGCACTAAATCGCCGGTACGTAATTTATTACGCGAAACGGATTTGCCGGATTCCTGCTGCTCGGACGTTGAACGAGGCAGCGTTAAGCCAAACTGTTCCTGGAACGTGCGCTGCACGAATGCAGAACAATCGATACCCGCTCTGCTGCTGCCGCCAAGACGGTAGCGTACACCTTTCCAGCTCGCGTATTGGTCCATAAGACGTGACTTAACGTCTACGTTACGAACCATCTCTTCGAATTCATCCTGAGAAGCTTGCAGTAAAAAACTGTCTTTTTCACCGACTGCATGCGTCTCAGAATGCATATTTGCTGTGTTAGTCGAACTACAGGCGGAGAGCATAACTGCTACCGCAACCGCGGGGATAGCCCGCAGGATGTATCTCAAAATAGGCTGAGATCTGACCATGTTGTTTGTTTTCCCTTGATGTCCTTAACGAATAATTCGTTATACAAAAATACCAACGTGACGAGACTAATTACCTACAGGCAACGAGACAATTATTTATGCACAAAAATGTGGAACACCGCACACTTTTATTCACAGCACAAATAGCTGAGACGTAGCGAAAACTTTCCCGAGACTACCCGATAAGACCAGGCTATGCGAGCGTTTTTATTCTTATTTTTATAAGAAATTGTGATGTTTCGTCGCGAAAGGTTATTTCGAACAAATGATCGACGATGCTGCTGGTTTTATCGTCAGGTCATTCAAATTGAAGAGGATTTGGCGTGAGTAAATATTCATCTTGCCGTCATGGTGCTGAAAAAATAAGCAGGGACCTGTAGGGGACCCTGCTTATTCGCCATCGTCATTGCTTATTCGGCATCAGCGAGAAGCTTTATATTTACCCGGCAAAGTACGATTCAGTATGGAAATTAACCGGTCACTGATTGGGGTTAAAAGCACCCACGGCAGGCCCACCAGGGCGATAGAAAGCGAGCCAACGTAGACGTCGGTAAACCAGTGCGCGCCTATCATTATTCTTGGCGAAGAGAAGATAAAGAAGATAGCTGCTGCGATAAAAAATGCACGCCCGCCGAAATAACGCAGCATAAAACCGGTAAAGATAAGCAGCATCAGGCCATGATCGCCGGGGAAGCTGTCGCTCGAGGCATCTTTCGTCGGGAAGTGCAGCAGCTCGCTGACGCGATGGATATCGGTGAAGAACAGCGTCGGGCTGGCGTGAACCACCGGGATAAGGTGGCCGAGCTGGTTAATCACCACGGCGCACAGCAGCATCACGATGCCCATCAGCACCAGGCGGCGGCGGCCAGCGCCGTCTTCACGCAGCCAGAACCAGGAGAACAGGGCGCCCATTGCGAGCAGCGAAATGCCGTCGAAAGCGCGGTTATTGGTGATAGCAATCAGCGTTAAAAATGTCTGGCTTTTGACAAGTTCATTATTAAAGAAATGGAACAGCGTGGCGTCAATGTTGAACCAAAATCCATGGTTCACGGGCAGATACCAGCTAAAGAACAGGGCAAGGCCCAGCGCGTTCAGTAACAGTAAAAGAGGGAGGCGATTAATCATGATGCAGCTTCTAAATCTCATTACGGGGGCGGAAAGGTAGTCGTATTAACTTAAACGTAAGCTCAACAGGCCGGATTGAAGAACGTTCCAGTCGGGATTATCCGGGTGTATCAATTCGATGCGGCTGTCCGGCGGCGGCGAGGATTGTGTCTCAATATGCAGGTCGTTGCCCTGACGGTTGATACGCACCAGCCCTTCAGGAATACGCAGCACGCCCTTTACCCGTTCAACCGGAGCGAGACGAGCCCACTCGAGCAGGCCGATGGTGTCGAAGACGGTTTCCTCATCGAAAATCCAGCCACAGGCGTAATATCCCTGCCCGCTGTTAACGCTCCGCCGCCAGCGCTGATGCCCCGGCAGGCTAAGCGCGGCAAGGCCGTGAGTCACCGCCTTTGCATGCTGATGCTCGGCGCTGGACGGCAGCTCGCGCTGATTCAGCCGCGCCCTGTCCAGCAGTTCAATATTGATAGCGCCATTTTCTGCGTGAACCAGCTCTCGACTGTCCCCATTCGCCTGATACCAGCGCTCTAACGCAGCTTTGCTTTCCGGCGTGGCGCGATCCTGTTTATTGGCCACAATGACGTCCGCCGCGGCGAGCTGGTCGCGGAAGTTGTCATTATTCAGGGCTTTTTCATCCAGAAGCTGGCGGGCGTCCAGCAGGCAAAGCGTGGCCCGCAGGTCAATCCACGGCTGATAAACCTCCGCCTTGAGCATGTCCAGGATTTGCTTCGGGTGGCCGAGGCCGGTGGGTTCAATCAGCAGGCGATCGGGTTTGCCCTGGCGCAGCAGCGTGTTCAGACCGACCTGCATCGGCAGGCCGTTAACGCAACACATACAGCCGCCGGGGATCTCTTTGAGCAGCGCTCCGCTGTCCGCCAGCAGCGCGCCGTCAATGCCGACCTCGCCAAACTCATTCACCAGCACCGCCCACTTCTCATCAACCGGCTTATTCGCCAGCAGGTGCAGGATGGTGGTGGTTTTACCGCTGCCGAGGAAGCCGGTAATTAAATTTGTTTTTGTCACAGGAACTCCGGGGGTTATTGCGCATAAACCACGTCAATCATTCAGTCATTGTTAATTATTTACGCTGACTATCCTGACGACAACCCGGTTAAAAGAGAAGGCTTAACGCGGTTTTACCCGGAGGTAAACCACGTTAAGCGCATTGATTGTTAACTGAAGTGCAGATTTTCGACCGCGCCGCGCGCGCCCAGGTGGGTAAGCTGTTGCCAGGCGTGCTGAACTTCATCGATAAATTTCGCGTTTTTCGGCAGGTCATCGCCAAAAATTTCATTCAGGCAGAGCAGGGCGCTTACGCGCTCACTCTCGCCGCTGTCGCTGACCAGCATCTGAATCTTCCCCAGCAGCGGATCGCGAACGTCAATAGCCTTACCCTGCTCGTCTACGCCGCTGACGTAGCGCATCCAGCCGGCAATACCGAGCGCCAGACATGACCAGTTGCTCTCGTTTTCCAGATGCCAGCGTACGCCTTCCAGCCAGCGCTGGGGCAGCTTCTGGCTACCGTCCATGGCGATTTGCCAGGTGCGGTGCCTGAGCGCCGGGTTAGCAAAGCGTACCAGCAGATCTGTGGCGTACTGATTCAGGTCGACGCCGCGAATGTTCAGCGTCACGGCCTGCTCCTGCAGCATCAGGCGCCGTGCGGCACGGGCAAAGCATTCGTCGGCCATGCAATCATTAATATGCTGGTAGCCGGCAAGGTAACCGAGATAAGCCAGAAACGAATGGCTGCCGTTAAGCATACGCAGCTTCATTTGTTCAAAGGGCATGACGTCTTTAACCATTTCCACGCCCGCGGCTTCCCATTCGGGGCGGCCAGCAACAAAGTCATCTTCTATTACCCATTGGATAAAAGGCTCTGCGGCAATGGCGCAGGGATCTTTTACGCCCAGAACGCTCTCGATCTCTTGCAGGGACTCTTCCGTAGCAGCCGGAACAATGCGGTCAACCATAGTGCTCGGGAAAGTGACCTCTTTGGCAATCCATTCTTCCAGCATCGCGCTTCGTTGGGCGGCCATGCCCAGCACGGCCTGGCGAACCAAATGCCCGTTATGGGGAATATTGTCGCAGGACAAAACCGTAAACGGGTTTAATCCCCTTTCGCGGCGGCGGCTCAGCGCCTCAACGAGGATCCCCGGCACCGAGTGTGGTTCGTGCGGCGAGGCAAGATCGTGAATGATTCGCTCATTGGTAGTATCGAGCTTTCCGCTGGCGGGGTCGATGCAGTAGCCTTTTTCGGTGACGGTCAGGGAGACAATCGCGACCTGCGGCTCGCAAAATTTCTCTATGATGGCCTCCATGCCGTCCAGTTTTGCGTTCAGGCACTCTTTTACTGCGCCAATCACCAACGCCTCGTTCCCCGTCGCGCCTTTTTCCAGCACCGTAAACAGGTGATCCTGCTGACGAAGCTCGCGCATCAGGCTATCGCCATTAAACAGGCTGATCTCGCAGATCCCCCAGTCGCCGCCCAGCTTGTTAAGAACCCGATCGGTAAGTAAGGCCTGGTGCGCACGATGGAAAGCGCCAAAACCAAAATGCACGATGCGCGTCCTGAGAGCGCCACGATCGTAGTTTGGCCGTTGAACGGTAGCGGGAAGTAAAGCGGTGGCAATGGTGTCCATAGATTGGCATCCTGGGTGAGGGAGATGGGAACCTTTGCAGTGTAAAGCTGTATGACAGGAAATGAAATTGGTCTATTAATTTAATCGTTTTTGTGTGATTCAGGTCTGATAATAAGGCGGAAAGGTTTAATTGGTATAATAACTTTGGTGGGTAGAGAGAAAAAACGCTCCCGTAGGAGCGTCATTAATCATCAGTCAGCGCGGCCCATGGAGCGCTTTTCCGCGATATGAATGCGGATTTTCTCGCCGGCAACCATGTATTCCGGCACCTGAATCACCAGGCCGGTGGACAGGGTGGCAGGTTTGGTGCGGGAGCTGGCGGAAGCGCCCTTGATGCCCGGTGCGGTTTCGATGATTTCCAGATCCACGGTTTGCGGCAGCTCCAGCGCCAGCAGCTGGCCGTCCCAGGTCAGAACCTGCATATCCGGCATACCGCCTTCAGGAATGAACTGCAGCTCTTCTTCAATCTGGTCTTTGGTGAAGATATACGGCGTGTAATCTTCTTTATCCATGAACACGTATTCGTTGCCGTCGATATAGGAGAAATCAACGAAACGGCGGGTCAGGGTAATAGTGTCAACGATATCGTCACCCTTGAAGCGCTCTTCCACTTTCTGCCCGGTACGAACGTCGGAGAAACGCATCTTGTACAGGGTTGCTGCGCCGCGGGCGCTAGGTGCCTGGATATCAATATCTTTAACAATCAGCAGCTTGCCGTTGTAATTGAGAACCATGCCTTTTTTGATTTCGTTAGCTCTTGCCATCGGTGTTTCCTGTCAAAAATTGAGATGCGAAAATATTGCGTCAAAGTACTCGTGAGGCGCGTTTCAGGCAAGTGGATTTGATAAAGAAGCATTAAAGTAAGGGGTTTAAGGCAGGCGTGCCGACAACATGCTGCTTTGTCGGCACGGCAGTGGCAGAGCAGGCTTAGCCGCGGCCATCCTTCGGCGCTAAGAAATAGAAAGCAAACGGCAGCGAGCACAGAATGGTGAACATAATCGTGTAGATGGCGACCCATGCACCCTGCATGATAAACATGTCCAGCGTCCATTGTTCCATCGGCCAGTTGTACTGCTCCTCCACGCCTTCAAAGGTGACCTTTGAAATCAGTGACACCACGATGGTGAAGACAATCACGACCGCGATAAGGAATTTTTTACCTTCGGGTGTACGAAGTTTTGCAAGCATATCAGCCTCCTGGCTGGTGAATTAATAAGAGTAATGGCCCCGGTGTTCGGGGCCTGGATGATTAAAACGTGACGTTCACTTTGCCCCAGACCGTCCGGCCTGGTTCATTAACCGGGGTATTGGACGAATAGCCAAAGCTGCTGTTGCCCGCCAGGTTCAGGTGCTCGCTGTAGGTTTTGTTGAACAGGTTATCGACCCCGGCGCTGAGCTTGATGGCCTTGCTAAGGCGATAGGCCGCGTTGGCGGAGAAAATCGCGAAGCCGCTGCTTTTATCAAAGTCTTTCCCGACCACGTTGCCTTCGTTTAGCGCAACCCGCTGCTGGCCGCTGACCACGCGCAGCAGGCCGGTACTGCTCCAGTCTCCCTGTTCCCAGGTCAGGCCAAAGCGTGTTTCCAACGGGGCAATTTGCGGCAGCGGCTGATGGTCGCTGGTGTTTTGCCCCCAGGCGTAGGCAAGGCTTGCGTCCGCCTTCCATGCTTCGGTCAGCGCATAGCTCATGCCCATTTCGCCGCCCATAATCGTGGCGTCAACGTTATCGGCCTGGCTCACGCGCGCGTTATCAGGGTCATAGCGGAACAGGATGAAATCATTCACCCGGCCAAGATACGCAGAAACCCAGCTATTAAAGCGCTCGCCGCTGTACTGCGCGCCAATGTCTAACTGCGTGGTTTTTTCCGTTTTCAGGTTATCGAAGACATTTTTAGATCCGTCCGGTCCGTAGGTGGGCGAAAACAGCTCCCAGTAATCCGGGAAGCGTTCGGTGTAGCCAACGCCGGCATACAGCATGACCGGGATGTCGCTGAGCGTTTGCTCATAGCGGACAAAACCTGCCGGTAATGTTTTGCTGCGCACGCTGGCGCCCACGCCCGTATCGTTATTGACGCGCGTGCGGTCGAGGCGCGCGCCGCCGATAACTTTACCGTTGGCGTCAGCATTCCAGGTTAGCTCGCTAAAGACGCCAGCGTCCTGGAAACGAGCATCTTGCTTCCAGCCGGCATCCTGCTTGCTGCGGTGGGTGCTTTGCTGGCCGTCGATGCCGCTACGCAGTTCGTAATCTGACCAGATCCAGGTGCCCATCATACGTCCGCCAATCGTGCGGCGATCGAGCTGCATCGCCATCGGCATATTCATGCTCATCGACGAACCCATGTTCATTGCGCCGCCCATATCCATGCCCATCGATGAGGCCATGTGCCCGCCAGACATCCCGCCGGACATTGTCCCCGGCGATCGTAGCGAGTAGTTATCCATGATGTGGTTGGCATAGTTGTAATAAACGTTGGTTTCGAACTTATTGAACACGTCGCCAATGTTCGATGCTTCAAAACGCGCGCCGAGGCTGTCTCGCCTGAACTGCGAGCCGTCCATGCTGCGACCGGCATAGCGGGCTTCGCCGTTGCCTTTCCCGGCGGTCAGCTCAAGCAGCGTGTCCTTGTCGGGCGTCCAGCCCAGGGCCACGTCGGTGTTCCATTTATCCCACTTCGAGGCCACCCGGTTACCGTTGCCGTCTTCGTAATCACCTGAATGGGATTTATTGCCGATCAGCCTTAGATAACCTTCCTCATTGCCGAGGCTAACGTCCGCGTTGCTGTCCCAGCGCTGATTAGAGGCGGTAAGCAGGCTGGCCGTGCCCTGAATGCCCGCTTTTTCAAAGCGTGGCGGTTCCCTGTCGAAGCGCACCGTTCCCGCCGAGTTACCCGGCCCCCAAAGTACGCTCTCTGGCCCTTTAATCAGCGTCAGCAGATCAAAGCTTTCCGGCGAAATATAAGAGCCAGGGGCGTCCATTCTGGCCGGACAGGCGCCCGGCATTTCACCATTGTTGGTCAGAATACGCAGGCGAGAGCCGAACATACCGCGAAATACCGGGTCGCCGTTGGTGCCGCCGTTGCGGATTTGCGAGAAACCTGGAATCGTCTTCAGATAGTCAGACCCGTCGCTTGCCGGAACGGGCTGGCGCGGCGTTTTTGGAGACGTCACAACCTCCAGCGGCGATGACGCCGGAGAGGTGACTATCATCACGGAGTCGTCCTGCATATCCATAGCTTCATGCGCTCCCGCCGCGATGGCCGCAGGAGAGGAGATAGCCAGCAGTATCAGCGATACCAGCGGCTTTAAATGCGTTTTCATCATTGCCTTACTGTCCTTCAGGCGTAACGTCGCCGCTCTTGATTAAAAGAGCGCGCATGAGACAACGCTTCAACGTTGCCGCCAGCGTTACGCAGTTAATTATTAGAGTGTTATGCGAAGCAAAAGGCAGCAGAGGGCGGGGCACGGGCCGGATGAGGTGACCAGGGGCGAGATAGCGTGGCGCAGCACAGGGCGAGCACCGGCGTTCGGCGCACGCCAGTCAGCAGCAACAGCAGTAAAACCGTGAGGCAGAACTGAATAAAAGGCAGGTGGATCAGCAGCTGGCAGTATCCGCAGGCGATCTCTTCCCCGGGCGACATCCCAGGGCCGGACATCAGCATATTGTGCGGCATTGAAGCTTGAGGGCACGGCTCGGGCATGGGCATGTGATGGTCCATGTCAGACATGTCCATTGTCATCATCATGCTGCTGTGTTCGCAGGCTGAATGGTGCATCAGCGATTTTGAAATAACCGGTGCAATAAACAGCATGGCAACGGCAAGCAGCGCCAGCCAGCAGGCTGTTCGGTGAAAGTGATTGCGCCGTGACAAAACGTTACCGATCCGTAGTCGTTGTGGCGCAAGTGTATCCTGGAAGGAGGAATGATGTTAAATGAATTGTTAGATTGACGCAGGCACCGGGTCTGCTATTGTCACGCACCCTCTGACGCTGGCGGAAAAATAAATGGAGTGTCGTCCTGACTGCGGCGCCTGCTGTACCGCGCCTTCAATATCAACGCCGATCCCCGGTATGCCGGAGGGGAAGCCCGCCAACACGCCCTGCGTTCAGCTGGACGAGCGCCTGCGTTGCAAACTGTTCGGTTCGCCTTTACGGCCTAAAGTTTGCGGCGGCCTCCAGCCAGCAAGGGAGATGTGCGGCACCTCTCGCCAGCAGGCAATGGCGTATCTGATTCACCTTGAAGCCGCCACGGCACCTTAAATATCTTTGATCCGTGCCATGCAATAAACGCTGATGGCTATCATCCCCAGCGCGATGAAGAAAACGCTGTGGTAGTTCCAGATCTCCGCCACAACCCCGGCAAGTGAGCCAGCAATAATCCAGCCCACGCGGGTGGTGTTGGTATACAGCGTGGTAGCCGCTCCTGCCTGCCCTGGCATGAGGTCCTGAAAATAGATCATGCCGATCCCGGCCAGAATCCCGATAAAGATGGCGTTTAACAGCTGCAGCCCAAGCAGCATATATTCGTTAGTCAGCGCCACCATCCCAATATAGAACAGCAACCCTGCCGCGACGGCGAAGCGCATCAGGAAGCGTTTACCGAAGCGTTTTGCGTAGTAGCCCGCTATCAACATGGTCGGAATTTCCAGCCCGGCGGCGGTGCCCATCATTATCCCGGCGAGCTTCTCCGGCAGATGTAACTCATTGATGATATAGAGCGGCATATTAATGATGTACAGGCTGTTGCAACCCCACATCATGGTACAGGCGGCAAACAGCAGCAGGGCATCGCGGCGATTACGGCGCGGCGACTCCAGCGTGACCGTCGTTTTTACCGCAGGTTCTTTGCGCATCGACGGCAAAAATAGCCAGACCATCGCGCCGCAAATGACAAAGGCAAATGCGGCGCTCAGGTACATCGCTTTGAAGCCAAATCCCATCGCCAGCGCGTAGGCAATCGGCGGTCCAATGACCCAGGCAAGAGAAACCTGCGCCCGCAGGATAGAGCTGAACATCACCGCTTCGCGCCCGGTATGGTCGGCATGCTCGCGGGCTAGCGCAAACATCTGCGGGTTGGCCGTGGAGCCGAAGCTGCTGAGAAACACCCCGACGAACAGCAAAATGAAGTAGTTACGATTCCAGGCGAACAGAATGCAGCCCAGCGCGCCGAGCAGGCAGCAGGCAAAAATCAGCGTTTTGCGGTCACCTTTACGGTCAGAGCGCCCGGCTAAAAACTGGCTCACCAAAATACCTATCACCGCGCTGCCGGTGAAGAAAAAACCGACCAGCGCGGGGCGAACGTGGACTTCATCGGTCAAAAACAGGCTTAGCGTCGGCGTTTGGAGTGCGCCGGCGATGCCGGTCAAAAATGCCACAATCAAAAAGGCGCTTGAGGTGAAATCCAGGGGCTTGCGGGCTGCGGTAACGGGAGCGTTTTGCATGCTAATCGGTGACAGGAAAAAGAATGCGCGGAGTTTACGCCCGTTACCTTGAAATAAACAGATTTACCCGCCCGCTCTGCGAGACCGCCAGCACAAATCATCCACAGCGGTAGAACCCCGGCCAGGGCACGCCTGGAGTAGCTGAAGTTTGCTGATGCTGGCCGGAAATAGCCTGCCCAGGCGCTGAACTTACCGTCTGCTAAACTGAAAATGTGCTGAAGCTCTAAATTTCGCAAACAGAAATGCGAGAAATGTTGCGTGGAATGCAGCATTAGCGCAACACTCCTTGAAACGTTTCAGCGTCATCTTTTTGCATCCCGCAGCTCGAGATGGCGCATTTTTTCTCAACCAAGCTGAATCGTTTCAATTCGGCGAGAGAGGAGATCTATGTTCCAGTTATCTGTGCAGGATATTCACCCGGGCGAGTCAGCCGGGAGCAAAGAAGAGGCTATCCGCCAGGTTGCCGCTGCCCTTGTGCAGGCAGGCAACGTCGGCGAAGGCTATGTCAACGGCATGCTGGCGCGTGAGCAGCAGACGACAACCTATTTAGGCAACGGGATTGCCATCCCGCACGGCACCACCGACACGCGTGGCCTGGTGCTGAAAACCGGCGTTCAGGTTTTCCAGTTCCCGCAGGGCGTGGAGTGGGGCGAGGGCCAGACCGCCTATGTGGCGATCGGCATTGCCGCCAGCTCTGACGAGCACCTCGGGCTGCTGCGTCAGCTGACCCACGTGCTGAGCGACGACGACGTGGCTGAACAGCTGAAGTCCGCAGCCAGCGCGGAAGAACTTCGCGCGCTGCTGATGGGCGAGAAACAAACTACCGCGCTGCTGCTGGATAACAGCCTGCTGGCGCTGAACGTCGACGCCAGCGACCTGATGACCCTCCAGGCGTTGAACGCCGGTCGCCTCAAGCAGGCGGGCGCGGTCGACGCGGCTTTCGTCAGCAACGTTATTGCCGGTAACCCGCTGTATCTCGGGCAGGGCATCTGGCTGAACGACAGCGCGGCAGGCAATCTGGCCAGCGCCGTCGCGGTTAGCCGCCCGGCCGCAGGCTTTGAAGCGAACGGAAACCCGGTGAATTTGCTGCTGACCGTGGCCGTTGCAGACGAGCAGCCGCTGCAGGTGCTGAACCGCCTGAGCGACATGCTGATTGGCAACCGTGCCGACAAACTGTTAAGCGCGGATGCACCGGCATTGCTGACGCTGCTGACCAGCGACGATGCTCCGGCAGAAGAGGCGCTGAGCGCTGAGTTCACCGTGCGAAATGAACATGGCCTGCACGCCCGGCCGGGTACTGCGCTGGTCAACACCATAAAACAATTCAATAGCGAAATTACCGTGACAAACCTTGATGGAACCGGCAAGCCGGCAAATGGACGTAGCCTGATGAAAGTTGTGGCGCTGGGTGTGAAAAAAGGCCATCGCCTGCGCTTCACCGCGCAGGGTGAAGATGCTGAACTGGCGCTGAAGGCGATTGGCGATGCCATCGCTGCAGGCCTTGGGGAGGGCGCGTAATGACCAGACGTGTAGCGACTATCACCCTCAACCCTGCCTATGACTTAGTGGGCTTCTGCCCGGAAATCGAGCGCGGTGAAGTCAACCTGGTTCGGACTACCGGCCTGCATGCCGCTGGCAAAGGCATTAACGTGGCCAAAGTGCTGAAAGATCTTGGCATCGACGTCACCGTGGGCGGCTTCCTGGGCAAAGATAATCAGGATGGTTTCCAGCAGCTCTTCAGCGAACTGGGCATAGCGAACCGTTTCCAGGTCGTACAGGGCCGCACCCGCATTAACGTCAAGCTGACCGAAAAAGACGGCGAAGTGACCGACCTTAACTTCTCCGGTTTTGAAGTGACCGGTGCTGACTGGGAGCGCTTCGTTGCCGACTCCCTGAGCTGGCTGGGCCAGTTCGACATGGTCTGCGTCAGCGGCAGCCTGCCTGCGGGCGTTACTCCGGAAGCGTTCACCGACTGGATGACCCGCCTGCGCAGCCAGTGCCCTTGCATTATTTTCGACAGCAGTCGTGAAGCATTAGTTGCAGGCCTGAAAGCCGCGCCATGGCTGGTGAAGCCTAACCGCCGCGAGCTGGAGATTTGGGCCGGGCGCAAACTGCCTGAACTGAAAGACGTGATTGAGGCGGCGCATGCTTTGCGTGAGCAGGGGATTGCGCATGTGGTGATTTCTCTCGGCGCTGAAGGTGCGCTGTGGGTTAACGCCTCGGGTGAATGGATTGCCAAACCACCGACTTGTGAAGTTGTTAGTACCGTTGGCGCAGGGGATTCGATGGTCGGCGGCCTGATTTATGGCCTGCTGATGCGTGAGTCCAGTGAACACACGCTGCGCCTTGCTACCGCCGTTGCGGCCCTGGCCGTCAGCCAGAGCAACGTAGGCATTACCGATCGTACACAGCTGGCCGCTATGATGGCTCGTGTCGACCTGAAACCTTTCCACTGACAGCAGGAGACAGGCAATGAAAACGCTGTTAATTATTGAGCCGGGACTGGGGCAGGCGCGCGCGTATCTCGCGAAGACGCTGCTCGGTGCCGCCGCGCCAAAAGCGCATCTCGACATCATTGATAACCCGAACGACGCCGAACTGGCGATTGTTGTCGGCACCGCCATTCCGGCTGATACCTCGCTGAACGGCAAAAAGGTGTTCCTCGGCGATATCGACAGAGCCGTTCAGCATCCTGAGCTGTTCCTGAGTGAAGCAAAAGGTAAGGCACAGACGTACACGGCACCGGTAGCAGCCGCACCTGTAGCTGCAAAAGGGCCGAAGCGTATTGTTGCCGTCACCGCCTGCCCAACCGGCGTGGCGCACACCTTTATGGCAGCCGAAGCGATTGAAACGGAAGCGAAAAAGCGCGGCTGGTGGGTGAAGGTTGAAACCCGTGGCTCCGTGGGTGCAGGTAACGCGATTACGCCTGAAGAAGTCGCCGAGGCTGACCTGGTGATTGTGGCGGCCGATATTGAAGTCGACCTTGCAAAATTTGCCGGCAAGCCGATGTACCGCACCTCTACCGGCCTGGCGCTGAAGAAAACCGCCCAGGAGCTGGATAAAGCTCTGGTTGAAGCCAAACCTTACGAAGCGGCAGGTAAAGCAAGCTCTGCTCAGGAATCTGGCAAAAAAGAAAGTGCCGGAGCGTATCGTCACCTGCTGACCGGCGTTTCTTACATGCTGCCGATGGTGGTGGCGGGCGGTCTTTGTATCGCACTCTCCTTCGCCTTCGGGATCCAGGCCTTTAAGGAACCCGGCACGCTTGCCGCTGCGCTGATGCAGATTGGCGGCGGTTCCGCGTTCGCTCTGATGGTACCGGTGCTGGCGGGTTACATAGCCTTTTCTATTGCCGACCGTCCGGGCCTGACGCCGGGTCTTATCGGCGGCATGCTGGCAGTTAGCACCGGCTCAGGCTTTATCGGCGGCATCATCGCCGGTTTCCTGGCGGGCTATATCGCGAAGTTGATTAGCTCTAAGCTGAAGCTGCCGCCAAGCATGGAAGCGCTGAAGCCGATTCTGATCATTCCGCTGTTCTCAAGCCTGGTTGTTGGCCTGGCGATGATCTACCTGATCGGGACGCCGGTGGCTAAAATCCTGGCGGGCCTGACCCACTGGCTGCAAACCATGGGCACCGCGAACGCGGTTCTGCTGGGTGCTATTCTGGGCGGGATGATGTGTACCGACATGGGCGGCCCGGTGAACAAAGCGGCATACGCTTTTGGGGTTGGCCTGCTCAGTACTCAGACCTATGCGCCAATGGCGGCGATTATGGCCGCAGGTATGGTGCCACCTCTGGCGCTGGGCCTGGCCACGCTGGTTGCTCGCCGTAAGTTTGATAAGGCGCAGCAGGAAGGGGGCAAGGCGGCGCTGGTACTGGGGCTGTGCTTCATTACCGAAGGGGCGATTCCGTTTGCCGCTCGTGACCCGATGCGCGTTCTGCCTTGCTGTATCATCGGCGGCGCGCTGACGGGGGCGCTGTCCATGGCGGTTGGCGCGAAGCTGATGGCACCGCACGGTGGCCTGTTTGTGCTGCTAATCCCTGGCGCGATTACCCCGGTGCTGGGTTATCTGCTGGCGATTATTGCCGGTACGCTGGTGGCTGGCCTGTCCTACGCCTTCCTCAAGCGTCCTGAAACGGAGCTGGCGGCGAAAGCGGCTTAATCTCCAATTCAACGTCTGCCTTCTTTCTGTTGAAGGCAGACGTTTCTCTTCTGCCTTTATTTTTCATTCCCTGCAATCCCTTAAATGCCTTTCGGGATCTCTCCCACATGACTGAAAACTCTCCAACTCGTTACAGCCCTTTACTAAGCCCTTTGCACAATCCTGATATTTCAACCTTGTTTCCTGCCGGCTAAAAACGAATATTTTGGCAAGGCAAACAATATAGGTGTACTATGTACTCGATGGTGTACTTAGTACCCTCAAGGATGGGGGCACGATGACTCACGCTATTACTTTTATTGAGACGACGTTATTCACTCGCCAGATTAAACAGCTCGCGACGGATGACGAACTTAGCGCGTTGCAAAAAGAATTAATTGGATCGCCGGAGAAAGGTGACCTGATACAGAAAACCGGGGGATTACGGAAGATCAGGATGGCAACCGGCGTTCGGGGGAAAAGCGGAGGTGCCAGGGTTGTTTATTTTTTGGCAACGGCGGAGGTGATTTGGCTGATTATGGCCTGGCCGAAGAATATAAAAGAAGACCTGACGGCCGCGGAAAAAACTGAACTCAGAAAACTGACGACATTATTGAAAGGTAAAATAGAGCATGAGTTTTTTTAATGACCTTAAATCCTCGCTTGAAGAGGCGGTAGAGATTAAAAATGGCGCGAAGGCACCTGCAATGGTGGTTCGCTATGACGTGGCGGATGTCCGGGCGATCAGAGAGCAGCTGAATGTTTCACAAAGTGAAATGGCAAAGGCGTTAGGCACCAGCGTTGACACCATCAAAAGCTGGGAATTAAAGCGCCGGAACCCCACTGGCCTCGCAGCAAAAGTGCTGGCGACGATTCAGGCCAACCCGGCATTTTACTATGAGCTGGCAGCACGCTGAGCGTTGCTGCCAGCTAAGATCCAGGTGCAATACGCTCAACAACTAAGCCGTAGCTTCTTCGTGCTGCTGCGCCTTAAGCCAGGCGATTTCTTCCGCCCAGATATCCGGATTAGTGGTTTCCAGAATTAACGGGATGCCGTCGAAACGTGCATCGCGCATGATCCAGCTGAACGGCGTGTGGCCGATGTTGCCGAGGCCCAGGCTGTTATGGCGGTCAACGCGGCTGCCAAATTCACTTTTGGCATCGTTAAGGTGCATGCCGCGAAGGTATTTAAAGCCGACAATGCGTTCGAACTCGCTAAAGGTATTTTCACAGTCTTCTTCGGTACGCAGATCGTAACCGGCGGCAAAAGCGTGGCAGGTATCAATGCAGACGCCAACGCGGGATTTATCATCCACGCCGTCAATGATGGCGGCGAGATGTTCAAAGCGGAAACCGAGGTTGCTGCCCTGGCCTGCGGTGTTTTCAATAACGGCGGTCACGCCCTCGGATTTTTCCAGCGCAATGTTGATCGACTCTGCGATACGCTTCAGGCATTCCTCTTCCGGAATTTGCTTCAGGTGGCTGCCCGGATGAAAATTCAGCAGCGTCAGCCCCAGGTCCTGGCAGCGAACCATCTCGTCGATAAACGCCTCGCGGGATTTCTCCAGCGCCTCTTCAACCGGATGGCCGAGGTTAATCAGGTAGCTGTCGTGAGGGAGAATTTGGCCCGGACCGTAGTGATATTTTTCGCAGGCGCTTTTAAAGCTGTCGATAATTTCGCTGGTCAGCGGCGCGGCGCGCCACTGGCGTTGATTCTTGGTGAACAGGGCAAAAGCGGTGGCTTCCAGTTCGTGGGCGCGGATGGCGGCATTTTCCAGGCCGCCCGAGGCGCTAACGTGCGCTCCAATAAACTTCATCTGTCTTCTCCTGTTTCTTGACGGGCAAAACCCGCTATCTGTAATCCGTCATGATAGCGGGTCAGGAGGCTTTTTTCCGTATTGAATTATGCGATCAGGTGGTGAATCGCCAGGTTAATGCCCGCACCGCCGACAATCAGCCAGATGAACAGCACCAGCGCCATCAGCAGCGGGCGCACGCCGGCTTTTTTCAGCGCGCTGACGTGGGTCGTCAGGCCGAGTGCGGCCATCGCCACCGCCAGCAGGACGGTATCCAGCGTGACAAGTAGATTAACCACGGCCTGCGGTAAGAAGTGGAAGGAGTTGAAAATCGCCACCACGATAAACAGTATCGCAAACCATGGGATAGTGATTTTGCTCGTCTGCGCGCTGCCAGCCGGTGCCAAAGACTTAACGCGGGCGGCCAGGAAAATCAGGAACGGCGCAAGCATCATCACGCGCAGCATTTTGGCAATCACCGCCGCGTTTTCCGTTTCAGGGCTAATCGCATGGCCTGCCGCTACAACCTGAGCGACCTCATGCATCGTCGAGCCGGTGTAGATCCCGAAGGTTTCCGGCGTAAACCACTGGCTGACGAACGGGTAAATCATCGGGTAGATAAAGATAGCCAGGGTCCCGAAGATAACCACGGTTGCCACCGCCACGGTGACTTTGCTGGCCTCGGCTTTGACCACGGGCTCGGTGGCAAGCACCGCCGCCGCACCGCAAATGCTGCTGCCCGCGCCAATCAGCCAGCTGGTTTGTTTATCCAGCCCGAAGACTTTTTGGCCGAGCCAGCAGGCGAGGGCGAAGGTGCTGCACAGCGTCAGCACGTCAATCAGCAGGCCACTTACGCCGACGTCGGCAATTTGCGAAAACGTCAGGCGGAAGCCATAAAGAATAATGCCGAGGCGCAGCAGATGCTGTTTGGCGAACAGCACGCCGCCGTCGCAATGCTGCCAGATTTTTGGGTAAACGGTGTTGCCGACAATCATGCCGCAAAGGATGGCAAGCGTCAGGGCGCTAAGGCCAACTCCGGCCACAGCTGGGATATTGCCGAGCCATAACGCCAGTCCGGTAATGGCGGCGGAAAGCGCCAGCCCCGGTAAAAAGTGCCACAGCGTGTGGCGGTGAGCTTGTACTGTGAGTGCAGTCATAACCTTCTCCTTTGTCATGGCAAAAAGGCTACGCCTCGCTGGCATAAAAATAAAATTGATTATATATTTATAATTAATCTTTATAAGTGGTAAGCAACTCGCTGCCACCACAGGAAAGCCCTCTTATGCATATCACGCTGCGGCAACTTGAAGTGTTTGCTGAAGTCCTTAAAAGCGGCTCGACCACCCAGGCATCCCAGATGCTGTCTCTGTCCCAGTCGGCGGTAAGCGCCGCCCTGGCCGACCTGGAAGGGCAGCTTGGGGTTCAGCTTTTCGACAGGGTCGGGAAGCGGCTGGTCGTCAACGAGCACGGCAGGCTGCTCTATCCGCGTGTGGTGGGGCTGCTGGAGCAGGCGGGTGAAATAGAACAGCTGTTTCGCGAAGATAACGGCGCAATTCGTGTTTATGCCAGCAGCACCATTGGCAACTATATTCTGCCGGAGATGATTGCCCGCTACCGGCGCGACTTTCCGAAGCTGCCGCTCGAGCTTAGCGTCGGCAACAGTCAGGACGTGATTAACGCGGTGGCGGATTTTCGTGTCGATATCGGCCTGATAGAAGGCCCGTGCCACATGGCGGAGCTGGTCACTGAACCCTGGCTGGAAGATGAGCTGGTGGTCTTTGCTTCGCCGGGGAACCCGCTGGTACATCAGCCGGTCACGCTTGAAAACCTGGCAAAACAGCCGTGGATCCTGCGTGAGCGTGGCTCAGGCACCCGTGAGATTGTCGACTATTTATTGCTGTCGCACCTGCCGAAGTTCCAGATGGGGATGGAGCTGGGCAATTCCGAGGCGATCAAACATGCGGTACGCCACGGCCTGGGCATCAGTTGCCTGTCCCGCCGCGTCATTGCCGAGCAGCTGGAAAGCGGCTCGCTGGTGGAGGTTGTCGTCCCGCTCCCTCGCCTGGTGCGCACGCTGTACCGCATCCACCACCGCCAGAAGCACATCTCCAACGCGCTGCTTCGCTTCCTGCGCTACTGCGAAGCATAATGCACCAAAATCTTGCAGCTGCACCTGATTGGGGTGTAGCTGCGAGGCAGCTATCCTCTTGTTAACCTTCCTTTCACCGTGATACCGCCACAATCTTCGCGATCCCTCTTCATTGGCACATTAGTTGCAGAATTGAATTCAAAGAATCTTTTGTTTCAATCAGGCGATGAGGCTGCACATGACGATGAAAAAATGGTTGTTCTCTTTAGTTGGCGCGACGGTTCTGCTGGCTCAGGCCGGGGCGGTAATGGCCGACCAGCTGCAGGATATTGAAAAGCGCGGCGTGCTGCGCGTGGCGGTCCCGCAGGATTTCCCGCCTTTTGGTTCGGTGAATGCTGACCTGAAGCCGCAGGGTTACGACATCGATATGGCGGCCTACCTGGCGAAGGGGCTGAAAGTCAAACTGCAGCTGGTGCCGGTGACCAGCGCGAACCGCGTCCCGTACCTGCAAACGGACAAGGTTGACCTGGTGATTTCCAGCCTCGGCAAAAACGCCGAACGTGAAAAGGTCATCGATTTTAGCCGCGCCTATGCCCCGTTCTTCCTGGGCGTATTTGGGCCGAAAGATGCCACGGTAGCCGATGCTAAAGCGCTCAGCGGGAAAACCATCGGCGTGACCCGTGGCGCAGTAGAAGACATGGTATTAACCGATCTCGCGCCGAAAGACGCCGACGTGAAGCGCTACGAAGACAACAACACCACGATTTCTGCTTACCTTTCCGGCCAGGTGCAGTACATCGCCACCGGCAACCTGGTCGTGGCGGCAATTGCCCGCCAGAGCCCAACCAAAGCCCCGGTCAGCCAGTTTATGCTCAAAGACTCGCCTTGCTACATCGGGCTGAAAAAGAACGAGCCTGCCCTGAAAGCGAAGGTAGATGAGCTGATTGGTGACGCGCTGAAGGACAACACTCTGAACGCCCTGTCGCAGAAATGGATGCAGGCGCCGCTGCCTGCCAACCTCGGCGCCTGAGGAGCCGGGAATGACCACGCAACTTGATTTTGCCGGTCTGCTGCCCTACTGGCCGGCGCTACTTGCCGGCCTGTGGGTGACGCTGGGGCTCACCGTTATGGCGACCGTGGGTGGCGTTGCCATCGGCATTACCGGGGCGGCCATTCGCAGCGGCAAACCGGGGCTGTTAAGCCTCGTGTGGGGCGGCTATGTGGAGCTGATCCGCAACACGCCGTTTGTGGTGCAGCTGTTCTTTATTGTCTTTGGGCTACCGGCGCTGGGGCTAAAGCTCAACGCCGGGGAAGCGGCACTTATCGCGATGCTGATTAATCTTGGGGCTTACAGCACCGAAATTATCCGGGCGGGCATTCAGGTGACGCCGAAAGGGCAGTGGGAAGCGGCTCGCGTGCTGGGGTTAAGCCGCAGCCAGACGTTTTTACGCGTGGTGTTGCCGCCGTCGCTGAAGCGCATTTATCCGTCGCTGGTTAGCCAGTGCATTATCGTGATGCTGGGGTCTTCCGTGGTGTCGCAGGTTTCCTGCGAAGATCTGACGTTTGCCGCCAGCCTTATTCAGTCACGCACCTTCCTGAGCTTTGAGGTCTACCTGGTGACCACCTTAATGTATCTGGTGCTGTCGTTAATTATGCGCCAGCTGCTGCTGGCGGCGGGGCGAAAATGGTTGGGGAGTGATGTCGGATGATGACGTTTACCGACTGGGATATCGTGCGCAACCTGCTGCTGGCGGCCCGCTGGACGGTGCTGCTGTCGCTGATTGCCTTTTTCTGCGGCACGCTGGTGACCTTGCCGTTGTTGCTGCTGCGCATAAGCCGCTGGACGTGGCCAAAGCGCTTCATTAGCGCCTATGTTGCGCTGTTTCAGGGCACGCCGCTGCTGATGCAGCTGTTCCTCGCTTTCTTCGGTATCGCGCTGTTCGGGATCGACGTGAGCGCCTGGACGGCGGCGACGCTTGCCCTGACGCTGTTTACCAGCGCATTTTTGCTGGATATCTGGTACGGCAGCATTCGTGCGTTGCCCAAAGGCCAATGGGAAGCCTGTCGTTGCCTCGGTTTGAGCTTCGGGCAGACGCTGTTCCGGGTAATAGCCCCGCAGGCAATGCGCATCGCCGTTGCGCCGACGGTCGGGTTTTCGGTGCAGGTGATTAAGGGCACCGCGCTGGCCTCGATTATTGGTTTTGTCGAGCTGACCAAAGCCGGCACCATGCTGAATAACGTGACGTTTGAGCCGTTTAAAGTGTTTGCCCTGGTGGCGCTCGGCTATTTCTTACTTTGCTATCCGCTGTCGCGCTACAGCCGCTATCTGGAGAAAAAATTCCATGCCGCTCATCACCATTAATGACGTACAAAAATATTACGGCGACAACCACGTACTGAAGGGCGTCAGCCTTGATATCGACATGGGTGAAGTGGTGTCGATCATCGGCCGCAGCGGCTCCGGTAAAAGTACGTTGCTGCGCTGCATGAACGGGCTTGAAGGTTACCAGGACGGCAGCATCAAGCTCGGTGGGATGACTATCACCGACCGTGAATCTCAGGCGCGTGAAATCAGCCGTTCCGTGGGGATGGTGTTCCAGAGCTTTAACCTGTTCCCGCACATGACCGCGCTGGAAAACGTGATGCTGGCGCCGCGCAGGGTCCTGAATAAGAGCGCTGCCGAATGCCGTGAGCTGGCGCTGGAAATGCTCAACAAAGTCGGCCTGGGCGAACGCGTGGATTACTATCCGGCCAACCTTTCCGGCGGCCAGCAGCAGCGCGTGGCCATTGCGCGGGCGCTGGCGATGAACCCCAAAGTGCTGCTGTGCGATGAAATTACCTCGGCGCTCGACCCGGAGCTGGTGGGCGAAGTGCTTAAAGTTCTGGAGCAGCTGGCGGCAGAAGGCATGACGCTGATTCTGGTGACTCATGAAATGAACTTTGCCCGGGAGGTGGGCGACCGCGTGGTGTTTATGCACCAGGGGAAAGTGTGGGAGCAGGGTGAGAGCAAGTCGTTTTTTGCTCATCCTCGTACTCAGGAACTGCAGCAGTTTATCTCCTCCGTACGCGGGCTCGGTTAATCTTTGACCGCCGGTCGGCTGAATGCGCCGGCGGTTTTTAATTCCCCTCAACTTATCGGCCTGATTAGCGACTTGCTAATAATTGCCGGGCGATCATGAAGCTCTCTTATAACCCGGGATTTCTGCTATCTGAATAAAGACGTTTTGTTACAATCTTGCCTCATTTTTTGGACAGGCAACAATTTCCTATGGTTTCACAAGATAAAACGACAGAAGCGCCTGGCTTACGCCGCGAATTAAAGGCGCGCCACCTGACGATGATCGCCATTGGCGGCTCCATCGGCACGGGGCTTTTCGTTGCCTCTGGGGCGACAATTTCTCAGGCGGGGCCGGGCGGCGCGCTGCTCTCTTATATGCTGATTGGCCTGATGGTTTACTTCCTGATGACCAGCCTGGGCGAACTGGCGGCGTTTATGCCGGTCTCTGGTTCCTTCGCAACCTACGGTCAGAAATATGTAGAAGACGGCTTTGGCTTCGCGCTTGGCTGGAACTACTGGTACAACTGGGCGGTGACCATCGCCGTTGACCTCGTCGCCTCGCAGCTGGTGATGAATTACTGGTTCCCGGACACCCCAGGCTGGATCTGGAGTGCGCTGTTCCTCGGCATCATGTTCCTGCTGAACTGGATCTCCGTGAAAGGCTTTGGCGAAGCGGAATACTGGTTCTCGCTGATAAAAGTGACCACCGTCATCATCTTCATCATTGTGGGTGTGATGATGATCGTGGGTATTTTCAAAGGGGCACAGCCGGTAGGCTGGAGCAACTGGACAACCGGCGACGCGCCGTTTGCCGGGGGCTTTGCCGCAATGATCGGCGTAGCGATGATCGTAGGCTTTTCTTTCCAGGGCACCGAGCTTATCGGGATTGCCGCCGGTGAGTCCGCGGACCCGGAGAAAAACATTCCTCGCGCCGTGCGTCAGGTGTTCTGGCGAATCCTGCTGTTCTATGTGTTTGCGATCCTGATTGTCAGCCTGATCATTCCTTATACTGACCCAAGCCTGCTGCGCAACGACGTGAAAGACATCAGCGTCAGCCCGTTCACCCTGGTGTTCCAGCACGCGGGCCTGCTCTCTGCGGCGGCGGTCATGAACGCCGTTATCCTGACGGCGGTGCTGTCGGCGGGTAACTCCGGGATGTACGCTTCCACACGTATGCTTTACACCCTGGCCTGCGACGGCAAGGCGCCGCGTATTTTCGCGAAGCTGTCTAAAGGCGGCGTGCCGCGTAACGCGCTGTACGCTACCACCGTTATCGCCGGGCTGTGCTTCCTGACCTCTATGTTCGGCAACCAGACCGTTTACCTGTGGCTGCTGAATACCTCCGGGATGACCGGCTTTATCGCCTGGTTGGGGATTGCCATCAGCCACTATCGCTTCCGTCGCGGTTACGTGCTGCAGGGCAACGACATTAACGACCTGCCGTACCGTTCGGGCTTCTTCCCGATTGGGCCGATCTTCGCCTTTGTGCTGTGCCTTGTCATCACGCTGGGCCAGAACTACGAAGCGTTCCTGTCTGACACCATCGACTGGGGCGGCGTCGCGGCAACCTATATCGGTATTCCGCTGTTCCTGGCTATCTGGTTCGGCTACAAGATAACGAAAGGCAGCCGCTTTGTGCGCTACAGCGAAATGGAATTCCCGAAATTCCGTGAGAAATAAGTCAAAGTAACAATAAGTTACTCTTTAGAGGGCGTGATTATCACGCCCTTTTTCTATTCTGCTGGCAATCAATAATGCCAACGGGCTATAGTATTCAACAATTAAATTGATAACCATTATCATTTGCTTTATCGTTAACGCCATTCTTTAAGGAACGAAGGAGCGTTAGCGTGAAGCATATGATTAAATTCAAGAATATCTGTCTGGCTCTGGCATTAACCGCCGCCGGTTTGCACTCCGCCGTCGCCGCAACGGTGACCGATATCGTAGGGCGTGAAGTCACCATCCCGCAGAAGGTTGACCGCATTTTGCTGGGGGAAGGGCGGCTGTTTTATGCTCTGGCGCTGCTGGAAGGGCAAAAGCCGATAGACCGCATCGTGGGCTGGCAGGGCGACTTCCGTAAGCTGGACACCCAGACTTACGCGGAATATAAAGCGAAATTCCCGAAAATTGACGATATCCCGCTGATTGGCAGCACCACGGCCGACAGCGTCAGCCCGGAAAAAGTACTGACGTTGCATCCGGATGTGGCGATTTTTGGCCTGTCTGGTCACGGCCCTGGCCGCCACAGCGAGCTGGTTTCCCAGCTTGAAAAAGCGGGCGTGCCGGTAGTCTTCGTCGATTTTCGTACCTCGCCGCTGAAAAATACCTTGCCGAGCATGCGTCTGCTGGGCAAAGTGTTGCATCGCGAGAAACAGGCCGATGATTACATCGCCTTTTATGAAGCAAATCTGAAAAAAATAACCGACGTCACCGGCAAGATGGCGGCAAAAGATAAACCTTCGGTGTTTATCGAACTGCGTGCTGCGGCGATGGAAGAGTGCTGTGGGTCCGCCGGGAAAGGCAACATGGGCGATTTTATCGACCTGGCGGGCGGTAACAACATTGCTAAAGACCTGCTGCCGGGTGCGTTGGGCACGGTGAACCTGGAAAAAGTGCTTGCCGCTGACCCGCAGGTCTATATTGCCAGCGGCGGCAAAGCCCCTGGTGCGACCTCGCCGGGCGTGGTGCTCGGCGCTCAGGCGACCAAAGCTGAAGCCCAGGCCAGCCTGCAGAGCGTGCTGGAGCGTAAAGGCATTGACCAGCTAACGGCGGTTAAAGAAGGGCGCGCCTATGGCGTATGGCATAATTTCTACAATTCGCCGTATAACATCCTGGCTATTCAGGCGATGGCGACCTGGTTCCATCCGCAGCAGTTTGCCGAGGTGAATCCGGAGCAGACGATGCAACAACTTTATAAACAGTTCCTGGCGGTAGAGCCAACGGGAACGTACTGGACCGATCTGAAGAAGTAACGAAGGTAAGACTTGATGAGTGCCACCACCGATCCGATGCCGAACGAGGCGCAGCCTGCCACTATTATGGGGCGCTACCAGCAGGTGCTACGTCACCGCTATTTGCTGATGGGGGCGTTGGTCATTGCGATCTTAGCCTCGCTGCTGCTGGACTTTACCCTTGGCCCGTCCGGGCTGCCGCTGGATACGCTGTGGCAGACCCTGATTGACCCGGCCAGCGCAAACGCCGGTACGCGGGTGATCGTGTGGGACATTCGTCTGCCGTATGCGCTGATGGCGCTGCTGGTCGGCATGGCGCTGGGCCTGGCGGGGGCGGAGATGCAAACCATCCTCAATAACCCGCTGGCCAGCCCGTTTACGCTCGGCGTTTCCTCCGCGGCGGCCTTCGGTGCCGCGCTGGCTATCATTCTCGGCATCGGTATCCCAGGGGTGCCGGATCAGTGGTTTATCTCCGCCAACGCCTTTGTCTTTGCGCTGTTTGCCGCGCTGATGCTGGACGCCATTACCCGCTGGACCCGCGTGGCGAGTTCCGGCGTGGTGCTGTTTGGTATCGCGCTGGTGTTCACCTTTAATGCCCTGGTGTCGATGCTGCAGTTTATCGCCAGCGAAGACACGCTGCAGGGGCTGGTGTTCTGGACCATGGGCAGCCTGGCGCGTGCCTCCTGGGACAAGCTCGGCGTGCTGCTGCTGGCCTTTGCCATCATCATGCCGATTTCTATGCTCAGTTCCTGGAAGCTGACCGCGCTGCGCTTAGGCGAAGATCGCGCCGTCAGCTTTGGTATCGACGTGAAGCGCCTGCGTTTAGGCACTTTGCTGCGCATCAGTATTTTGTCCGCGCTGTCCGTGGCCTTTGTGGGCCCAATCGGCTTCATTGGCCTGGTTGCGCCGCACATCGCCCGTATGCTGTTTGGCGAAGATCACCGTTTTTACCTGCCGGGCAGCGTGCTGGTCGGGGCGCTGGTGCTGTCACTGGCGTCGGTTGCCTCTAAAAACATTATCCCTGGCGTCATCATTCCGGTGGGGATCGTCACCTCGCTGGTGGGCGTGCCGTTCTTCCTGAGTATTATTCTTCGCCATAAGGGGAACGTGTGATGCAGGGCTTACAGATTGATGCATTCAACGCCGGTTACCCGAAGCGTAAAATTATCGAAAACCTCAGCGTGCCGACGCTGCCACGCGGCAAAATTACCGTGCTGCTGGGGCCAAACGGCTGCGGTAAATCGACTTTACTGCGTTCGTTAGCGGGCCTGAACCGCGCGGAAGGGCAGCTGTATCTCGACGGTGAAGACCTGATGGCTTTGCCGTTCGCTAAACGCGCGGAAAAAGTGGTTTACCTGCCGCAGTCGCTGCCGCAGGGCGTGCATCTGCACGTGCTGGAATCCATCATCGTGGCGCAGCGTGCGTCCGGTGGCCGCCACAGCGCTGAAAGCGAAGCGCAGGTCATGCTGCTGCTAAAACAGCTGGGGATCTCGCATCTGGCTTTGAGCTACCTGGATCAGCTTTCCGGGGGGCAAAAACAGCTCGTAGGCCTGGCGCAGTCTTTGATTCGCCGTCCCTCTCTGCTGTTGCTCGACGAGCCGCTGAGCGCGCTGGATTTGAATTACCAGTTCCACGTCATGGACCTGGTCGCCCGCGAAACCCGCGAGCGCAATATCGTCACCGTTGTCGTGGTACACGACATCAATATTGCTTTACGCCATAGCGAGCATGTTCTCATGCTGCGCGACGGCAAACTGGTTGCCAGCGGCGAGCCGGAGGAAGTGATTACTCCGCGCAGCCTGGCCCAGGTTTACGGCGTGAAGGGGCGCATTGAACGCTGCTCACAGGGTGTTGCCCAGGTGCTTATCGACGGCCTGGTGGAAACGCCCACCGTATAACAACGCATTTCAGGAATACTAAGGAACACAGTATGCAGCCGGTGGCCAATGTAGCCGCTGGCGCATAGTGCAATGTGAGCGCTAAACGGTTGTTTCGTTTGTAATTCACCTCATGGAGAGAAAGAAATGTTAAGGTTGAATCCCATTGTCCGGGGAGGGCTCTGCGCATCCGTGCTCGGTCTGGCTTTTCCCGCCATCGCTGACGATCGCGAAGAAACCCTCGTAGTCACCGCGTCTGCCATCGAACAAAACCTCAAAGATGCGCCTGCCAGCATCAGCGTTATCACCCAGGACGAGCTGCAAAAAAGGCCCGTCAATAATCTGAAAGATGTGCTGCAGAACGTGCCCGGCGTACAGCTGACCAACGAAGGCGATAACCGCCGTGGCGTCAGCCTGCGTGGCCTGGACAGCAGCTACACCCTGATTCTGGTGGACGGCAAGCGAGTCAACTCCCGCAATGCGGTATTCCGCCATAACGATTTTGACCTGAACTGGATCCCGGCTGATGCGATTGAACGTATCGAAGTAGTGCGCGGGCCGATGTCCTCGCTCTATGGCTCAGATGCCCTTGGCGGCGTGGTGAACATCATTACCCGCAAGGGAGGCAAAGCCTGGCACGGGACCTTCACCGTGGATTCAACCGTGCAGGAACACCGCGACCGCGGCGATACCTACAACGGCAATTTCTTCACCAGCGGCCCGCTGATTGACGATGTGCTCGGCGTAAAAGTCTACGGCAGCCTGGGCAAGCGCCAGAAAGACGGTCAGCAGGCTTCGACAACTAACGCCAATGGCCTGACGCCGCAGATTGAAGGCTTCACTTCGCGCAATGCCAGCACCGAGTTTTCGTGGACGCCTGCCGACAATCAGGATGTCACCGTAGGCTACGGCTTTGACCGCCAGGACAGGGAATCTGACTCGCTGGATAAGAACCGCATCGAACGTCAGGATTATTCCCTCGGCCATAACGGACGCTGGGACTTCGGCAATACCGAACTGCGTTTCTACGGCGACAAAATTGATAACCTCAACCCGGGCAATAGCGCGGCTATCACCTCACGCAACAACAGCGTCGACGGCAAGCTGGTGCTGCCGCTCAGCGACATCAACCAGTTCCTGACCTTCGGCGGCGAGTGGCGTCACGACAAGCTGAGCGACCCGGTAAATATTACCGGCGGTAATAGTTCTAAAACTTCTGCCAGCCAGTACGCTCTGTTTATTGAAGACGAATGGCGCATCTTCGAGCCGCTGGCGCTGACCACCGGCATTCGTATGGATGACCATGAAACCTACGGCGACCACTGGAGCCCGCGTGCTTATCTGGTGTACAGCGCCACCGATACCGTCACCGTTAAAGGCGGCTGGGCAACGGCCTTCAAAGCGCCTTCTCTGCTGCAGCTTAGCCCGGACTGGACCAGTAAATCCTGCCGTGGCGCCTGCCAGATTGTCGGCAGCCCTGACCTGAAGCCGGAAACGAGCGAAAGCTTTGAGCTGGGCCTGTATTACGCCGGGGACGAAGGCATTCTGGACGGCGTGAGCGGCAGCGTGACCGCCTTCCAGAACAACGTTGAGGATATGATTGATATCCAGCGTACCGCGAACCGCAGCGTGGCACCGTCTTACTCAAACTTTGTTGGCTTTGATAAGAGCGGAAACCCGATTTTCCGCTACTACAACGTGAACAAAGCGCGTATCCGCGGTGTGGAAACCGAGCTGAAAATACCGTTTAACGACCAGTGGAAGCTGTCGCTGAACTACACCTACAACGACGGGCGTGACCTGAGCAACGGCGGCAATAAACCGCTGCAGCAGCAGTCGTTCCATACCGCTAACGGCACCGTTGACTGGGCGCCGCTGGAAGACTGGTCGTTCTATGTTTCGGCGAACTACACCGGCAAGCAGCGTGCGGTATCAGCCACCGACAAAACGCCGGGCGGCTACATTGTCTGGAACACGGGTGGAGCCTGGAAGGCGACGAAGAACGTGAAGGTGCGTGCAGGGGTGCTTAACCTGGGCGACAAAGACCTAAATCGTGACGTCTACAGCTACAACGAAGACGGCCGTCGCTACTTTATGGCGCTGGATTATAGTTTCTAAGCGGTAGGTACCGTCTCTCTAAGAGGTGTGTCTTATACATATTCTTCCTGGAGAGGTCCTTAGTTCAGTCGTTATTCCGTTCACCCATAGATCTGTTTTCCCTGCTCGTTCAGAGCACGGTGAACGTGTGAGGGGGAATTACGCCATTCCCCCTCACAACCCCCGGCGCCCGGCGAGCTCATCGCCGCTGAAGCGGTAAACCCACC